>JALSIA010000001.1 GCA_026981865.1 Thermaceae bacterium
CCGGGACGGGTACGGACGCCGCATCCGGCGCATCGGTCAGAACCACGAACTGGAATGGGCGCTGCAGGAGGACGGCGAGCGCCCCACCAGCCTTTGGCTCGGTGGCGATCCTCCCGTGGCTTACCGGGCTGCGGACGCGTACCTGGAATCGCCTACCGAGAGCTTCTTCGAGGGCGGGCGGGTGCTCCACGCCGGTGCCTGGGCCTTCGGCATGGACCCGGCGCGCACCACCGCCGCCGAGGTCTTCCGCGAAGGGCTGCACCAAGGGCTGGCCCTCAGTTTGGACCTGCGCAGCGCCCGCTGGGCGTTGCGCGCCGACCTCGAGGAGGTGCTCAGGCCCTTCCTGCCGCTGGCGTACATGAAGGTTGACGCCGAGGCGCTGGAGCCCTTGCGGCTGCGCCCTGGAGAGCTCTTCCAGTGGGCGAACACGGTGCTGCTCTTCGCGCCGGGCAAGGTGCGGCGGATGACCCTCTTCGACGAGCAGGACCAGGCCCTGCCCGCCGGGCTCCACCCGGACGAGGCCTACGGCCGCTTCCTTGCGGGGGTCAGCCGCGGACGGGAGCCGGAGGCGGCGCTCGCGGCGGCGCTCGAAGGGGGCGACGAAACCCTCCGGCCCGAGGAAAAGGACGCGTGATACCGTGAAGCCCGAACAAGCCTACGAAGCCCTGCGAACCTTCCAGATCGACACCGCCTACTACCAGAGCCTGGGGGCGCTGGCGGGTTGGGACCAGCGCACCTACATCCCCCAAAAGGGGCACGCCCACCGCGCCCGTCAGTTTGCGGCGCTGGCGCGCCTGCTGCACAAAAGGAGAACCGATCCCCGGATCGGCGAGTGGTTGGACGCGGTTTGGGGCAGCGACCTGGTCGCCGACCCCGAAAGCCCCGAGGCCGCGAACGTGCGCGAGTGGCGGCGCGACTACGAACGCGCCGTGCGCGTGCCCGACGACCTGGCCGTCGCCCTGGCCCAGGCCCAGAGCGAAGGCGAGAGCGCCTGGGAGTCGCTGCGCGAGGCGGACGACTGGGCCGGGTTCAAGCCCTACCTCAAGCGGGTGCTCGAGCTGCAGCGCGAATACGCCGAGGCCGTAGGGTACGAGACCGAGCCCTACGACGCGCTGCTCGAAGACTACGAGCCGGGCGAGCGCGCCGCGCGGCTCGTGACCATGTTCGCGGAGCTGGGGCGCGCGACCCGCGAGCTGCTCGAGCGCATCCGTGGATCCACGGTGCGCCCCCCGGTGGAGGTGCTGCACCGCGACTACCCGGTGGACCAGCAGCGCGCGGTCGCCCACGAGGTCACGGGTCTTTTGGGCTACGACCTGGAGGGAGGGCGCATCGATCCCACCGCGCACCCCTTCGAGCTCTCGGTAGGCCCCGGCGACGTTCGCATCACCACGCGGTACTACCCCGACTACTTCAATGCCGCCTTCTTCGGCAGCGTGCACGAGGCGGGGCACGCCATGTACGAGCAGGGGCTGCCCGCGGAGCACTGGGGCACCCCCATGGGCCAGGCGGTCAGCATGGGTGTGCACGAGTCGCAGTCGCGGATGTGGGAGAACCTGGTGGGGCGCAGCCTGGGCTTCTGGCGCTTCTACTACCCCAGGCTGCAACCGCGCTTCGCGGCGCTCGCGGACGTGGGCCTCGAGGACTTCCACCGCGCGGTCAACGCCGTGCAGCCCAGCCTGATCCGGGTCGAAGCCGACGAGGTGACCTACAACCTGCACATCCTGATCCGCTTCGAGCTCGAGCTGGGGCTCTTCCGGGGGGAGCTCGAGGTGGACGACCTGCCCGAGGCCTGGAACGCCAAGTACCGCGACTACCTCGGCGTCACCCCGGCGAGCTTCAAGGACGGGGTGATGCAGGACGTGCACTGGTCGGGCGGCATGTTCGGCTACTTCCCCAGCTACACCCTGGGCAACGTCTACGCCGCCCAGCTCTTCGAAGCGGCGCGGCGCGACCTGGGCGATCTGGAGGAGGCCTTCGCCCGCGGGGCGTTCGCCCCCCTGCTCGAATGGCTGCGGGACCGCGTCCACCGGCATGGCCGCCGCCATCCGCCGCGGCAGCTCGTCGAGCGGGCGACGGGTGCGCCGCCGACCACCGGCGCACTGGTTCGCTACCTGAACGATCGTTTCGGAGCGCTCTACGAGCTCTAAGGGCCGGCCAGCTCGAAACGAGTCCATTCGGCTGCGCCGGCGGTGCGTTAAGCTGTAGGGCGAAGCCCTAACCACGCCGCCGGTGGCGGCGGAAACGAGAACGGGAGGTTGGTGTATGAAACGTATTGGGATCGCACTAGCATTCGTGTTTGCGCTCGCATTCGCGGGCGGAGACCAGCTCGTGGTGGCCTACCAGGGCGGGGCCGTGACCCTCGACCCGCACCTGCGTAACGAGACCACTACGCTGTCCTGGCAGCATCACATCTTCGAAACCCCCTTCTTCTACGACCGCGAGGGCAAGGTGGTTCCGGTGCTCGCCGTCTCGATCGAGAACACGGACCCCAACACCTGGATCCTCAAGGTGCGCGAGGGCGTCAAGTTCCACGACGGAACCCCGATGACGGCCGAGGACGTGGCCTTCTCGATCCTGCGCGCGGCCACCCACCCCAAGTCGCAGATGAAGGCCTACGTAGGCAAGGTCGCCTCGGCCAAGGCGCTCGACGCGTACACCGTGGAGATCAAGACCAAGGTGCCCGATCCGCTCCTTCCCGCGCACTTGGACCACGCCGCGGTGATTCCCAAGGCCTACTTCGAAAAGGTCGGCGAGGAAGGGTTCCAGAAGCGCCCCATCGGCACCGGCCCCTACAAGTTCGTGGACTGGCTCAACGCCGACCACCTAACCCTCGAGCGCTTCGAGGACTACTGGGGTCCCAAGCCCGACTTCGCCAAGGTGGTGCTCAAGAACATCCCCCAGGGGGCGACCCGTGTGGCCGGCCTGCTTTCGGGTGAGATCGACATTGCCGAGAAGGTGCTGCCGCAGGACTTCGCCCGCGTCGAGCGCTCCGGGCGCGCCACGGTCAAGCAGACCCCGGGCGTGCGCATCATTTACGTGGCCATGGACTACTGGCGCGAGTACGGCTCCGAGGGGCTGCCCGAAGGCGCGAAGAACCCCTTCCTCGACCCCGCCGCGCGCAAGGCCGTCTACATGGCGATCGACGAGGAAGCCATCGTCAAGAAGATCATGGGCGGGGCGGCGACCGTGGCCCAGCAGTTCCTGGCCCCGGTGCACGAGGGCTACTCCCCCAAGATCAAGCGCTTCCCCTACGACCCCGAGGGTGCCCGCAAGATCCTCGAGGACCTGGGCTACGGCGACCGGAACGGCGACGGCTGGCTCGAGCTGCCCACCCAGGACGGCAAACGCGTCCCCTTCGAGCTGCGCATCGACGCCCCCAACGACCGCTACCTCAACGACGCCCAGATCGCCCAGGCCATGGCCAGCATGCTGCGCAAGATCGGCATCAAGGCCGAGGTTAACGCGGTGCCCAAGAAGGTCTTCTTCCCCAACATGACCAAGGGGCACTTCACCCTCTACATTGCCGGTTGGGGCTCGATGGACTCGATCAACACCATGCTCTCGATGTTCCACTCCAAGGATCCCGAGGGCCTCTACGGCCGCTTCAACCGCCAGCGCTACCACAACCCCGAGGTGGACGCGCTGATCGAGAAGGCGGCCAGCACCTTCGACCCCAGCGAGCGGGACGCGCTCCTGCAGCAGGCCATGGAGATCGCCATGGTGCAGGACGTGGCCTACATTCCGCTGCACTACGAAAACGTGATCGCCGGCGTGGCGAAGGGCATCGAGTTCTCGCCGCGCCCCGACGAGTACCTGCACGCTTTCGAGGCCAAGAAGCCCTAGTCCTCTCGCGGCCGGGCCCCGACGGGGCCCGGCCGGCGGATGCACCAACGGCGCCCTTCCATGCTGCGTTATCTGCTCGTTCGCACCGCACAAACCGTCTTCGCCGTCTTCGTCGTCGCCACCCTGATCTTCCTCGGGTTGCAGCTCACCGGCGACCCGATGGAGAACCTGGCGCCGCCGGACATGAGCCAGGCCCAGGTCGAAGAGCTGCGCAAGGCCTACGGCCTGGACCGCCCCGTCTACGTCCAGTACCTGCGCTTCATGGGCCATCTGGCGCAGGGGGACCTGGGCATCTCCTTCCTCTCGGGCGAGCCGGCGCTCGGCCTCATCCTCGAGCGCTTCCCCACGACCCTGAAGCTGGTGCTGGCGGCGTTGCTGCTCGCGGTCTTCTTTGGCCTGCCCATGGGGGTGGCGGCGGCCATCCGCGCCGACACCCTCGCCGACCGCACGCTGCGCTTTCTCTCGGTGCTGGGGATCTCGGCACCCACCTTCTGGATCGGCATCATGCTGATCCTCATCTTCTCGGTCAACCTGGGCTGGCTGCCCTCCTCCGGGCTTTCCAGCTGGAAGCACTACCTCATGCCCGCCTTCACCCTCTCGCTCTACCGCATCGCCCTCTTCTTGCGCATGGTGCGTTCGACGATGCTCGACGTGCTGAACCAGGACTTCATCCGCACCGCCCGGGCCAAGGGGCTGGCCGAGCGGGTGGTGGTGTACAAGCACGCCCTCCGTAACGCCCTGATTCCCTTCATCACCGTCGCCGGGCTGCAGTTCGGCCACCTGATGGCGGGCGCGGTCGTCACCGAGAAGATCTTCGCCATCCCCGGAATGAACCGGCTGGCGCTCGACGCCCTTTACGCCGACGACCGGCCGGTGATCATCGCCTTCATCATCGTGGTGGCGGTTCTCTTCGCCGTGGTCAACCTGGTCGTCGACCTGCTCTACGCGATCATCGATCCGAGGGTCCGCTATGCCTAAGAAGCTGCCCTGGTTCCCCATCCTAGTGCTGCTGGCTTTCGTGCTGGCCGCCGTCTTCGCGCCCTACCTGGCGCCCCACGACCCCATGCAGGGCGACCTGATGATCTCCCAGATGCCCCCGGCCTGGGTCCCGGGCGGCGAGGCTGTCTACCCCCTGGGTACCGACGAACAGGGGCGCGACGTGCTCTCGATCCTGCTCTTCGGGTTGCGGGTCAGCCTGGCCGTGGGATTTGCGGCGGTCCTCCTCAGCGTGGCCATCGGCACCCCGCTGGGGCTGCTCGCCGGCTACGCCGGCGGCCGGTTGGGCGAGCTGATCATGCGGCTGGCCGACATCCAGCTGGCCGTGCCCACCTTCCTGGTGGCGCTGGTGGTGCTGGCGCTCACCGGCGGCGGCAGCGTGCTCAAGCTGATCCTCGTCATTGGGGTGGTGGGCTGGGCCAACTACGCCCGCCTGGTGCGGGGCGCGGTCCTCAGCGAGAAAGAGCGCGAGTACGTGCTTGCCGCCGAGGCGCTGGGGATGAGCCGCGGCCGCATCATGTTCCGCCACATCCTGCCCAACGTGCTCTCCGTCATCCTGGTGCAGATGTCGGTGGACGTGCCGCGGGTGATCCTGCTCGAGGCCACCCTCTCGTTCCTGGGCGTGGGCGTCTCCATCGAGACCCCGGCCATCGGGCTGATGATCCAACGCGGCCTCGACTACATCTACTCGGGCGTCTGGTGGACCACCGTGCTGCCGGGCTTGGTGCTGGCCACGCTGGTGCTGGCCACCAACCTGATCGGCGACTGGATGCGCGACGCCTTCGACCCGCGCAGAAGGGCGACCTGACGTGAGCGAACCCGTGGTGGACTTCACCCGCCGCCTGGTGCAAACGCCCAGCCCCTCGAAGGGCGAGGCCGAGCTGGCTGCGCTCGTCGTGGCCGAGATGCAGGCCCTTGGCTACGACGAGGCCTACGTGGACGCCGCCGGCAACGCCGTCGGCCGCATCCGCGGCCGGGAAACGGGTCCCGGCTGGTTGCTGCTCACCCACCTCGACCACGTGGACGTGGGCGACGAGGCCAACTGGCCCCACCCGCCCTTCTCGGGGCACGTCGACGATCGTGGGCGGCTTTGGGGGCGCGGCGCGGTGGACATCAAGGGGCCGCTCGCGGCCACCGTCTACGGCGCGGCCGCGGCGCGCGCGGACGGTCCGCCGCCCCGCGACGTCTGGGTGGCCAGCACGGTGCAGGAGGAGCTGGGCGGGGCCGGTGCGTCGCGGCTGGTGCCCGAGCTGAAGGACTGGGTGGCCGTGGCCGTCATCGCCGAGCCTTCGAACCTGCAGGTCATCTACGGTCACCGCGGGGTGGCGCGGGTGCGCCTCGTCTTCGCGGGCGCGCCCCACCACGCCGCCCTCTCGCGCAGCGCCGACAACCCCAACTTCGCCCTGGCCCGCTTCCTCGAGCGCCTGGCGGTGGCGCAGCGAAACCGCGACCCCGTGCTGGGGGCCTCGTCGATTACCCCCACGATTCTGCGCGCCGATACCACCAGCGCGAACCGAACGCCCGGGAAGGTGACGTTGATCCTCGACTGGCGCACGGTGGGGGAGAGCCCGGAGGAGATGCGCGAGCTGCTGGAACACCTCACGCGCGGTATGGACGTCGACATCGAGGTGCCGCCGCTGTGGGAGCACGGCGAGCTCGAGAACACCCCGGGCGTGCGCACCGACCCCGACCACCCGCTGGTACGGCAGCTGGAGGCGGTGCGCCGCCGCGTGCTCGGGCCCGGCCCCCGCCCCGGCCTCTGGGCTTTCGCTACCGACGGCCGTTACACCCACGCCGCCGGCATCCCCACCGTCGGCTTCGGCCCCGGCGACCCCACCCTGGCCCACACCGAGCACGAGTACATCGAGGTCGGCCAGCTCCTGGCCGGAACGCGTTATTACACAGCGTTGGTGGGGGAAGGGCCGCTGCTTCAAGGGTAGTGCCCCCGTTTGTTGGATCGAAAAATCGTAAGACCAATATCTGAACACGGTACAAAAAAATACGCAAAGTACGGAACTTAGTGACTGGGCAAGTTTTCAAAGCAAACACGCCCGCTTGAAGAATTACATAATAGACAGTACATATAAGGAGGTATACCAATAATTGTGACAATACTTGACAAATGGATGGGGGGGTAGGCTCTATTTGCAAGCCTACAGGTTTGTGGAAGGGGATGATATGAAAAAAGTTTTTATGTTGGCAATGCTCCTAATGATGCTATTCCCATACGCTTTCGCTAAGGACAATGGCATTTTTATAGCCCCACGGCAAAGCCATGGATTTCTAGATAGCGGTTTAGACGATGGTGTCGGTGGAGGCAGTGGGATGGTTGGA
>JALSIA010000002.1 GCA_026981865.1 Thermaceae bacterium
TTCATGGCTGGGCGGCCTCTTCTCCCGGGTGCAGACGGGCTACGTGCGCGCCTACGGCGCGCTCATGCTGCTCGGCTTGGTGGCCGTGCTGGTTTGGGGGGTGCTGCGATGATCCACGTCCTGATCTTTCTCCCGCTCGTCTTCGGATTGGCGGCCCTCGTCCTCCCCCGGCAGGCCCGCTTGCTCGGCCTCGTGGGCGCGGGCGCGGCCCTGGTGCTTGGCCTGGTGAGCTTCGGCGCCTACCTGGAGGGTTCGAGCGGGGCCTACCAGGTACCGCTCCTGGCCGAGGCCGGCGTCCACTACGCCGTGGCCTGGGACGGCGTGGGCGCGGTGCTGATGCTCGCGGTCGTGGTCACGACCTTCCTCGCCCTGCTGGCGGCCCACGACGTGCCACCGGCGATGGTGGGGTTGGCCCTCCTCATGGAGTCGGGGCTCTTGGGGATCCTGGCCGCGCGCGACCTCGTGCTCTTCTACGTCTTTTTCGAAGCGACCCTGATTCCCAGCCTGCTCATGCTTGGCCTCTTCGGCGGCGGCGGACGGGTGCGGGCGCTCGTCAAGTTCGCGATCTTCACCCTGGTGGGCAGTCTGCTGATGCTCGCGGGCATCCTCGCCGTGCGCTACCTGGGCGGTGCGCCCAGCTTCTTGCTTTCCGACCTGGTGGCCCACCCGCTCACGGGTACCGCCGGGATGTGGGCGTTCGCGGCCTTCCTGATCGCCTTCATGGTCAAGACGCCGCTCTTCCCGCTGCACGTCTGGCTGCCCGACTTCCACGCCGAGAACCACCCCTCGGGGCTGGCCGACGCGATGGGCACGCTCTACAAGGTGGGCCTGTTCGGGCTCTTCCGCTGGGCGCTGCCGCTTTTTCCCGAGGCCTTCCTCGCCTTCCAACCCTGGCTGCTGGCGCTGGCGGCGCTGACGGCGCTGGGCGCGGCCTGGACCGCCTACGCCCAGACCGACTGGAAGCGGCTCCTCGCCTACGGCGCGCTCTCGCACATGGGCGTGGGGGCGCTGGGCCTCTTCAGCGGTACCCCTGAGGGGGCGCTGGGGGCGATCTTCCTGCTGGCGGCTTCGGCGGTCTACACCGGCGCGCTCTTCCTCTTCGCCGGCAGCCTGCACCGGCGCTTCGGCACCCTGGACCTGCGCCCCACCTCGGGCCTGGCCAAGTCGGCGCCGGCGCTGGCGGCGCTGGGGTTGATCCTGGTGCTGGCCATGGTGGGTCTTCCGGGGCTTTCGGGCTTCCCGGGCGAGTTCATGAACCTGCTCGGCGCCTGGCAGGCCAGCCCCGTCTGGACCTTCGTCGGCTTCCTGGCCGTCATCGCCGCGGCGGCGTACGCGCTGGGGGCGTACCAACAGATCTTCCACAACGCCCCCGACAAACCCGCGGACGACCTGGACGCTTTCGAATGGCAGTGGGGCGCGCTGGCCACGCTCGCGATCGTCTTCATGGGCGTCTACCCCAAGCTCTTCACGACGGCGCTCCAGCCCGCGGCCGAGGCGCTGGCCGCCCTGCTCGGAGGTGGACGGTGACCACGCTCTGGATCCTCTTCCTGACGGCCCTCGCGGCCACCTTCGTGGGCTTCTTCGCCCCCGCGCGCACGGCCAAGGTCTTCACGCTGCTGGGTCTCGTGGCCGCGCTCGTAAGCCTCGCGCTGCGCTGGGGTGAGCCTTTTTCCGCCTACGGAGGGCTCTACGTCCTCGACTCCTTCGCCCAGGGGTTCACCCTGGTGATGATCGTGGGCGGCCTGCTGGCCCTGCTCGCCGACTGCGACTACTTCCAGCGCAGGGGCTGGCCTCCCTTCGAGTACTACGCGCTCGTCGCCTTCGCGGTCCTGGGCGGCCACGTGATGGCCAGCACCGCGCACCTGGGGGTGATCGTGGTGGGGCTCGAGCTCCTCTCGATCCCGCTCTACGCGCTGGCGGCGAGCCGCCGCGACGAGGCGAGCTACGAGGCCAGCCTCAAGTACTTCCTGCTGGGGGCGGTGGCCTCGGCCGTCTTCCTCTACGGCATCGCGCTCTACTTCGGGGCCACCGGCGGCTTCGTGTTGGGGGCCGCGGGCTCGGGCCCGATCTACGCCGCGGCGGTCATGCTGCTGCTCGCGGGCCTGGCCTTCAAGACCGCGCTCGTCCCCTTCCACTGGTGGACGCCGGACGTCTACCAGGGCAGCCCCGCGCCGGTCACCCTCTTCATGGCGACCGCGGTCAAGGCGGCGGCCTTCGCCGCCTTCGCCCGGGTGCTGGCCGCGGTGGGGCTCGAGGGCCCCCTCTTCTACGCGCTGGCGGCGCTGGTGCTGCTCACCGTCTTCTGGGGCAACCTCACCGCGATGGTGCAGGGCGAGGCCAAGCGGATGCTCGCCTACTCCTCGGTGGCCCACGCGGGCTACATCGCCCTCGCACTCTTTGGCCCCGACCCGGCACCGGCGATGGGCTACTACCTGCTCGCTTACGCGCTCTCGACCGGGCTCGCCTTCGCTGTGCTAATGCAGCTCGACGACGGCCGGGGCGTGCGGCTCGGGGAGCTGGCGGGGCTTTGGAACCGTTCACCGCTGTTGGGCCTGGGCTGGACCGTCGCCCTCTTCTCGCTCGCGGGCCTGCCGCCGCTGGTGGGTTTCTGGGGCAAGTACCTGGTCTTCCTCGAGGCCGCCCGCGGCGGGCAGTACCTGCTCGTGGCCCTGGCGCTCTTCGCCGCGGTGATCGCCGCCTACTACTACTTGAAGCTGCTGGGCGCGGCGCTCTTTGCGAAGGCGACGAAGGCCGAGAAGATCGTTCTTTCCGGTTCCACGCCGGTGGGGATCGCGCTGGCAACGCTGCTGGTCGTGCTGCTCGGCGTGCTGCCCGGGCTGGGCTTCGGCCTCTTCACGGCGGCGAACGCGATCGTTCGTTAGGCCGGCGTAAAGCCCGAGGGCGCGGAGCGTGCTCCGCGCCCTCGCTCGTGTTACGGGTTCAGGTGAGGGCGTTCTCGCCGGTGACGTCGCGGCCCAGGATCAGGGTATGGATGTCGTGGGTGCCCTCGTAGGTGTCCACGGTCTCCAGGTTGAGCATGTGGCGGATGGCGTGGTACTCGACGGTGATCCCGTTGGCGCCCAGGATCTCGCGCGCGAGCCGCGCGCTTTGGAGAGCGACGCGGACGTTGTTGCGCTTGGCCAGGGAGACGTGGGTGTGCTTGAGGGTGCCCGCGTCCTTCATCTTGCCCAGCCTCCAGGCGAGCAGCAGCCCCTTGGTGTGTTCGCTCAGCATGTAGACGAGCTTGTCCTGGATCAGCTGCCGGGCGGCGATGGGGCGGCCGAACGTGATGCGGCTCTTTGAGAACTCGAGCGCCTCGGTGTAGACGGCCTCGAGCGCCCCCAGCACCCCCCAGGCGATGCCGTATCGGGCCTGGGTGAGGCAGGAGAGCGGCGCCCGCAGGCTGCCGGATTTCGGCAGCAGCTGGTCCTTGTGCACGCGCACGTCCTCAAGCACCAGCTCGCTGGTGACGCTGGCGCGCAGGCTCATCTTGTGGTGGATCTCCGGCGCCGAGAAGCCCGGGGTGTCGGTGGGGACGATGAAGCCCAGGATCTTGCCCTCCTCGTCCTTGGCCCAGACGATGGCGATCTGGGCGATGGAGCCGTTGGTGATCCACATCTTGGTGCCGTTCAGGACGTAGTAATCGCCGTCCTTCACGGCCTTGGTCTTCATGTTCCCCCCAGGGTCGGAGCCGCCGTCGGGCTCGGTGAGGCCAAAGGCGCCGACGATCTCGCCCGCCGCCAGCTTGGGCAGGTACTCGCGTTTTTGCTCCTCGGAGCCGAAGGCGTAGATGGGGTACATCACCAGGGCCCCCTGGACGCTGGCGAAGCTGCGCAGGCCCGAGTCGACGCGCTCCAGCTCGTACATGATCAAGCCGTAAGCGTTGGCCGAAACGCCCGCTGCCCCGTACTCTTCGGGTAGGTTCGAGCCCAGGAAGCCCATCTCGCCGAAGGCGCGCACCAGGTGGCGGGGGAACTCGCCCCGCTCCCACCAGTCGCGGATGTGGGGCAGGACCTCGGCGTCCAGAAACTTGCGGGCCGCTGCTTGAACTTGCCGTTCTTCGGGGCTGAACAACTCCGTAGCCTGGTAGTAGTCGAGCATCACGAACCTCGCTTCCTAGCCCCAAGCATACGGAGAGCCCTCGCGGCTGGCAAGGGAACGGCGTCCGTCCGCCGCCCCCGCCGGGGCTTTGACAAGCCGCATAAAGATACGTACGATGTAGGCGGACAGGATACTCGGGAGGTGTTTATGAAGATCAAGCACGGAGTCGTCGTATTGGCCCTACTCCTAGCCGTAGGTATCGCCTTCGGCCAGGTGAAGCGCATCTCGCTCGCCACCGGCGGTACCGGTGGCGTTTACTACCCCCTGGGCGGCGGCATCGCCCAGATCTGGACCGACTACGTCCAGGGTGTCGAGGCCAGCGCCGAGGTGACCGGCGCCTCGGTCGAGAACGTCCGCCTGGTCGCGGGCGGAGAGGCGCAGGCGGCGCTGGGCACCAGCGGCGTGGTCGTGCAGGCCTACAAGGGGGAGGGCAAGTTCAAGGGCAAGCCCCAGCCCATCCTCGCCATCGGGGCCATGTACCCCAACGCCTGGCAGTTCGTGACCGTGGCCGAGACCGGCATCAAGAAGATCGCCGACATCAAGGGCAAGCGGGTTTCCACCGGCGCCCCCGGTTCGGGCACCGCGGTGATGACCCGGGCCATCCTCGAAACCCTCGGCTTCAAGCCCGGTAAGGACTTCAAGGAGTTCCGCCTATCCTTCGCCGAGCAGGTTTCGGCCCTCAAGGACGGCACCATCGACGTCGGCTCCTGGTCCGTGGGCCTCGGCCCCGGTTCGCTGGTGGACCTCGCGACCACCCGCCAGATGGTCCTCGTCTGCATGACCCCCGAGGAGCAGGCCAAGGTTTCGGCGGAGAACCCCTACTACAAGCCCTTCACCATCCCCGCCGGCACCTACAAGGGCGTCGACTACGACTGCCTCACCGTGGGCACCCCCAACGTCCTCTTCGTGAACGCCGACGAGGACGCCGAGCTGGTCTACCAGCTCACCAAGGCGCTCTTCGAGCACGTGGACGAGCTGGGCCAGATTCACCCCGCGGGCAAGACGATCAGCCCCGAGTACGTGCTGAAGGCCACCCTGATCCCGCTGCACCCCGGCGCGATCAAGTACTACGAGGAAATCGGCTTGACCGTACCCGACCACCTGAAGCCCGCCAAGTAACCGACCTGCGATGAACAGGGCCCCCGCTGCGCTCGCCGCCTTGGGGGCCCTGCTGCTCCTCTGGTTGGCTTGGCCGGTCACGGTGCTGCAGGTCGGTATCGAGGGGGTTGGGCCGCTCTTCTTCCCGGTGCGGGAGGGGGGCGTGGTGGAGCTGAACTGGGTGCACTCGGTATCGGCCATACCCGTGCGTGAGGTCTTCCGGGTCGCAAACGGCGAGCTCTGGCTTGAGGAGACCCACAACCCCTGGTTCGCCGCGGGACTGGGCGAGATCTCGGGCCGCGGCCGCACCGTGGCCGAGGCCGACCACGCCGTGGCCATCGTCGGCATCCACGAGCGCGCCGAGGGCATGGCCCTGCGCATCGGCAGCCCCGAGATCCACCACACGGTGGCGGTGGCCGGCGTGCGTTGCGACCTCTCCCGCCTCGCCCCGCACAAGCGGGCGGTCTTCGAGGTGCTGACCCTGCCCCGGGTCTACACGTTGCGAGGAGTGCGCTGTGAGTGAACCTGAAAACCGCAAGAACGTGCTGGGCGCCCTCTTGGCGGTGGTCGCGCTGCTGCTCGTCGCCTTTCAGATCTACACGGCGGGCTACGCGCCCATGACCGCGATCTTCCAGCGCTCGATCCATCTGACCTTCATCTTGGTGCTGCTCTTCCTTTCCACGCCGGCGAGCCGCCGCTGGCCCCCGGCGCTGCGCTGGCTCGTGGACGGCGTGCTCGTCGCGGCCAGCTTGGCGATGGGCGGCTACCTCTACTTCAACTACGACGCGATCATCGACCGCTTCGGCTGGTGGGAGCCGAGCGACGTCTACCTGGGCATCGTGGCCATCGTGCTGGTGCTCGAGGCCACCCGCCGCGCCATCGGCTGGCCCATGACGATCATCGCCGCCCTCTTCATCGCCTACGCCTACTACGGTCCGCACATGCCCGGCGTGCTCGCGCACAAGGGCTACGGCACCGAGCGCCTGGTAGGGCAGCTCTACCTGACGACCGAAGGGATCTTCGGCGTGCCCCTGGGGGTGGCCGCGACCTTCGTCTTCATCTTCATCCTCTTCGGCTCGCTGCTCGAGGCGACCGGCGCGGGCAAGTTCTTCATCGATCTGGCCTACGCCCTCGCCGGAAAGAGCCGCGGGGGCCCGGCGAAGGCCAGCGTGGTGGCCAGCGCCTTCATGGGTTCCCTTTCGGGTTCGGCCATCGCCAACGTGGTCACCACCGGCGCCTTCACGATTCCGCTCATGAAGAAGCTGGGCTACAAGCCCGAGGAGGCCGCCGGCGTGGAGGCGGCGGCCAGCACCGGCGGGCAGATCATGCCGCCGATCATGGGGGCAGGGGCCTTCCTGATCGCCGAGTACACCCAGACGCCCTACCTGACCGTCGTCAAACTCTCGATCGTCCCCGCGATCCTCTACTTTCTCACCGTCTACCTCTTCGTCGACCTGATTGCGGCCAAACGCGGCATGCGCGGCCTGCCGGCCAGCGAGCTGCCTCCGGTGCGCAAGGTGTTGATCGAGGGGTGGCACTACCTGATCCCGCTCTTCATCCTCGTCTACTACCTCTTCAAGGGCGTGAGCGCGATGAAGGTGGGCTTCATTGGCGTGCTGGCCATCGTCCTGGCCAGCAACTTGCGGCCGCGGCCGGGCAGCTCCGGGGGGCGGCTCGTGCACTTGGCGCTGCACCTCGCCGCCATGGGCTACCTGCTCTACATCGGCTTTCAGCCGAGTCACGGCTTCGCGCTCTGGCAGTTCTACCTGGTGGTGGGGATGGTCTTCGCGAGCAGCCTCAGCCCTTACAGTCCGCTCAACCTGCCCCGCTTGCTCGAGGGCTTGATTGCCGGAGCCACCGCGGCCATCCCGGTCTCCGTGGCCACGGCGGCCGCGGGGATCGTCGTCGGGGTGGTGGGCCTGACCGGGGTGGGCCTCAAGTTCAGCCACCTCGTCGTTTCGGCTTCGGGCGGTCACCTGCTGCTGGCGCTTCTCCTGGTGGCGATCGCCAGCCTGGTGCTGGGGATGGGCCTGCCGGTCACGGCCTCCTACATCGTGCTCGTCGTGCTCGCCGGGCCGGCGCTGCAGGACCTTGGGGTGGCGCTGATCATCGCCCACCTGATCGTTTTCTGGTACAGCCAGGACTCGAACGTCACCCCGCCGGTGGCGCTCGCCGCCTACGCCGCCTCCGGCCTTGCCGGTACCGACGCCATGCGCGCGGGGGTGCAGGCCTGGAAGTTCGCCAAGGGCCTCTACCTGATTCCCCTGCTCATGGTTTACGCGCCTGGCATCATGTTCACCGGCTCCCCGATGGAGATCGCCTGGGACCTGGCGCGCGGCGTCTTTGGCCTTTGGGCTTTCGCGGCGGCGCTCGAGGGGTACCTGTTCCGCGAAACGCGCCTCTACGAGCGGCTGCTCCTGGGCGCGGCGGGCGTGGGCCTCTTCTGGCCGGTTTTCGAGGCGGATCTGTTCGGCTTCGCGCTGCTCGGCCTCGCGGTCGTGCTGGGTCTGCGGCGCCCCTGAGCGCCCGGCCGCAGGCCCCCGCCCGGCCGCAGGGCCGGGCGGGGGCGTTCTTGGGGCTCAGATGAGCTGGTTGACCACGATCTGCACCGTGGCCGTACGGGTGTTACCGTCGGAATCGGTGACCACGAAGCGGATCTCGTGGAGGGTCGCCGGTTGCCCGGCCTGGACGTAGAGCCGGACGGTCAGGGTGTTGCCCGTGCCCAGGAGCTGGCTCCCGCTGGCGGGCGCGCCCGGTTGCACGTCGCCGCGGTCGGTGTACCAGCTGCCGGTCAGCGCCCCGTCCTCGGCGTCGCTGGCCGTGCCCTGAAGGGTGATCTCGTAGTAGCGCCCCTCGGAATCGCTGCCGTTCGCCCAGACGTTCAGGTCGCCGCTGGGGTTGGTGATCGCCACCTGCGGCGGGGTGTTGGTGCAGGCCTGGACGGTCAGGTCGATGCTGTCCGTGGCCGTAGCGCCGTCGGCGTCGTCCACGCGGGCGCTGAAGCGCACCGTCCCCGGGTCCGAGAGGGTGTAGGTCGTGGTTGCGGTGTTGGAAGCGAACAGCGCACCCGCGAGCGCGTCGGTGGGGTCGGGGTCGTACCCCCAGTCCACCCGATTGCTCACGTTGCCGCTGCTGAAGTAGGGCGCGGTGTCGGTGTCGCTGGCCAGGGCCCGGAGGGTGACGGTCTCGTTCTGGCAGTAGGGGCCGGCGCTCGTGGGCTGGGTAATGGTCACGGCCGGCGGAACGTTGGCCAGCGTCACGGTCTGGGTGAGCCGGTCGAGCTCCACTCCGGAGATCTCCACCACGGCCTCGAGCGTGTGGGCGCCCGCCGCGTACTCCCAGCTGGGCAAGGACAGCGACCGGTTCGAGGCGCCCACCTGGACTCCGTCGAAGTACCACTTTACGTGGGGTTCGACGGCCGCGGTGTCCCGGTCGTACTCGCCGTGCACCTCGGCCGTGAGGGGCCGGTTTCGGCTCAGGTTGTCCGCTGCGCCGAGCGTGAGGTTGGGGTCGTAGATGCTCAGAACGCCCAAAACGTCGCCGTCGCTCATGCCGTTGCGCTGTCCGATGCCGTCGCAGCTGATCCCGGGGTCCTTGGGCTCGAGGGTGCGCAAGCCGGAACGCTTGGCGAAGGCCGTACAAGGGTAGTGCATGACCGAGCTGAAATCGTAGGGGCCGATGTCCACGTTGAAGTTGAGGACCCTGTCCGGGTTTTCAAAGTTGGGCTTTTTGTCGGGCTTGATGTTGTCCCAAAGGATCCGCACGTAGTCGTTGCGGTCGTCGCGCGTCTGCTCGTGATAGAAGCCGAGCGCGTGCATCGTCTCGTGGATCGCGGTTCCTCGGGCGTAGCATCCGTAACGGTCGGGGCCCCAGGCCTCCAACCACACCTCCGCGATACTGCGGCGGGAACCGTCCTGGTTGTGACCGATCCGCTCGGCATAGCAGCCGTCGCCTTCGGGCGCCTTGCGGTAGCGGATGCGGGGGCCGGAGGTGGCGTACACGAAGTCCAGGTTGGTCCTGCGTTCGATCTCGCCGATTGCGTTCAGCACCACGGAGCGCAGGGTGGGGTCGCCGGGGTAGACGGTCCCTTCGTCTACGATCTCGAAGCGCACCGTCTTGTTCGGCCACTTGTCGCACCACCAGCGGTCGTAGTCGCAGCTGTTGCTGAGGGGTCCGAGGCCGGCTCCGCTAAGGGTCGCTACCTCGTCCACGGTCCCCAGCACGATGTCGCCTTCGAAGACGACGAGGCCGTCCTTGACGGCGGCCTCGAAGCTCGAGCCGTCGGCTAGGCGGAAGTTGCGCACCTCTCCCGGCACCCCGGGCCGGTACTCTTCGACGGGGTAGGGCTTGCCCTCGCTTCCCGAGCGGGGAATGGGGGTGGAACAGGCCGCCAGCAGCGCGGCGAGCAGAAATCCCAGGAAAATCAACGACCTTTTCATCTGTGGCTACCTCCGTCCGGAGGGTAGCGGACCCGGCGTTGCATCGGCGTTGCAGTTCGCGCGAGGGAATGACCGGCCGGTCAGTATTGCGGTAGGCTGGGGACGTGTCCGCGCTCGAGCTGCTTCGCGACCCCCACTACCGCAACTACTGGATCAGCCTCTTCGTCAGCCAGCTGGGCACCTGGATGCAGTCGGCCGCTCAGGCCTGGCTGGTGATCGAGCTCACCGGCTCGGCCGAGCGGCTGGGCCTGGTCGTGGCGTTGCAGTTCGCCCCTTCGCTGCTCTTCAGCCTGCCCGCAGGCGTGCTGGCCGACCGGTGGCCGCGCCGCACCCTGCTGCGCATCACCCAGGGGAGCATGGCCGCGTTGGCGCTGGCGATGGCGGCGCTGCTCTTCACGGGCCAGATCACCTACGGCTGGGTGCTCGTCTTCGCCACCCTCTACGGGCTGGCCAACGTCTTTGACCTGCCCACGCGCCAGGCCTTCACGGTGGAGCTGGCGAGCCGCGAGCGCTACCCCGGCGCCATCGCCCTCAACTCCTTCAGCTTCAACGTGGCGCGCCTGGCGGGCCCGGCGATCGCCGGCCTCTTGATTGCGCGGCTGGGGATGGGCTGGGCGTTCCTGATCAACGGGCTGTCCTTCTTTCCCATGCTCGTCTTCCTGAGCGCGGTGCCGGTGGGGCTGGCCGCCGCCGGGGCCCGGGGCAACCCGCTGGCGCAGCTGGCCGCGGGCCTCGCCTACGTACGCCGCACCCCCGAGGTGCTCTCGGCGATCGTGCTGATCTTCTGGGTGGGCACCTTTGCCATCAACTTCCAGACCCTGGTGCCGGCCTACGCGCGCCTCGTCCTGGGTCTGGGCGCCGAGGGCTACGGCGGCATCATGAGCGCCATGGGGGCGGGCGCCCTCGTGGGCGCGGTGGGGCAGGCGCTGGCGTCCGGTTTCAGCCCCCGGCGCATCGACTACGGGGTGGGCGTGCTGGCGGTCGCCCACCTGCTGCTCTTCCTGCCCCTCGGCCCCTGGGCGGCGGCCGCGGTGATGGGGCTTGCGGGGTTGGGGATGGTGCTCACGCTGGTGGGCACGAACACCCTGATCCAGACCGCGGTGCCCGACGACCTGCGGGGGCGGGTGATCTCGATCTACATGCTGGCGCTGCTCGGCTCCGGCCCCCCGGGTTCGTACCTCACGGGATGGCTCATGGACGTGCTGGGCGGGCGCGCCGCCGCGGGAGCGCTGGGCCTGCTGGCCTTCGCCGGCTGGGCCGGGGTGCGCCTGTGGGCGGCGCGCCGGGCCCGCACTTCGTGGTAGGCTGCCCTAAAACCCGCGTGGGGAGGGAAACATGCCACGGTTCATCGACTTGTCCGCGACGATCGCGAACAGCCCCGAAGGTACCCCCGAGTTCTTCAGGGCCGAGATCCAGTACTCGGACCACGAAGCCGGCGCGCGGCAGATCCAGGCCCTCTTCGGGGTGCCGCCCGAGCTGCTGCGCGACGGCGAGGGGTGGGCCGTCGAGACGATCACCCGGCTCGGCACCCACGACGCCACCCACGTGGACGCGCCCTACCACTACAACCGCCGCGTCGCCGGCGAGGCCGCGGCCACGGTGGACCGGTTGCCGCTCGAGTGGTTCTTTTCCGACGGCGTGGTGCTCGACATGACGGGCCGCGAGCGCGGCCAGGCGGTCGAGGTGGCCGACCTCGAGGCCGAGCTCGAGCGCATCGGCTACGCCCTCAAGCCGCTCGACATCGTGCTCGTGCGCACCGGCATGGACGCCTTCTACGGCCACCCCGACTACTTTCTGATGGGCCCCGGCGTCAGCCCCGAGGCCACCCGCTGGCTCTTCGACCGGGGCGTGCGGGTGATGGGCATCGACGCCTGGAGCTGGGACGCCCCCCTCGACCTGCAGGCGGAAGCGGCGCTTCGGGAAAAACGCCCCGGGGTCTTCTGGGCGGCGCACCAGGCCGATCTGCCCTATGCCCAGATCGAGCGGCTGGTCCACCTGGACGCGCTGCCCCCTTTCGGCTTCAAGGTCGCCGCCTTCCCGCTCAAGATCGAGCGCGCCAGCGCCGGACCGGCGCGGGTCGTGGCCATCCTCGACTAGGGGGCGGGCGATGCGGCTGAAACGACTGCGGCTCGAGGACGGCGAGGCCAGCGTGGCCGCCTGGCACGGGGGCGTCTGGTACCCCCTCGCCCCCTTCGAGGCCGAACTGGGGGCGGCGGCCCGCGACCTGCTCGCCTTCCTCGCCGGGGGCGAGGCGCTGCGGGCGCGCGCCGTGGAGCTGCTGGACCGCGCCCGCCAGGAGGGCCGGCCCCCGGAGCCGGCGCGCGCGGAGGCGCTGCTGCCCTTCGAGCCGACGAGCTTCCGCGACTTCATGCTCTACGAGGCCCACGCGATCGGCGCCACCAAGGGCTGGCTGAAGCGCTTCCTGCCCCGCGCCTACCGTTTCGTCGACCTCTTCGAGCGCATTACCGGCCGCCCCCACGCCAAGGTGCGGCCCTCGGCGCTGTGGTACCGGCGGCCGATCCACTACCTGGGCAACCCCCGGGCCTTCCTCACCGAGGGGGCGGTGGTGCCCTGGCCGGGCTACACCCGTGCGCTCGACTACGAACTCGAGCTCGGGTTCGTGCTGGCGCGGCCGCTGCGCGATGCGGACCCGGACCAGGCCCTCGCGGCCATCGGCGGCTTTTTCGTCATCAACGACTACTCCGCCCGCGACGTCCAGGCCGCGGAGATGCGCTCGGGCTTCGGGCCCGTCAAGGCCAAGAACTTCGCCACCGGCATCGGCGCCGAGGTGGTTACGCCCGACGAGGTGCTGCCCGACTGGCAGCGGCTTGGGGGGCGGGTGCGGCTCGAGGGCGAGGTCGTCTGTGAGGGCGCGGCGGCGGGGCCCCGCTTCGACCTGGGCGAGGCCGTGGCCTACGCCTCCCTGGGCGAGCCGCTCGAGGCCGGCGCGGTGCTGGCCACCGGCACCTTCCCGGGCTGCTCGGCGCTCGAATGCGAACGCTGGCCCGAACCAGGGCAGCAGGTCACCGTGGAGATCGACGGCGTGGGCCGGCTCACCCAGCGGCTCGGCCGCCCTCAGGGTTAGCCGCCCAGTCGTCCGGCCGCGGCCCCAGCCCCAAGCGCCAGGCCACCGCCGCGGCCACGCGGGCGGCCGCGTGGCCGTCGCCGTAGGGGTTGGGGGATCCGGCCATGCGGGCGCGCAGCCCGGCGTCCTCCAGCAGCGCGCGTACCGTACGTTCGAAGCCTTCCGGTTCGTTTCCGGCGAGGCGCAGGATGCCCGCCTCCACCCCTTCGGGGCGCTCGGTCACGTTGCGCGCCACCACCACCGGTACGCCCAGGGCCGCCCCCTCCTCCTGGAGGCCGCCCGAGTCGGTGACGATCAGCTCGCTCGCCGCCAAGAGCGCCGCCATCTCGGAGAACTCCAGCGGCTCGAGCAGCACGAAGTTGGCCAGGCCCGCGAGCGCGGGCCGCACCGCCTCGCGCACCACCGGGTTCTTGTGCAGCGGGTAGACGAAGGTGAACTGTGGGAAGGCACGCGCGATCCGCGCCAGCGCCCGGGCGAGCTCCGCGAGCACCGGCCAGTTCTCGCGTCGGTGCAGGGTAACCGTCACGTAAGGGCCGCCCGGCAGCGCGGCGGGCAAGCGCCCGCGCGCCGCCGCGAAGCGCACCGCGTCGATCCCGGTCTGGCCGGTGACGACGACGCGCTCGGGGTCGAAGCCCTCGGCGCGCAGGTTTTCCGCGGCCCCCGGGGTGGGGGCGAGCGCCAGATCCGTGAGCACGTCGGTCAGGCGGCGGTTGGCCTCCTCGGGGAAGGGCTCGTCCAGCCGCCCGCTGCGCAGCCCCGCCTCGACGTGGCCCACGGGGACGCCCTCCAGGAACGCCGCCCAGGCGACCGCGAAGGTGGTGAGGGTGTCGCCGTGGACGAGGACGTAGTCGCTCTCCAGTTCCACCAGCGTCCGCGCCGCCGCAGGAACGATGCGTCCGAAGAGGTCGGGCAGGCGCTGGCGTACCGTCATCGCCTCGAGGTCGCGGTCGGCCGCCACCCCGAAAACCGCGAGCGCCTGTTCCAGCTGCTCGCGGTGCTGACCGGTGAGCAGCACCCGGACCTGCAGGTCGCCGCGGCGGGCGAGCGCGCGGTGCACGGGGGCCATCTTGATGGCCTCGGGCCGGGTGCCGAAGGCCAGGGTGACGGTTTTCATGAACCCCTCCGGGCCGCGCGGCGGCGGCGCCAGCTGGCGAAGGCGAGCAGCAGGGCCGCCCCCGCGGCGCTGGTGAGGGTGACGGTCCAGCCCATGCCCTGGGTGCGCATGGCCAGGGTACCGCTCGCCAGCGTGAGCGCCCAGAGCACCACGGCGACACGGTGCTGGTCGAGGCCGCGCGCGAGCAGCCAGTGGTGCAGGTGGTCCTTTCCGGGGTGGGCGAGCGGGTTCTTGCGCACCGCCAGCCGCCGCAGCACCACCTGGGTGGTGTCGAGGATGGGGATGGCCAGAAAGAGCGCCGTGGGC
This sequence comes from Thermaceae bacterium, assembly GCA_026981865.1. GTDB lineage: Bacteria > Deinococcota > Deinococci > Deinococcales > Marinithermaceae > Oceanithermus. The sequence goes on from JALSIA010000002.1 coordinate 14,144, forward strand.
ACCAGGGCCCAGACGGTGCTGATCTTGAGGTTGCCCAGGATCGCGGTGGCGGCGAGCACGTAGCCCAGGAAGTAGGCGCCGGCGTCGCCGAGGATGATGCGGCTGGGGTGGAGGTTGTGGCGCAAAAAGCCCAGCACCGCCCCCGCCACCGCGGCGAGCAGCAACGTGGCCGCGGCGCGCGCTTCGAACTGGGCGCTGGCCGCGAGCAGGAAGACCGCGGTGATCAGGCTCACCCCGCCGGCCAGGCCGTCCACGCCGTCGAGCAGGTTGACCGCGTTGGTGATGCCCACGATCCAGAGCACGGTCAGGCCCAGCGAGAAGGCGGGGTCGACGGGCGAGCCGAAGGCGGCGTCGATGCGCACGCCGCCGGCGTAGAGCAGCAGCGCCACGGCGACCTGCACGACGAGGCGGAAGAGGGCGGGCAGTTCGTACTGGTCGTCGATGAAGCCAAGCAACACCATCAGCGAGCCCCCGAAGAGGATGACCAGGATCTTGATCAGCACGTCGTCGAGCACGGTGGGGCGCAGCAGCAGCGCGAAGATGAGCGCGAGCACCACGCCGCCGAAGACCGCCAGCCCGCCCACGTTGGGCAGGGGCGCGGTGTTGAGGCGGCGCTCGCCCGGCAGATCCGCCCAGCCGACCCTGAGCGCGAAGCGCACCAGCCCGGGCACGCTGCGCCAGGTGACCACGGCCGCGACCAGGAAGGTGAGCACGACGGTCCACCAACCGCGGCCCAGGGGATCGGCGATCCCCAGGGCGTTCAGGTAGCGGAGGAGGAGTTCGGGCATAGGGCGGTTCGTGGTTCGTAGTGCGTGGTTCGTAGTGCGTGGTTCGCCTTGGACTACGTACTACGCACCACGTACCACGTACTCACTTGGTTCCATAAATCCGGTCGCCGGCGTCGCCCAGACCGGGGACGATGTAGCCCTTCTCGTTGAGGCGCTCGTCCACCGCGGCCACGCAGATGTCCACGTCGGGGTGGGCCTTCATGACCCGCTCGATGCCCTCGGGGGCGGCGATGATGCTCATCAGCTTGATGTGGGTCGCCCCTTTCTCCTTGAGGACGCCCAAGGCCTGCACCGCAGAGCCGCCGGTGGCGAGCATGGGGTCGGTGAGGAAGATGCGCCGCTCGGCGATGTCGAGCGGCAGCTTGGCGTAGTACTGGGTGGGTTCGAGCGTCTCCGGATCGCGGTAGAGGCCGATGTGACCCACGCGCGCCGCGGGAATGAGGCGCAGGATGCCGTCCACCATCACCAGCCCCGCGCGCAGGATGGCCACCAGCGCCAGCTTCTTGCCGGCCAGCACCTTCACCCGGGCCGGGGCCACGGGCGTTTCCACAACGGTCTCCTCGAGCTCGAGGTCGCGGGTGGCCTCGTAGGCCATGAGCATGCTGACCTCCGCCATGAGTTCGCGGAAGTCCTTGCTGCCGGTGTTCTTGTCGCGGATGAGGGCCAGCTTGTGCTGCACCAGGGGGTGGTCGACCGTGGTTACCTTCATCTATCCCAAGCTACCACGGGGTGGTCGGAAACGCGTGCAAGGCGCGCTCGATGCGCGGAAGTTTATCGGCCAGGGCCGCTTCGAAGCCCGCGGGTTCCTTCTCGCGGAACCAGTGCAGGTCGTGAAGTAGGGTCAGCGGGATCCAGATCCGCAGCCGCTCCCAAACGCCCCCCGGGTCGGGGTAGCAGCGCACGATCTTGCGCAGGGCCTCGAGGCAGCGTTCGTGCGGCAACAACCCCAGGCTGCCGGTCGTCAGGATGGCGAGGTCGCGCGCGGGGTCCTCGGCGCCGGCGCGGCTCCAGTCCACGACCAGCACCGCTCCGGTACGGGCGACCAGGACGTTGCCGGCCCAGAGGTCGTTGTGGGCGAAGACGCGCGGCACGCCGGCGAGCCGGGGCAGCCGGGGTCCCAGCGCCTCCAGCGCCCGTGCCGCGGCGGGCACGTCCGCGAGCGACTCGCGGAAGCGCCGCCAGCGCGCTTGGATGGGCCCGAGTCGGGTGCGGCCGGGTTCGGGAAGCCGGTGCAGCCGCAGCAGGAAGCCGGCGAGCTGGGCCAGCGCCCGCGGCCCGAAGCGTTCGGGCGCGAAGGGGCGGCCGGGAAAGCGCCGCAGCACCAGCGCGGCGTACCCCTCGAGCCGGTGGTCGCTCCAGACGGCCTCCACCCATGCGCCCAACCCCGCGCGCGCCAGGTTGCGCGCCTCCAGCCGGGGCAGGTGGCGCTCGTGGGGGCCGTAGATCTTGATCACGCGCCCGTCGGTGAAAAAGACGCGCGCCTCCTGGCCTTCCGCCGCCGGGTGCAGCGGCGTGCCCAGGGCCGCTTCGAGGCGCTTCACGACGTAACCCGGCACGTTCAAGGTGGCCACCCGACCATCATAAACGCGCCTGGGGCTGGGATTACAATACGTCGGTATGCGCGCCGAGTGCCGCGAGGCCTCCACCCTGATCCACCCCGATCCCCGGCACGTCCTCAGCTTCGACCGCGAGGGGCGGCTCTACACCTTCTACGACGACGGCGTCCTCTACAAGCGCGCCCTCGACAGCACCCTCCACTGGCGCCGGCGCGCTCCGGGAGGGCCGCGGGAGCGCGGGGTGCTGGACCCGGCGGAGGCGCTGGCGGTCTTCGCCCGGGTGCACGTGCACGCCCGCCGCGCCGCCCGGCTCCTCGAACCCGGCTGCGCCGCCCGCGTGGAGCGCGAGATCCTTCCCTGGACGCCCGAACGGCTCGCCGCCGAGCGCGCGCGCTTCCAGACCGTCTACCGGCCCATCGCCATCCTGCCGCCCGACCAGTACTTTTCCATCGTCGTCCAGGCCACCGAGGGCTGCACCTGGAACAAGTGCACCTTCTGCAGCTTTTACCAGGGCCGCCCCTTCCACGCCAAGACGCCCGAGCAGCTCAGGGCGCACGCCGCGGCGGTGCGCGATTTCCTGGGCCGCCAGCTGCTGCTGCGCCGCGGCGTCTTCCTGGCCGACGGCAACGCCCTGGCGCTTTCGCGGGCGCGCCTGCTGCCCATCTTCGAGGCGGTGCGCGAGGTCTTTCCAGGGCGCCGGATCTACGGCTTCGTGGACCTCTACAGCGGCGAGCGGCACGACCCGGCCGACTGGGGCGAGCTGGCGCGGCTGGGGCTCGAGCGCGTCTACGTGGGCATGGAGACCGGCCTCGACGAGCTGCTGGCCTTCCTCAACAAGCCGGGCTCGGCCGATGAGCTGGTGGCCTTCGTGCGCGAACTCAAGGGGGCCGGGGTGCGCGTCGGCCTGATCGCGATGGTGGGGGTGGGGGGGAGGGGTTACCGCGAGGCCCACGCCCGGGCCACGCTCGCGGCGCTGGCGCGGATGCCGCTCGACCGCGGCGACCTCGTCTACCTCTCGCCCTTCGTCGAGCACCCCGACTCGGCCTACGCCCGCGAGCGCGCGGCCGCGGGGCTGGAGCCGATGACCCGGGACGAGATCGAAGCCGAGACCGCACGCCTCGCCGCCGAGGTGCGCCGCTTGGGCGTGCGCGCGGCCCGCTACGACATTCGCGAGTTCATCTACTGAGCTTCGTCCCGGCCGAAAAGGGTCACGCCCATGGCTAGGGCGAAGTAGAGCACCACGGCCACGGCGCTGAGGAGCCCGCCCCAAAGCCGCAGCGGCGGCGCGGTCAGGTAGTCGCCCAGGATGCGCGCGAAGAGCGCTGCGTGCAGCAGCCAAAGGGGCAGGTACATGGCCGGGTGGAAGCGGATCTTGAGGCGCAGCACCGCCGGGAAGATGACCGGGGCGTGGCCGAAGACCATCGCGAAGGTGAAGCCCACGAAGACCGCGTGCAGGGGGCCGTCGTACCCCGGGCCCGCCGGCGGCAGGCCCGCGAGCAGCATCCAGGCGCCGCCCACCAGCAGCCAGACGTAGCCGGTGAGCAGGCTCACACCCATGAACTTGTGCACCCCCTCGCGCTTCAGGTTGACCCAGGCGATGTCGAACTTGAGGAGCCAGACGCCCTGCAGCAGGAAACCCAGCCCCACCCAGCGCTCGGCGTGGAAGACGTTCAGCGCGGCCAGGACCAGCCCCGCAAGGGTGAGCAGCGTCACCGCGATGAAGCCGCGGATCGCGGCTGCGGGTTTGGGCACGAAGCGCGAGAGCTCGAGCCGCTCGCCGGCCACGATGAAGACGATGAAGGCCATCCACCAGAGGCTCGTCACCTGCGGCGGGGCCGAGTACAGCCAGAACACGTCGCCCAGCAGCAGGGCGAGCGCGCCCAGGCCCATGACCAGGGTGAAGTCGGCGGGTTGCAGCCGGTAAATGTAGACGGCCACGGCGACGTAGAAGGCCGCGCCGGCGGTGAGCACGAGCTGCACCCAGCGCAGGTCCAGCCCCGCGAGGAAGCCCAGCCCGCCCAGCGCCATCAACACCGGGCCCACGTAGGTCCAGGCTTTGTTCAGCCCCACGGCGCGCTCGAGCGCGATCAGCGTTCCGAAGAAGGCGGCGACCATCAGAGGGCCGTGCTGCCCGGCCAGCCCGGCCGCGGGCAGCGCCCAGCCGAGCCGCACCACACCGGCCCAGAGGCCGGTTACCATCAGCACCACCGATGCCACCAGCAGACCCACACGCAGGAACATGACCCGGTCTACCTCGCTTCCTGGCCCAGCTCCTCGAGCAGGGCCTTGTAAACGTCGCCGGCGAAACGCGCCAGCTCTTCGCGCACGTCGCGCCCCTTGAGCGCCTGCGGCAGCCGGGCGTCGGCGATGCGCAACGCTTCGGCCAGCACCTCGGGGTAGACGGGCCAGCCGCCGCCGGCTTCGGAGGGCGCCGGGGCTTCGGTTTCCACCGGGCCCCGTTCGCCCTCTCCACTGGCGGCACGGGGCTTGCGCCGGCGCTTCCGGCTCTTCGTCTGGGGTTCGCCGTGGGTGCGCCGCAAAAGCTCGAGCGCCAGCTCCGCGGCCACCTTTTCCGCCTCGCGCTTGCTGCACCCCTGGCCGGTGGCGAGCAGCTCACCGTTCAGCGAGACGTCGCTGATGAAGAGGGGGTCGTCTTCGGTGCCGGTGCCCCGGGTCTCGAACTTGGGCAGCGGCAGGTTCTTGCTCTGGCAGTAGGCGTTCAAGGCGGATTTGGGATGCGTCACGGTGAACCTCGTTGGCGTGGAGTTTCCGCCACCTCGGGCGGCCGAGGGTATTCTAGCACGCACGTGCGGGGGCGTTTCGTTTTACAATGAACGGGATGATTCGAATCCTGATAGCCGACGACCACTCCCTCTTCCGCCAGGGCTTGCGTTCGCTGCTCGAGGCCGAGGGGGACCTGCGGGTGATCGGCGAAGCCGCGAGCGGGCGCGAAGCCCTCAGGGCCGCGCTCGAGACCCGACCCGACATCGTGCTCATGGACATTCAGATGCCCGGGCTCGACGGCGTGGAGGCCACCAAGGAGATCCTCAAGGAGTTCCCCGAGGCCAAAGTGATCATGCTCACCATGTACCGCCAGGACGCCTACGTCTTCGAGGCGGTCAAGGCGGGCGCGCGCGGCTACCTGCTCAAGGACGTGGACGCCGAGGCCCTGGTCGACGCGGTGCGCCGCGTCAACGAGGGCGAGGTGCTGCTCGACGCCGAGCTCGCCGAGCAGATCATCCACGACTTCCGGGCCAAGCGCGACGTGCTGCCCCAGGCCCACCACGCCGACCTCACCGACCGCGAGGTGCAGATCCTGCGCCTTCTGGCCCAGGGGGCGACGAACCAGGAGATCGCCGACGAGCTCGGCATCTCGGAGAAGACGGTGCGCAACCGGCTCTCCGAGATCTTCTCGAAGCTGCACCTCAACAACCGCACCCAGGCTGCGCTGTACGCGATCCGCGAGGGCCTGGCCGACATCGAGGAATGACCCCCCAGGACTTCCTGCGCCGCTTCGGGGCGGTGGCCGGCGACGAGGCCAGGGCCGACTTCCTGGCCGAGTTTTTTTCCGACCGGGGCGAGCGCCCGATCCGTGACGAAGAGGGGAACCTCTGGGTGGGGGAGGGGCCCGTCGCCTTCGCCGCCCACATCGACACGGTGCTCACCCCGCGGCCGCTTACCCTCGAGTCCGAGCGCTGGTGGGGGCCGGCCGTGGGGGACAACTCCAGCGGCGTCGCCGTGCTGGCCACCGCCTGGTCGCGCGTCCCCGAGGGGGCGACGCTGGTCTTCACCGTGGGCGAGGAAGGCCTCGGCAACCTGCGCGGCGCCCGCGCCTTCGTGCGAGCCCGCCGCCCCGAGGTTTTCGTAGCCGTGGACGGCTACCTGGGCAACCTGGTCACCCGCGCCCTCGGCTCGGTGCGTTTCGAGGTGCGCTTCAGCGGTCCGGGCGGGCATTCCTGGGGCGACCGCAGCGCGCCCAACCCCGCCTGGGCGCTGGGGCGGCTGATCCGCGCGGTGCAGGCGCTGCCCTGTTGCGAGCGTTCCAGCCGCAGCGTGGCGCGGATCTGGGGCGGGGAGGCCATCAACGCCATTCCCCGCGAGGTCGGGCTGGCGCTGGACGTGCGCGCGACCGAAGAAGGACCGCTCGCCGAAGCAGAACGCGAGGTGCGCACCCGAGCCATGGAGGCGGCCCAGCTCGAGCGGGTCCAGGCCGAGATCGCCCTTTTGGGCCGCAGACCGGCGGGCTCGACGGCCACCGAGGCCCTGCGCGACTGCGCGCTGCAGGCGGCCGCGGGCACCGGCGTCGCCGCCGAGGAGGGCGTGGGTTCGACCGACATGGCCGCGGCGGTCGAGGCAGGCATACCGGCGATCACGCTCGGGGTCTACCGCGGCGGCGGCGCCCACACCGAGGCCGAGTGGGTGGACCCGGCCTCGCTGGACCTGGGCGCCGCCTGGTTGCGCGCCTTTTGGAGGTGTCTGCGTGGAAGCGCTGCTGCGTAAGCTTCAGGAAGACGGCGTCTACTACGTTGCCCAGACGGGCGACGCCGAGGGTGTGAGCTACGCCACCGTCGAGCTGGACGGCGAGCTCTTCATGTACGCTTTTTCCAGTGCGGAGGCGGCGCGGCCCCTCGCCGAGGCCGTGGGCGGGCGGGTGCACTGGCACCCGGTGCTGGCGGAGGTCTTCGAGGCCTTTCCCGAAGAGCTTGCGGGGCTCGTGGTGGACGTGGACCTGGAAACCGGCGAAGGCTGGCTGCTGCGACCGGACGAGGTGTCCTGACGCGCGGCTTGTGGTAGGTTGGGGGTTCGATGCGCCTAGGATTGGTCGACACCTGGATGAGCGAGCGGTACCTGCCCTTCTGGCGGGCCTACCTGCGCGAGCTGGGCGCCGAGTTGCTCGAGCCGCGGCTGCCGGTCAGCGAGGCGCTGGCGCGGCTCGAGGAGCCCTGGCCCCGTCCCGCACGGCTGCTGGCGGCGCGCGTGCTGGAGCTGAAAGCCCGCGGCGCCGAGGCGGTCCTCGTGCCCGAGGCGGCGGGGGAGAGCCCCAGGGGCACCGGAACCTGCCCCTGGGCGGTGGACCCGGCGAGCATGCTCGAGCGCGTTCTTCCCGGCCTCCCGCCGCTGGTGCGGGTACCCCCCGAACTTTCCGAGCGGGTGCTGGGTCTGGCGGCGCGCATCGGCCAGGAGCTGGTGCAGAACCCCCAGGAGGTCCGCCGCGCCCTCGACCGCACCCGGCAGCTGCTGAAACCCTACAAGCCCCCCGCCATGCCCCGCGGTGCGCGTCTGCTGGGCCTGGCGGCGATGCCCTACCTGCTCGGCGACGAGCGCCTCTACCCCGAGGTGCAGCAGGCCGCCGAGGCCGCGGGCTGGACGACCGCCCGGCCCGACGCGAGCCCCGAGCGGCTGCGCGAGGAGGGCGGGCGCACGGGGCTCAACATCGATCTACCCACCGACCTGGAGTTCGCCGGAGCGGCGCACTACCTGGGCCGGCTCGGCCGCGTGGGCGGGTTGCTGCTCGTCGTCTGCGACCACTGCCCGCCCGAGGAACGGCTGGCGCGCAGGCTCGCCGCGGCCGCGCCGGGGCCCGTGGCCGTGCACGTCCTCGGCGAGGACCCGCAGGCGGCGCTCGAGCGCATCCAGAAAGCCGCCGGCTAGTCCGAAGCGGGGAAGGGGCGTAGAATGGCGGACGTGAAAACTGACCGGTCAGTACTCTCGTTCGTGCGCGGCATCCTGCCCTTCGCGCGCCCCTACCTCTGGAAGTACGCGGTCGGTCTCAGCTTCGGTCTGCTCGTGCAGTTCGGCGTCATCCTGGGTCCCTACTTCATTCGTAAGGCCATCGACGCCATCGGTTCCGGCGACGGCGGCTACGTCTACTGGGCCGCGGGCCTGATCGGCCTCTGGGGCGTGATCGCCGTGCTCAGCTGGGCGCAGCGCCGCCTCAGCGTCGTGGCCAGCCGCGAGATCGAGTATGAGATCCGCAGGGCGCTGTTTCACAAGCTGATCCACCTCGACTTCTACTTCCACGCCCGCGAGCGCGTTGGGGACCTGATGAACAAGCTGAACACCGACCTGAACGCGGTGCGCGAGTTCCTGGGTCCCGGCCTCAACATGGGCTGGCGCATCGCCTGGTTTCTGGTCATGGCCGCGGTGGCCATGTTCCTGGTCAACGCCACCCTCGCCGCCTGGATGCTCGTGGCGGTGCCGCCGGTCTTCTTCGTGATGCGCTACCTGCTCTCGCTCATTCACCGACGCTACCGGGCGGCCCAGGAGGTCTTCGACAAGATCAGCACCTTCGCCCAGGAGAACTTCTCGGGGATCCGCGTGGTCAAGGGCTTCGCGATCGAGGACCGGGAGACCGCGCGCTTCCAGGAGCTGAACCGGCAGTACATCGCCCGCAGCCTGGCGCTCGCGCGCGTGGAGGGGCCGCTGCACGCGATGATGAGCCTGCTCATGGGGGCGGCGGCGGTGCTCGTCCTCTGGCTCGGCGGCGGGATGGTCGTACGCGAGCAGATGACGCTGGGCGAGTTCGTGCAGTTCAACACCTACCTGCTGCAGCTCTCCTGGCCGATGCTGGGCCTCGGCTGGGTGATGGGGCTGTGGCAGCGGGGCCTGACCAGCTGGGTGCGCCTGGACGAGCTCTTCCAGGCCGTGCCCCGGATCGCCGACGGCCCACAGACCGACTTCGGCATCCGCAGCTACGCGCCCGAGGTCCGTTTCGAGGACGTCCACCTCGAGCTGGGCGGGCGCGAGGTGCTCTCGGGCCTCACCCTCACGATTCCTGCGGGGCGTACGCTGGGCGTCACCGGACGTACGGGCAGCGGCAAGACGATGCTCGCGCGCCTGATCCCCCGCATCCTCGAGCCCACCCGCGGCCGCGTCCTCGTCGGTGGTCACCCGATCGAACGCGTCCCCCTGGCGGTGCTGCGCGGGCAGATGGCCGGGGTGCAGCAGGAGCCCTTCCTCTTCTCTGAAACCATCGCCGAGAACATCGCCTTCGGGCTTCCCGAGCTGGACATGGAACGGGTCGTCTGGGCCGCCAAGCTGGCGGGCGTGCACGACGACATCATGGCCTTCCCAGACGGTTACCATACGCTGTTGGGGGAGCGCGGCGTCACCCTCTCGGGCGGCCAACGCCAGCGCGTGGCGCTGGCGCGGGCGCTGGCCAAGAAGCCCGACATTCTCATCCTCGACGACGCCATGAGTGCGGTCGACACCGAAACCGAGGCGCGCATTCTCCAGGGCCTGCGCGAGGTGCTGGGGCGGCAGACCACGGTGCTCATCAGCCACCGCGTCTCCACCCTGGCGCACGCCGACTGGATCGTGGTGCTCGAGGACGGCCGCATCGTCGAGGAGGGCACCCACGAGCAGCTCCTCGCCGCCGGGGGGCACTACGCCGAGCTTGAGCGGATGCAGCGGCTGGAAGCGGAGGTGGGCTAGTGCACGAAGACGAGGCCTTCAAAAAATCCTTCGATCCGCGCCTGGCCCGCCGCATCCTGCGCTACACCTTCCCCTACTGGAAGGTCGTGCTGGTGGCGCTGGTGGCGCTGATCGTCACCACCCTGACCGCCAACGTTTTTCCGCTCATCCTCAAGTACGCCATCGATCACGCCCTGGTGCCCACCCAGGTCACCGAACTGGCCGAGCGCTACCGGGTGCTGCTGCTGGCGAGCGCCCTCTTCATCGGGGTGCGGCTCGTGGACTTCGCGGCGCGGTACACCCAAACCTATGCGCTGGCCTGGTTGGGGCAGCACGTCCTCTTCGACCTGCGCAGCGACATCTTCCAGAAGATCCAGCGCCTGCACCTGGGCTTCTTCGACCGCACCCCGGTGGGCCGCCTGCTCACCCGCATCACCTCCGACGTCGACGCGATCAACAACTTCATCACCGGCGGGCTGGTGGGCTTTTTGGCCGACTTCTTCATGCTCGTCGGCATCATGGGCTTCATGCTCTACCTCAACTGGAAGATGGCGCTCATCACCTTCGCGGTAATGCCGCTGCTGTTGTGGGTGACCACCCGCATCCGCATCGGCATGCGGGACGCCTACCGGCTCATGCGGCTCAAGCTGGCGCGCGTCAACGCCGCGCTGCAGGAAAACCTCTCGGGGGTCGAGACCACCCAACTCTTCGCTCAAGAGGACCGCCAGGAGCGCCGTTTCGACGCGGTGAACCGCGAGCTTCGGGACGCCTGGATCCTGGTCATCTGGTGGTTCTCGATGTTCTACCCGATCGTCAGCTTCCTGGGCGAGGCCACCGTGGCCGCAGTGGTCTGGTTCGGGGGCGGGGCGGTGATCCAGGGGGCGATCACCTTCGGCCTGCTCGTTGCCTTCCTCGACTACGTGCGCAACTTCTTCCAACCCATTCAGGACATGTCCGACAAGTTCAACATCTTCCAGGCGGCCATGGCCTCGGCCGAGCGCATCTTCAACCTCCTCGACACCCCGGAAGAGGTCACCGACAAGCCCGACGCGCTGCCGGTCGAGCGCTTTCGGGGCGAGATCCGCTTCGAGAACGTCTGGTTCGCCTACAAGGCCCCCGGCGAGGAGGTGGCCGAGGACGAGTGGGTGCTGCGGGACGTCAGCTTCCACATCCGCCCCGGAGAGAAGGTGGCGCTCGTGGGGGCCACCGGGGCCGGCAAGACGAGCACGGTCAGCCTCATCGCCCGCTTTTACGACGTGCAGCAGGGGCGGGTCATGATCGACGGCCACGACGTGCGCGACTACCGCCAGCGCGACCTGCGCCGGGCGATCGGCATCGTGCTGCAAGATCCCTTCCTCTTTTCCGGGACGATCGAGTTCAACCTGCGCCTGGGCGACGACCGCATTCCTATGGAGCGGCTCGTCGAGGTTTGCAAGTTCGTGGGGGCGCACGACTTTATCGAGAAGCTGCCCCAGGGCTACCGAACCGTGCTCACCGAGCGCGGCGGCGGCCTCTCCACCGGGCAGAAGCAGCTCATCGCGCTGGCGCGCGCGGTGCTGCACAACCCCGACATCCTGCTGATCCTCGACGAGGCCACCGCGAGCGTGGACACCGAGACCGAGCGCCAGATCCAGCGGGCGATGGCGCGGGTCATGGAGGGGCGCACCTCGATCATCATCGCCCACCGGCTCTCCACCATTCAGGGCGTGGACCGCATCCTCGTCTTCCGCAAGGGCCGCATCGTGGAGGAGGGCAGCCACGCCGAGCTGCTGGCCGCGGGCGGGTACTACGCGCGGCTCTACGAGCTGCAGTACGCCGAGGCGGGCTAGCGGCGCTCGGGCGCTTCCTGGGTGCGCGGCTTGATCCGCTCGAGCGTGGGCCGGGTGTGCACGAAGAACATCCCGTAGGCCATCAGCGCCACCGAGGTCCAGACGGCCCAGCGGGGCGCCTCGGAGAAGAAGACCAGGTAGAGGGCGGTGAGGGCCACGGTGACGCTGGCCAGGATCTTCCCGCGCCGGGGGATGGCCTTGTGCCGTTTCCAGTCGCGGGCGGCGGCGCCGAACCAACGGTGGTGGTAGACGTAGCGGTACATCCGCTCGGAGCCGCGCGCGAAGGCCCAGAGCGCCAGCAGCACCAGCGGGGTGGTCGGCAGCACCGGGAGCACCACCCCCAGGGCGGCCAGTCCCAGGAAGACGAACCCCAGGAGGTTGAAAAGCCAGCGCTTGTCGGAAGGTTCCATCGTGCGGCCCATTTTATACGAGGGGGCTAGACGATCGTTGCCTCGAGCGCCCGCCCCACCCCTTCGACCTCGACGCGGACGCGGTCGCCGCGCGCCAGCGGGCCCACCCCGCTGGGCGTGCCGGTGAGGACGACGTCGCCGGGCTCGAGCGTCATGAACCGCGACACGTAGCTGATCACGCGCGCCACCGGGAAGATCATCCGTTTGGTGCTCGCCTCCTGGCGCAGTTCGTCGTTCACCCAGGTGCGCACCGCCGTGGCGTTCGGGTCCAGCTCGGTCTCCAGCACCGGCCCCAGCGGCAAGAAGCCGTCGGCGCTCTTGGCGCGGATCCACTGCAGGTCGCTCTTCTGTTTGTCGCGCGCGGTCAGGTCGAGGGCGTTGGTGTAACCCAACACGAAGCCCAGCGCCTCCTCCTCGCTCACGTTCCGGGCGGTCTGGCCGATGACCGCGGCCAGCTCACCCTCGTAGTGGAGTTCTTCGGTCCAGTCGGGGTAGGTCACTTCGGCTCCCGAGGGCACCAGGGTGTTGGGCGCCTTGAGGAAGAGGCCGGGCTCGGCCGGCAGCTCTTCGCCGAAGTCGTGCCCCATCTCCTTGATGTGGTCCGCGTAGTTGCGGCCCACACAAACGATCTTGCTGGGCTCGGCGGGCGGAAGCAGCTCGAGATCGCGGATGGGGTAGACCTCGCCGGCGGGCTCGCCGTCCAGCTTGCGCATGGGGGTCACGTGCTCCTCGCCCATCAGCCAGCCCCACTGCACCCGGCCGTCCTTGCGGAAACGAAGCATCTTCATGGTTTCGATGGTAACAGAAGGGGCTGAGCGGTACCTGGTGCGTGGCAGGGGCGGACCCGGGGCCTTCTCGTATGGCGCGCAGGGCCCGGTAACGGTACCGGCTCGTGGCGTGTGGCTTGGGGTATGCGGTGGGCCCGCCAACAAAAAGGGGCAGGGAGCAGGGGGTGGGTTTGATTACGAAAAATGCCTACGAGCCTGAAATACAACGGAAAAGACGGGAAACCCGATCTTCCTCTTCCCTGCATCCCGCATCCCGACAATCCGCATCCGCGACCAAGGGGAGCGCAGCGACCGCGAGCCGGGGTCTGCCCTGAACTTGCATTCAGGATCCACGCCGCCTCAATAGGCCGCGGTTGGGTCGCTGCGCAATCAAAGCCACCCCTGGGGGAGGGTTGGGGATGGGGTTGCGGGATCCGCACCGCCCGGAAGTCGGGCTTCTGACCCGTGGCCAGTCCGCATCCCAACTCCTACCCCCCAGCTCCCGAGCAACAACCACCCTTCGGCCGCTTCGCGACCGCCGCCCAAGAGGGAGGCAAGAACCGGTGCGGGGTGCGCCGTTGCGGTTCGTGGTGCAAAGAAGGGAGCCTGCGGCAGGCAGCCTCGGGCTTCGACGGGCTTTCTTTGCGGCCGTACGTTCGTCAGGCTTTTGCCGCCGCCCAATCGCTCTCCCTGGGCGAGGGTTGGGGTGGGGGTTTTGAGCTTTGCGCGCCCGATGGTTAAGATTCCAATCCTAGTCCCGCCTCGTTCCAGCTCCTGCTCAGCCGCCGCCCTCCAGCTCCTCCACCGCCCGTTCCCATGCGGCCTCGCGTGCGGCCAGCGCTTCCTGCAGCTCCGCTTCCTCGCGGGCGATGGCCGCGTAGTCGTCCGGGCCCAGGCCCGGCTCGGCGGCGCGCTCGTGCAGCGCCTCGAGCCGGGCGTGCAGGTCTTCGATCTCGGCCTCCAGCTTCTCGATCAGGCGCTCGGTGTGCCAGCGGCTCTTCTTGCGCCGGGGCCGGCCGGCGGGTTTGGATTGGGGCGAGGGCGCGGGGGGCGTTTCCGCCGGAGCGGGCGAGACGCCGGGAGCGTCGGGCGGGCGCGGGGTATCGGTAAAGGCGCCGCCCTGAATCCGCCAGCTGCGGGTGGTGAGGTTCTTCAGGAACGCCAGATCGTGGCTGACGACGATCAGCGTGCCCTGGTAGCGCGCCAGCGCCGCTTCCAGGGCCTCGATCGTTTCCAGGTCGAGGTGGTTGGTGGGCTCGTCGAGGACCAGCAGGTTGGCCTCGGCGAGGGCGAGGTTGAGCAGCGCCAGCCGCGCGCGTTCGCCCCCGGAAAGGTCGCCCACCTTCTTGAACTGGGCGTCGTAGGGGAAGAGCCAGGCCCCCAGCAGGTTGTGGGCCTCCTTGTCGCCCACGAGCCGGTGCAGGGTTTCGAAGAGGGTCAGGTTTTCGTCAAAGCCGCTGAGTTTCTGGTCGTAGTAGCCCACCCGCACCCCCGGCCCGGTGCGTACGAAGCCGGCCGGGTCGTCGGAGCTCAGTTCCCCGAGCAGCATTCTCAGGAGCGTGCTCTTGCCCGCGCCGTTCGGTCCCACCAGGGCGATGCGCTCGCCGCGGCGTACGGTCAGGGTTTCCACCCGGAAAAGGCGGCGGCCGCCGTAGCGCTTTTCCAGGGCTGCGGCCTCGAGCACCCGTTCGGGCCCGCTCGCGGCCGGAAAGCGAATGCGGACGCTGCGTTCTGTGCGCTCGGGCCGGGGCGGCTCCTCAGCCAGCAGCTTTTCGTAGCGCGTTTCCAGCGCCCGCTTGCGCACCGCCTGCTTCTCGCTCGAGTGGGCCCAGCGCCGGGCTTGTTCCAAACTGCCCTCGAGTTCGCGGCGGCGGTTTTCCCAGTTGCGCCAGACGCGCAGCCTTTGCGCTTCGCGCTCCGCCCGCGCCGTGCGGAAGTCGTCGTAGTCGCCCGGGTAGACCGTGAGCCGTCCCCGCTCCAGGTGGGCCACCGCCGCGGCCAGGCGGTTCATGAACCAGCGGTCGTGGCTGACGAAGAGCAGGCCGCCCTTGTGCTCGGCCAGGAAGCCCGCCAGCCAGGCGCGCATCTCGGCGTCGAGGTGGTTGGTGGGCTCGTCGAGCAGCAGTCCGTCGGCGGCGGCCAGCAGCGCCCGCCCCAGCTCCAGCCGCCGCGCCTCGCCGCCCGAAAGCCGGGCGGCGGGTTCGCCTTCCCGGCCCTCGAAGCGCAGACCCTTCAGCACCGCCCGGTAGCGGGCCTCGCGGGTGTAGCCGCCGGCAGCTTCGAAGTGGGTGTGCAGCGCTTCCCACTCGCCGTAGGCCTCGGGGTCGGCGAGGCGCGCCTCCAGCCCGGCGAGCCGCGCCTCCATGCGTTCGAGCCTTGCGAAGCCCTGCCGCAGCACCTCGCCGACCGTTTCCCCGCCAAAGCGGGGTTCCTGGCGCGTGCGCGCCAGCGTGACCCCCGGGCCGAAGAGCAGCCGGCCGGCGTGGGGCTCGAGATCGCCGGAGAGCAGCCGCAGCAGCGTCGTCTTCCCGGAGCCGTTGCGGCCTACGAGGGCGACGCGGTCGCCGCCTTGCAGCTCGAAGTTGACGCCGAGCAGCAGTTCGCGGTCGCCGAGCGAATAGCCAAGGTTTTCCGCACGAACCAGGCGCATGGTTACCGTCGGCCTTGCAGCAGGCGCAGCCCCCGGGCCAGCACCACGGCGGTGACCCCGAGCATGGCCCCGAAGCCCTGGGGGTCGCTGCGCAGCGCCCAGAGCGCGTAGGCGTAGCCGAAGAGGGCGGCGAAGGGGATCGGGTAGATGCCGAGGACGCCCCCACGCCGGCGCCACCAGGGGTAGTAGAGGAGCGCCACCGCAGCGACCACCACCAGGGCGGCGAGCGTGACCGAGGGGCGGTAGACGAGGAAGAAACCCAGGCTGGGGGCGAGCCCGCCTCCGCCCGAGAAGCCGAAGTAGACCGGCCAGCAGTGCCCTGCGACCACCGCGGTCGCCATCCAGGGGGCCAACCCCTCCGGAGCCTGAGCGGCCAGCAGGGCCACGAAGGCGCCCTTGGCGGCGTCGAGCAGCGCCGTCAGCACGCCCCAGACGGGGCCGAGCTGGCGGAAGACGCCCGAACCCCCGGGAAGGTCGCGGCGGCGCAGGTCCAGGCCGTGGGCAAAGCCAAAGATCAGCCCCCAGCTGATCGAGCCGACCAGGTAGCTGAGCAGGATCCAGAGCAGATCGACGGCGTTCATGATGGGCTTCCCTAGACGTCCTGGCCCAGGATACACTAAACCTGCGGTGGGAAACGGTTCCAAAGCGCCCAAGAACGGAAGAAACGCCCCGACGATCGCCGACGTGGCCGAGCGCGCGGGGGTGGGGATCGGCACGGTGAGCCGGGTGATCAACAACTCGCCCGCGGTGCGCCCCCAGACCCGCGCAAAGGTGGTTGCGGTCATGGAGGAATTGGGCTACGTGCCCAACCCCCACGCACGCCGCATCGCTGGGGGCCGCAGCTACACGGTCTCGGTGCTGCTGCCGTTCGTCGGCACCGAGTTCTACCTGCGCCTGCTCGAGGGTATCGAGGCCGAGCTGGGCGAGCAACGTTACGACCTGGCGCTCTTTCCGCTGCTCTCCAAGCAGCGGCTCGAGCGCTTCCTCAATTCCTCGGCGCTGGCCTACCACACCGACGGCCTGATCGTGGCCAGCTACGACCTTGCCGAGCGCTTCCCCGGCGGCCGGCTCCCCACCGACCGCCCCGTGGTCATGGTCGACGCCCGCAGCGAAGCCTACGACTCGGCCTACCTCGACAACGCCCTGGGCGGACGCCTCGCCGCGGAGCACCTGCTCGCGCTCGGAGGACCGGTCTTCGCGGTGCAGATCGAAGAGGAGCTGGACCGGGCGTTTGCGAGCACCGTCTTCTCGGCGCGCATCGGTGGTTTTCGCGAGGCGCTGGCGCAGGCCGGGGTGCCCCTGCCTGAAGACCGCGTCTTTCGGACGCGGCTTTCGGCCGAAGGGGGGCAGATTGCCCTGCAGCGGTTCCTCGAGCTGCACAGGCCGCCCCTCAACGTCTTCGCCGCCGCCGACGTGGTGGCGCTGGGCGTCGTCGAGGCGGCCGAGCGGCTGGGGCTTGAGGTGGGCCGCGAGGTGCGCGTCCTCGGATTCGACGGTCAGCCCTGGACGGCCGCGCGCGGGCTTTCCACCCTGGAGCAGCCCGTCGAAACGATGGGGCGGGCGGCGGCGCGCATGCTCATCGAGCGCCTCCAGGGCTCCGACGGCCCGCCGCGCCGCGAGCGCTTCGAGCCCCGCCTGGTGGTGCGTACCTCCACGCGGACCGGTTCCTGAGGCGCGGACCGCTAAACTGGAGGCATGATCCATACCCTGGACCTGCGGTTCGGCCGGCCGCACACGATCGCGGCCTACCTGGTGGAAACCTCCGCCGGGCCCGCGCTCGTCGAGACCGGGCCCGAGTCGACCTACCCCCGCCTCAAGGAGGCGCTGGCCGAGCACGGCGTCCTTCCCGCCGACCTGCGCGCGGTCTTCGTGAGCCACATCCACCTCGACCACGCCGGGGCCGCCTGGCGGCTCGTGGACGACGGCGCTCCGGTCGTTTTCGTCCACCCTAGGGGCGCGCCCCACCTCGTCGATCCCACGCGCCTCTGGGAGAGTGCGAGCCGCATCTACGGTGAGCGGATGGAGGCCCTTTGGGGCCGGCCGGGGCCCGTTCCCGAGGAGCGGGTTCGCGCCGTTCGGGACGGCGAGGAGGTCGCCGTGGGCACCTCCCGCTTCCTGGCTCTCGACACCCCCGGGCACGCGGGGCATCACCACGCCTGGGTCACCGACGGCGTGATCTTCTCGGGCGACGTCGGGGGGGTGCGCATCGGCGGTGGGCCGGTGGTGCCGCCCTTCCCGCCTCCGGAGATCCACCTGGAGCGCTGGAAGGCCTCGCTGGACCGGCTGCGCAACCTCGGAGCGTCGGAGATCCGACCCACCCACTTCGGTGCCTACGCCGATGTGGCCGCGCATCTGGACGACCTCGAGGACCGCATGTCCCGCTGGGCCGAACGGGTGCTCGACTGGATGCGCCAGGGCCTGGACGAAGAGGCGATGATCCCGCGCTTCGAGGATTTGGTGGCGGACGAGCTGCGTGCAGCGGGGCTGGACGAGGAGACGCTGGCCGAGTACGAGATCGCCGACCCTGCCTGGATGAGCGTGCCGGGCCTGGTACGCTACTGGCGCAAGGTCCACCCCGAAAGGGTCGCCGGTGCCTGAGGAGGTCTGGGTCTTCGACGTCGAGGGCACCCTGACCACGGGGGAGACCTGGCGGGGGGTGGGGCGATGGCTCGAGCGGAACGGCCGGCGCGGGGCCTACCGCCGTTTCTTCCTGGCGCACCTGCCGGGGGCGCTGCTGGCCAAGGGCGGCTTAATCGACAAGCGCCGGTACCAGAACAAGTGGATGCGGGACCTCGCGGGCCTGTTCGCGGGCGTCGCCGCAGCCGAAGTCGAGGCCATGGCCGCCTGGGTCGTGGAGCACGAACTGTGGCCCGGGCGGCGCGAGGACGTGCTGGCCGAGTTGCGCGCCGGGCTGGGGCGCGGCGTGCGGATCGTCCTCGCCTCGGGCACCTTCCAGCCGGTGCTGGAGGCGTTCGCCCGGCGCCTGGCCCCCGAGGTGGAGGCACTGGGTACGCCCCTCGTTTGCGTAGACGGGGTCTGCCCCAAGAACCCTGCGGGTGCGGTTAACGTGGCCGCGGTCAAGGCGCGGCGGGTGCGGGAGCACCTGGGCGGGCGGGCGCCCGCCCGCGCCTACGGCGACACCATCAGCGACCGTTACCTGCTCGAGCTTGCCCGCGAGCCCGTGGTCGTCTACCCCGACGCCGCGTTGGCGACGCTGGCGCGCTCGCGCGGCTGGCGCGTGCTGGGCGAAGGAGGGGGGGCGGCATGAGCTGGCGAAAGCTTGCGGTGCTGGCGCTTGTTTTTGGGCTGGCGCTGGCGCAGCCCACGACGTTGCCGCGTGGGGGCACGCTGGCGGGCGTCTGGATCGAGCTTCAGGGCGGGTGTGACCGCGTCCTGACCCCCGGGGAGACGATCGCCTTTCGGGCGGGCGTTTCCGGGGCCGCGTACCTCTACGTCTTCGACGTGCGCGCCCCCGACGTGCTCGTGCGCCTCGTGCCGCGTGGCGAGGCGCCGGTGCGCAGCGCAGGAGGCGGCGAGGGGGTGCGCTTTCCCCAACCGGGCGCGGGGGTGCGTTACCAGGTGACGGGGCCGTCGGGCGAGGGGTACCTCTACCTGCTGGCCACCCGGGTGCCGCTGGCCCTGCCGCCCGAGGTCTCCGCGTTGGAGCTGGCGCGCCTTCTGGACGGCCTGGACTTCGCTTCCTGGGGCGCTGCCTGGTGTCGTTACCGGGTCGCCGCCCCGCCGACGGCGCAGGCGGTCGTTGCCATCGAAACCGAGCCCGCCGGGCTCACGGTCTACGTCGACGGCGTCCACTTGGGCGCCAGCCCCCTTACCGCCTCGCTCGCTCCCGGGGTGCACCGCCTGCGTCTCGAAGGGGCTGGAGCCCTTCACGAGCAGTCCTTGCGGCTTGCCCCCGGCGACCGGTTCTCCTTGCGGTTGCGGTTGCCAATCGAGGCGTTGCCGGTCGCGCGCTTTGCCGTGTCCTCCGCTCCGGACGGAGCCTGGGCCTACCTTGACGGACGCTACGTTTGCGCCACGCCCTGCGAGCTGGAAGCCCGTCCCGGCGTCCACCTGTTGCGCCTCGAGCGGCCCGGCCAGCAGGTTTGGGGGGGCTACGTTCGGATCGGCGCGCAAGACGCCGCCTCCGGGATCACGGTGACCCTGAAGGAGGCCAGCGCCACGCTCACCGTTCGTACCGACGCCGACGCCGCCCTTTTTCTCGACGGCATGCCCCTTGGCTGGCTGCGTGCCGGGGAAGCGCGCACCCTGCCGGTCGCGTCGGGTTGGCATGAGGTCGTCGCCCTGGCGCCGGGGCGTGAAGCCGCGCGCGAACGGATCCTCATTCTCGATGGGGACCGCGAGGAAATGGAGCTCGATCTGGACGCGCTCTAGCTGGATCGCCGTTTTTGTTGACGCCTTCCGACGCCAGCGCCTATAGTAGAGGGCGGACGCGCGCCGGGATGGCGGAATTGGTAGACGCAGTAGACTCAAAATCTACCGGCCGCGAGGCCGTGCGGGTTCGAGTCCCGCTCCCGGCACCAGAGGTACGAGGAGGACGAAATGGGCATTTTGTACACGCTGTTGATTCTGCTTTACCTCGCCATAGCGGCGGGGCTGGTATGGGTGGTGCTCCTCCAGGAGCCCAAGCAGGGTGGGGGCGACATCCTGGGCGGCGGGGCTACCGACCTGTTCGCCGCCCGCGGCGTGACCGGAGGGCTGTACCGGGTGACGATCTGGCTGGGTGCGGCCTTCCTCGTGCTTTCGGTCATCATCAACAAAATCCCCCGGTAGCTGCAGCCGCACACCCAGGCGGGGCCCCGGGCCCCGCTTTTTCGTTTAGCGATCGGGATATTCATGAATTTTATACGCGGTATATTCTTGACAGGCCCCTTGCCGAACGGGTAACGTGCGACTAAGCCCAAATCCGCTGGATAGCCAAACGCCGAAGGCGGACTGGGTCACGAAAGAGGAGGTATCTAAATGAGGAAACCTATTTGGATCTTGGTCGTGCTGGCTTTGGGGGCGTTGGCCCTGGCCCAGCCCAAAGTGTTCAAGGCGCCGAACGCAGACGAGACGCCGGTGTTCGGCGGAGACTTCCGCGACTGGTCGACCTCCGACCCCAAGACGTTCAACCCCTTCGTGGCCAAGGAAACGTCCTCGACCGACGTGATCGGCCTCATGCTCCCGGTGCTGACCGGCTACAACCCCTACACCCTCGAGCCCGAGGGCATGCTTGCCAAGAGCTGGGAGGTCAAGAACAACGGCCTGACCATCGTCTTCCACCTGCGTGAGGGCGCCAAGTGGTCGGACGGCCAGCCCATCACCGCCGACGACGTGATCTTCAGCGCCAAGGTACATTCCGATCCCGACGTGGGCTCGAACTCGATCAAGAGCTTCGAGATCGACGGTTCGCCGATCGTCTGGACCAAGATCGACGACTACACCGTCCAGGCCGACTTCCCCAAGCCCTTCGCCCCGGCGCTGATCCAGGGCTGGTACATCGTGCCCAAGCACGTCTTCGAGAAGGCCTACCAGGAAGGCAAGGTCACGGAGATGTGGGACGTGGGCACCGATCCCGCCAAGCTCGTCTCCGGCGGCCCCTTCATGCTCGACCAGTACGTCCAGGGCGAGCGCGTCGTCCTCAAGAAGAACCCCAACTACTGGGGCGTCGACGAGAAGGGCAACCCGCTGCCCTACCTCGACCGCTACGTCTTCACCATCGTGGCCGACATGAACGCGGCGCTGGCCAAGTTCCTGGCCGGTGAGCTCGACCTCTTCGCGGCTTCGAACGCCGACCAGGTGGCCCAGATCATCGAGCGCATCGACGCCGGCAAGCTCGACGCCAGCATCTTCCCCAACGCCGACGTCACCACCGGTACCAACTTCATCTTCTTCAACTGGAACAGCGACGACCCCTGGAAGGCTCAGCTCTTCCGCAACAAGAAGTTCCGTCAGGCGATGGCC
>JALSIA010000003.1 GCA_026981865.1 Thermaceae bacterium
CTCGATGATGACGACGGTGCACTCCTACACCAACGACCAGCGCATCCTCGACCTTCCGCACAAGGACCTGCGCCGGGCCCGCGCGGCCGCGATCAACATCATTCCCACCACCACCGGGGCAGCCAAGGCCACGGGCATCGTCTTGCCCCAGCTCGCCGGCCGTTTCGATGGGGCGGCGCTGCGTGTGCCCACGCCGACGGGCTCGATCAGCGACATCACCGCAGTGCTGGCGAAAAGCGT
Source organism: Thermaceae bacterium (assembly GCA_026981865.1). GTDB lineage: Bacteria > Deinococcota > Deinococci > Deinococcales > Marinithermaceae > Oceanithermus. The sequence continues at coordinate 241 of JALSIA010000003.1, forward strand.
GACCGCCGATGAGGTCAACGCCGCGCTCAAGGCCGCCTCGGAGGGAGAGCTAAAGGGGATCCTCGGGTACAACGAAGAGGAGATCGTCCTGACCGACATCGTCGGCAGCTCCTACTCGACGATCGTCGATGCGCCCTTCACCAAGGCCATCGACAACCTGGTCAAGGTCTACACCTGGTACGACAACGAGTGGGGCTACTCGACCCGCGTCGCCGACCTGGTGGAACTCGTCGGTAAGCAGCTCTGAACTCAAGGGAGGTGCGCCTTGCGCACACTAGGGGAGTTGGATCCTAGGGGCAAGCGGGTGCTGGTCCGTGTCGACTACAACGTCCCGATCCAGGAGGGGCACGTGCAGGACGACACCCGCATCCGCGCCAGCCTGCCGACGCTCGAACGGCTGCTCGAAGGCGGCGCGTCTTTGGTGTTGATGAGTCACCTGGGTCGCCCCAAGGGGGTGGACCCCGCCTTCAGCCTGGGGCCGGTCGCGGCGGTGCTCGAGGGCCTGCTGCGGCGGCCCGTGCGCTTCGTGCCCTCGCTGCCTTCTTCCGAGACCACGCGTGCGGCGGTGGCGGAACTGGCCGCTGGGCAGGTGGCTTTGCTCGAGAACGTCCGCTTCGAGCCAGGCGAGAAGAAGAACGATCCCGAGCTCGCCCGGGCCTACGCGCGGCTGGGCGAGGCCTTCGTCCTCGACGCCTTTGGCAGCGCCCACCGCGAACACGCCTCGGTGGTGGGGGTGGCCCGCGAGCTGCCCAGCTACGCCGGGCTGCTGATGGAAAAGGAAGTGAGGGCGCTGGGCCGGCTGCTGCACCACCCCGAGCACCCTTACTGGGTGATGCTCGGCGGGGCCAAGGTCTCGGACAAGATCGGCGTGATCGAGAGCCTGCTGCCCCGGGTGGACGGCATGGCCATTGGAGGCGCGATGGCCTTCACCTTCCTCAAGGCGGCGGGCGGTCGGGTGGGCGCGAGCCTCGTCGAGGACGACAAGCTCGACCTGGCGCGGGATCTGCTGGACCGCGCCCGTGAGCTGGGCAAGCCGCTTTTGCTGCCCTCCGACGTGGTGGCGGCGCAGGAGATCCGCGAGGACGCCGAGACCCGCGTCCTGCCCGCGGACGCCGTGCCCGAAGGCTGGATGGGCCTCGACATCGGCCCCCGGACCCGCGAGGCCTTCGCCTCCGCCCTCGCCGGAGCCCGCACCGTCTTCTGGAACGGACCGATGGGCGTCTTCGAAACGCCCCCCTTCGATGCCGGTACCCTGGCCGTGGCCGAGGCCCTCGCCGCACTCGACGCCTACACGGTGGTGGGCGGCGGCGACTCGGTGGCCGCGGTGAACCGCCTGGGGCTCGCAGGCCGTTTCAGCCACGTCTCCACCGGCGGCGGGGCGAGCCTGGAGTTCCTGGAGCGCGGAACGCTGCCCGGCATTGAGGCCCTGGGCGGGCTCACCCCCGAGGAGGTGGCCCCGTGAGGACCCCGCTGCTCGCCGGCAACTGGAAGATGCACAAGACCCCAAGCGAAGCCCGCGTCTGGTTCGCCGAGTTCCTGGAAACCAACCCGGCGCTGCAAAGCAGCGGTCAGGCGGCCGTCGAGGTGGCCCTGCTTCCCTCGTTTCCCCTGCTGCCCGTCGCCGCGGAGCAGCTCGCGGGCAGCGGCGTGGTCTGGGGCGCGCAGGACGTCTCGGCCCACGGCTTCGGCGCCTACACCGGCGAGGTGGCTGCCGAGCAACTGGCCGACTTGGGCTGCCGCTACGTCGTCGTCGGCCACAGCGAACGCCGCGCTTACTGGAACGAGTCGGACGCCCTCGTGGCCGCCAAGGCGCATCGCGCCATGGAGGCGGGCCTGGTGCCCATCCTCTGCGTCGGCGAACGCCTCGAGGAGCGCGAGGCGGGCCGGGCGGTAAGCTTTACCCTCGAGCAGCTCGCGGGCAGCCTCGAGGGGGTGGCGCTCGAAACCGGCGCGGAACTCGTGATTGCTTACGAACCCGTCTGGGCCATCGGCACCGGCAAGACCGCCTCCGCGGACGACGCCCAGACCATGGCCGCCGCTATCCGCGGCTTCCTCGCCCAGCGCTACGGCGCGGCCGTGGCCGAGCGCACCCGTATCCTCTACGGCGGCTCGATGAAGCCCGCGAACACCGCCGAGATTTTAGCGGGCGCCGACGTGGACGGCGGCCTCGTCGGGGGCGCGAGCCTGGAGGTGGCCTCCTTCAGCGCCATGGTCGAAGCCGCCAGCTAAAACAGACGCCCAAGCAAGCGCCGGGGATTGGCCCCGGCGCTTGGGTGCTGACCGTCAGGATGCAACGAAACGCTCCAAGAACTCGCGGTGCAGGCGGTCGTCCCCGGTGAGTTCAGGGTGGAAGGCCATCGCCCAGAGGCGGTCCTGTTCGGCGAAGACGACCCGGCCCTGGTAACGGGCGCGCACCCGCACCCCATCCCCCACCCGTACGATCTCAGGGGCGCGGATGAAGACGGCCCGGAAGGGGCCGTCGAGGTCTTCGATCTCGAGGTCGACTTCGAACGAGTCCACCTGGCGGCCGAAGGCGTTGCGGCGCACCGCAATGTCCATGATCCCCAGGTGCGGCTGCCGGTAGTCCATAATTTCCCGTGCCATCCAGATCGCGCCTGCACAGGTTCCCCAGATGGCCAGGGTACCGGCTTCGTAGGCCTCGCGCACGGCGGCGTCGAGGCCGAACTCGGCGGCCAGCTTCCCGATCGTGGTGGACTCGCCCCCGGGCACGACGAGCCCGCCGAGCCCTTCCAGGTGTTTGGGCAGGCGCACCTCGCGCACGCGCGCCCCAACGCGCTCGAGCATCTGCTTGTGTTCGCGGAAATCGCCCTGTAGGGCCAGCACGCCGACGTTCTTCGCCTCGCTCACGCCCTCCAGCTTAGCGCCGCCGTCCGAAAAAGAGAACCCCCGCCGGGGCGGGGGCCTCGGCTTGGCTTCGGGTTTACCAGCCGCGCTTCGCCATGCGCTCTTCTTCGCTCAGCTCGTCCAGGTTAATGCCCACCATCGGCTCGCCCAGGTCCTCGCTCACCTCGGCCAGGATTTCGGGATCGTTGTAGTGGGTGACCGCGCGCACGATCGCGCGGGCGCGGCGCGCGGGGTCGCCCGACTTGAAGATGCCCGAGCCCACGAAGACGCCGTCCATACCCAGGTGCATCATCAGCGCCGCGTCTGCGGGCGTGGCCACGCCGCCGGCGGCGAAGTTGACGACCGGCAGACGGCCGTGTTCGTGTACGTAGCGCACCAGCTCGTAGGGTGCTTGGAGGTTCTTGGCCTCGGCCATCAGCTCGTCGGCGCGCATCCCCTGGATGCGGCGGATCGCCTTCATGACGTTGCGGGCATGGCGCACCGCCTCCACGACGTTGCCGGTGCCGGCCTCGCCCTTGGTGCGGATCATGGCCGAACCCTCGGCAATGCGGCGCAGGGCCTCGCCCAGGTCGCGCGCACCGTTGACGAAGGGCACCTTGAAGGCCCACTTGTCGATGTGGTGTTCTTCGTCGGCCGGGGTGAGCACCTCGGACTCGTCGATGAAGTCGACGCCCAGGGCCTCGAGGATCATCGCCTCGGCGAGGTGGCCGATGCGCACCTTGGCCATTACCGGGATGGAGACCGCCGCCATGATCTCCTTGATGACCTTGGGGTCGGACATCCGCGCCACCCCGCCCTGGGCTCGGATATCGGCGGGGACGCGCTCGAGCGCCATCACCGCCACCGCACCGGCCTCTTCGGCGATCTTGGCCTGCTCGGGCGTGGTCACGTCCATGATCACGCCGCCCTTGAACATCTCTGCGAAACCCGTCTTCACGCGCAGGGTACCTTTTTCCATGGGCTCTCCTTCTTATTTGGGCAGGAAGCTTAGGGGGTTTTGGGTCTTGCCGCGTATGCGGACCTCGAGGTGCAGGTGGGGGCCGGTGGCGAAGCCCGTACGGCCCACGTAACCGACGAGTGCACCCTGCTTCACCTGCTGACCGCGCCTCACGGCGATGCGCGACATGTGGGCGTACAGGGTTTCCACTCCTCCCCCATGATCGATCTTGACGTAGTAACCGTAGCCCACGCGCGACCACCCCGCGGCGGTCACGATACCGCCCTTGGCCGCGTAGATCGGCGTACCCTGGGGGGCGGCCATGTCGAGACCGGTGTGCACCCGACGAAACCTGCGGTAGTAACGCGCGTCGTGGTAGGTCGCAGTGATGCGGAACTTGGTGAGCGGCCACTGGAAGCCCTTGGCCGAGGTGCCGCCGCGGTAGGCCACCTGCCGCAGCCGCGCCGCACGCTCGGCGGCAAGTCGGCGGCGACGCTCTTCGGCCAGGCGGCGCTCCTCCTTGCGCCGCTCCTCGAGCCGGGCCATGGCTTCCCGCGCGGCGATGCCAGGGATGAGGATGCGGTCGCCGGGTTTGAGGTCGAGCGGGTTGTCCAGGCCGTTGGCGCGCGCCAAACGGGCCATGTCGACGCGGTAGCGCCGGGCGATGGTTTCGAGGTTCTCCCCCTCGCCCACGGCGATTAACAGACCGCGCTCGCCCGTGGGAACGAAAAGCTTGGTTCCCACGCTCAGACGGTCGAGGCTGGCGAGGTCGAGGTTGGCCGAAACCAAGTCGATGATGCGCAGACCGAACCGCCCGGCGATTCGTTCAAGCGAGTCGCCGGGGCGCACGGTGTAGACCTGCACCCCCGGAGGGAGTCGGGGCTCGTCCTTCTGCTTGACCTCGATGGGCACTTTGAGCGTCTGCCCCGGCTTGAGCAGGTCGCGCTTGAGGCCCGAGAGCTTCTTGATCTCGCCGAGGTCGCTGCGGTAACGCGCCGCGATGAGCAGCAGCGATTCACCGGGCTTCACGGTATGAAAAACCACCCCGTAGTTCGGGGCGGGTTCCAGCACGACGACTTCCTGCGGGGGGCGGAGCGCGGCTTCGAGTTCGGGCAGAATCTCCAGGGGCGAGATCGGTATGGCCAGCAGGCTACCCGCAAAGAGCCACGAGAGTGTAAATCCACGACGGTTCGCCACGCACGCCTCCAACGGGGATTATACCCCGATGTTTACTTTGCCGCTAGGGTAGCCAGGAATTCCTGATTGGACTTGGTGCGCTTGAGGCGGCCCAGGAGCATCTCCATGGCCTCCGCCGGGTCCATGTCGGCAAGCACCTTGCGCAGCAGCCACATTTTGTGCAGCACCTCTTCGCCGAGCAGCAGCTCCTCGCGGCGGGTGCCCGACTTGAGGATGTCGATGGCCGGGAAGATGCGCCGCTCCTCGAGCCGGCGCGAGAGGTGCAGCTCCATGTTGCCGGTACCTTTGAATTCCTCGAAGATGACGTCGTCCATGCGGCTGCCGGTCTCGACCAGCGCGGTCGCCAGGATGGTGAGCGAACCGCCGCCGCGGATGTTGCGCGCCGCGCCCAAGAAGCGCTTGGGAAAGTGCAGCGCCGCCGAGTCGAGCCCGCCCGAGAGGGTGCGCCCGGTAGGCGGGGTGACCAGGTTGTTTGCGCGCGCCAGGCGGGTGATCGAGTCGAGCAGGATGACGACGTGGCCGCCCTCCTCGACGATGCGGCGGGCGCGCTCGTGCACGAACTCGGCCACGCGGATGTGGTTCTGGGGCGGCTCGTCGAAGGTGCTGGCGATCACCTCGGCCTTCTCCACCGACTCGCGGAAGTCCGTAACCTCTTCGGGGCGCTCGTCGATGAGCAGCACGATCACCTTGACGTCGGGCTCGTTTTCCAGGATGGCGTTGGCGATCTTCTTGAGCAGCGTCGTCTTCCCAGCCTTGGGCGGGGCGACGATGAGGCCGCGCTGTCCGCGCCCAATCGGCACCAGCAGGTCGATGACACGGGTGGAGAGCTCCTCGGGGGCCGTCTCCAGCTTGAGCTGACGGTCGGGAAACTGGGGCACCAGTTCGTCGAACTTGGGGCGTTTGACGGCCTGGGCGGGCTCGAGCCCGTTAATGGCCTCCACCCGGATCAGGGTGCCGTAACGCTCGTTCTCACGCGGCGGGCGCGCCTTGCCAACGATGTAGTCGCCGGTGCGCAGCTGGAACTGCTTGATCAGGCCAGCGCTAACGATGACGCTGCGGGAGTCGAGGTTGTAGACGTTGTCCTGGAGGAAGCCGTAGCCGTCGGGGCTGGTCTCCAGGTAGCCCTTGGCGAGGGAGAGGCCCTCGTCCTGTGCCTGGTGCTCCAGGATGGCCATGATCAGCTCGTCCTTCCCGAGCTTCTTGTAGTTCTTGATGCCCATCTGCGCCGCAAGCAGGTGCAGCTCGGGCAGGATCTTGGCGTTGAGTTCCTTGTAGGTCTGAGGGGTTTCGGTGGTGGTCTTCTTCTTGCTCATAGCTCTTGCTTCGCCTTCTCCCAGTCGGCCAGGAAGCGCTGGATGCCGATCTCGGTCAGCGGGTGCCGCACCATGGCCGTCAGAACCTTGTAGGGCACGGTGGCGATGTCGGCCCCGGCCAAGGCGGCGGCGGTGACGTGCTGCGGATGACGCACCGAGGCGGCGATGATCTCGGTGTCGAGGTCGTGCACGTCGAAGATCTCGCGGATGCTGCGGACCAGCTCGACGCCGTCCCAACCAATGTCGTCGACGCGGCCCAGGAAGGGGCTGACGTAGCGGGCGCCGGCGCGGGCGGCCAGCAGCGCCTGGTTGGCCGAAAAGACGAGGGTCATGTTGACCGCGACGCCCTCGTCGGCGAGCACCCGGCAGGCCCGTAGCCCCGCCTCGGAGATCGGCAGCTTGACGACGACGTGCTCGTTCAGCGCGGCGAGCTTGCGGCCCTCCGCGATCATGCCTTCGGGGTCGGTGGCCAAGGCCTCGGCCGAAACCGGGGCCCGCACCAGGTCGGCGATCTCGCGCACGATCTCCGTGAAACGCGCGTAAAACGCCTCCTCGCTGTCGAAGCGC
>JALSIA010000004.1 GCA_026981865.1 Thermaceae bacterium
GGCAATGAACCCCGACAAGCTGGTGGGCGACGAGCTTTCGATTAGCAGCTCCAACCGCAACTTCAAGGGGCGGCAGGGCTCGCCCCAGGGTCGCACCCTGCTGGCGAGCCCGGCGATGGTCGCCGCGGCGGCCCTGGCCGGCGAGGTCGTGGACGTGCGCGAGATCCTGGGGGTGAAGGCCTGATGGAAGCGATCAAACTGGTACGCGGACGCGCCGTGGTGGTTCCCGGCGACGAGATCGACACCGACCGCATCGTCCCCGCGCGTTTCCTCAAAGCCGTCACCTTCGACGGGTTGGGCGAGGCCCTCTTCTACGACGAGCGCTTCGACGAAGCGGGCAACCCCAAGGACCACCCCCTCAACCGCCCCGAGCGCCGGGGGGCGCGCGTGATGGTGGTGGGGGCGGGCTTCGGCTCCGGCTCCAGCCGCGAGCACGCCCCCCAGGCGATCAAGCGCGCCGGATTCAAAGCGATCATCGGCGAAAGCTTCGCCGAGATCTTCTTCGGCAACGCCATCCAGATCGGCCTGGTCTGCGTGACCCTCGACCCCGAAGACCTGGGGGTGCTGGCCGGGTGGGTGGAAGCCCACCCTGAGGGCGAGGTGGAAGTGGACCTGGAGGCGCGCGAGGTACGCTTTGGCGGGCACGTGGCCCCGCTGGCCATTCGCGAGGCGGCCCGCGAGGCCCTGACCAGCGGCCGCTGGGACCCGCTCGCCGAGCTGCTGGAGGCGATGGACAGGGTCAAGGAGCTCGACGCCGCCCGCCCCGGGCCGGGCAAGCGCGGCGGCTACCGCGGGCCGGCCTGAGGCGCGGAGAAAGGAAACGTCATGCACAAGATTGCGGTTCTCCCCGGCGACGGCATCGGCCCCGAGGTGACCGAGGCGGCGGTGGAGGTACTCGAAAAGGCCGCCGACGTCTTCGGCCTGGAGCTACGCTTCGACGACTTCGACTTCGGCGGCGCGGCCATCGACGCCGCCGGCGAGCCCTACCCCGAGGCCACCCGCCGCGGCGTGGCCGCCGCCGACGCGGTGCTCCTGGGCGCGATCGGCGGACCCAGGTGGGACGGCGTTCCCCGCGAGATCCGCCCCGAGACCGGCCTGCTTGCGCTGCGCAAGGACCAGGGGCTCTTCGCCAACCTGCGCCCGGCCAAGGTGCTGCCGGGCCTCGAGGGGCTGTCCCCGCTCAAGCCCGAGATCGCCCGCGGGGTGGACGTGCTGATCGTGCGCGAGCTCACGGGCGGACTCTACTTCGGCGAGCCGCGGGGCATGAGCGAGGCCGAAGCCTGGAACACCATGCGCTACTCGAAGCCCGAAGTGGAACGGGTGGCGCGGGTGGCCTTCGAGGCCGCCGCCAAGCGCCGGAAGAAGCTCACCAGCGTGGAGAAGGCCAACGTGCTCGAGGTGGGCGAGTTCTGGCGGCGCACCGTCGAAGAGGTGGCGCAGGGCTGGCCGCAGGTGGCGCTCGAGCACCAGTACGTGGACGCCATGGCCATGCACCTCATCACCCACCCTGCCGACTACGACGTGATCGTGACCGGCAACATCTTCGGCGACGTCCTATCGGATCTGGCCTCGGTGCTCCCCGGCTCGCTGGGGCTGTTGCCCTCGGCCTCGCTGGGCGAGGGCACGCCGCTTTTCGAGCCCGTGCACGGCTCGGCCCCCGACATCGCCGGCCAAGGGGTGGCCAACCCCACCGCGGCCATCCTTTCGGCGGGCATGCTGGCCACCTACGCGCTGGGGCGGCCCGAGGCGGGCCAGGCCATCGAGCGGGCGGTGGCTGCCGCGCTGGAACAGGCCCGCACCCCCGACCTGGGCGGGGACGCCTCCACCGCCGAGTTCACCAAAGCGGTGCTCGCGAACCTGAGCGGGTAAACTGGAGTATGCCGAGCCTAAGAGGAAGAACCCTGATCGTCACCGGCGCCTCGCGCGGCATCGGCCGGGCGCTCACGCTTGCGCTCGCCGAGCGCGGCGCGCAGCTGGTGCTCACCGCCCGCGGCGAGGAGGCCCTGGCGGAAGCGACGCGGGAAGTCGAAGCGAAGGGGGTGCAGGTGCGCCGCCACGCGGGCGACGTGGCCGCCGCCGAAACCGCCCGCCGGCTGGTGGAGCTGGCGCGCGAGCTGGGCCGCTTCTACGGCTTCGTGCACAACGCGGGTGTGCTGCACGCGGGCCCCCTTTTGTGGGAGCTTCCCGAGCGCCACTGGAACGAGGTGCTGGGGGCGAGCCTCACCGGTGCCTACCAGCTCACCCGCTTCGCGCTGCCCGACCTGATCGCCAGCGGCGACGGCGTGGCCGTCTACGTCGGCTCGGGCGCGGCCGAGTACAATCTGCCCGGCATCGGCGCCTACGCCATCGCCAAGGCGGCCGAGGAGCACCTGGCACGCCAGGTGGCCGCCGAAGCCCCCATGGTGGCCAGCTTCGCCTACCGCCCCGGGGTGGTCGATACCGGCATGCAGGAACAGGCGCGCAGCGCCACCGGCGGCGCCGCCGAGCAGCTGCACGAGATCTTTGGCGGTTACAAGGAGAAGGGGGTCCTCATCAACCCCGAGCAGGCGGCGAACTACCTGGTTCGCGTCCTCGAGGCCGACCCCCACCGCTACACGGGAACGGTCTATGACTGGCGAAAAGAATAAGCGTCTTCGCAGCGACGTCATCAAGAAGGGGCTCGAACGCGCGCCCCACCGCTCACTTTTGCGCGCCACCGGCGTGATCGAGCGGGAGTCCGACTTCGACAAGCCCTTCATCGCGGTGGTCAACAGCTACGTGGACATCGTCCCGGGGCACGCCCACCTGCAGGAGTTCGTGCGCAGCATCAAACGCTACGTCCGCGAGGCCGGCGGGGTGCCCTTCGAGTTCAACACCATCGGCGTGGACGACGGCATCGCCATGGGCCACGAGGGCATGAAGTGGAGCCTGCCCAGCCGCGAGTTGATCGCCGACAGCGTGGAAACGATGCTGCGCGCCCACGCCTTCGACGGGGCGATCTTCATCCCCAACTGCGACAAGATCGTGCCCGGCATGCTGATGGCGGCGGTGCGCGTCAACCTGCCCAGCGTCTTCGTCTCCGGCGGGCCCATGAAGGCCGGCTACCTCGACGGCGAGGCGCTGGACCTGATCAGCGTCTTCGAGGGGGTGGGCGCGGTCAAAGAGGGCACGATGAGCCCCGAGCGGCTCGAGCGGATCGAACAGCTCGCCTGCCCCAGCTGCGGCAGCTGTTCGGGCATGTTCACCGCCAATTCGATGAACTGCCTGCTCGAGGCCCTGGGCCTGGCCGTCCCCGGCAACGGCTCGATCCTGGCCACCGACCCGCGGCGTGAGGAGCTGAAGAAGACCGCGGTGGATTGGCTGATGCGCATGGTGGAGGAGGACGTGAAGCCGCTCGACTTCGTGAACGAGCAGAGCTTCGAAAACGCCTTCCGCCTCGACGTGGCCATGGGCGGCTCCACCAACACCGTGCTCCACACCCTGGCCGTGGCCGAGGAGGCGGGCATCCCCTTCGCGCTCGAAAAACTCGACGCCATTGGCCGCACGACGCCCACGCTGTGCAAGATCGCGCCCTCGAGCGCCTACCACATGGAAGACCTCGATCGCGCCGGCGGCGTCTTCGCGATCCTGGGCGAGCTCGCCCGCGGCGGCTACCTGAACACCGAGGCGCGCACCGCCAGCGGCCGCACCCTGGGCGAGCAGCTCGCGGAGGGCCATGCGATCCGCGACGAGCGCGTAATCCGCCGGCTGGAGAACCCCTACGACGCCCAGGGGGGCCTGCGCATCCTCTTTGGCAGCCTCGCCCCCGAAGGGGCGGTGGTCAAGACCGCGGGGGTGGTGCCGGAGATGCTGCGTCACGCGGGGCCGGCCCGCGTCTTCGACAGCGAGGAAGAGGCCCAGGAGGCCATCGACGCCGGCCGCATCCGGCCGGGCGATGTGGTGGTGGTGCGCTACGAGGGCCCCAAGGGCGGCCCGGGGATGCGCGAGATGCTGGCCCCCACCAGCGCCATCGTCGGCCGTGGCCTGGGCGAGAGCGTGGCCCTGGTCACGGACGGCCGCTTCTCGGGTGGGACCCGCGGCGCCGCGGTGGGCCACGTCAGCCCCGAGGCCGCCGAAGGCGGGCCGATCGGCCTGGTGCAGGAAGGCGACGTCATCGCCCTGGACCTGGTCGAGGGGCGCATTGAGCTGCGGGTGGACGAGGCCGAGCTCGAGCGCCGGCGCGCGACCTTCAAACCCAAGGTCAAACCGGTGAACGGCTCCTGGCTGAAGCGCTACCGGGCGCTCGTCAGCAACGCGGCTCACGGCGCGGTGCTGCGCGACCCCGAATAGCTCCGGCCCGACCCCCGCGGGGAACCTGCGTCCCCGCGGTTCATATTTTTTAGTCGGAGCCGCGGGAAAATTGGTGCGTTGGAGGTGAACGATGCGGAGACTCGCAGGCTTCCTGTTGTCGTTGGCCGTAACGTTCGCGTTCGCGCAAGGGCAGACCGGCTACAGGGGACTGGTACTCTCCACGCCCTTCCCCGCGCTCACCGTCAAGGCGGGCGAGGTGGTCAACCTTCCCCTGACGTTGAGGAACTACGACCTCCCGCCCCAGCTCACGCGCTTGCGCGTCGAGGGCGCACCCGCGGACTGGACCGTCGCCTTCCTGGGCAGCGGGCGCGTGGTCGAGGCCGCCTTCCTGGCACCCGACGCCACGCAAAACCTCACCCTCCGCGTCGAGGTGCCCAAGGGGGTGCAGGAAGGCCGCTACACGATGACCGTTCTCGCCGAGGGGACGAGCGCCCGGGCCCGCCTCCCCCTCACCCTCACCGTAGGCAAGGTGCTGCCGCCTTCGCTGCGGCTCGAGGTGGAACTGCCCGTGCTCAAGGGTACCCCCAAGACCACCTTCCGCTACCGGGCCACCCTCAAGAACGAATCGGATCAAGACCTCCTCGTCGGCCTCGAGGCCGACGCCCCCCAGGGCTTCGAGGTCGTGTTCAAGCCGCAGTTCTCGGGGCAGGAAGTGACCACCCTGCCCATCAAGGCGGGCGAGACCAAGAACATCGACATCGAGGTGAGCCCGCCCCCGCGGGTGCAGGCGGGCGAGTACAAGATCAACGTGGCCGCAAGGAGCGGGGCGGCCAAGGCGCGGCTGGAGCTGACCGCCGTGGTCACCGGGCGGCCCGAGCTAAGCCTCACCACCCCCGACGGACGGCTTTCGGGCCGTGCCTACGCCGGGCGCGCGTCGCCCCTGAAGGTCGTTATCAAGAACCGCGGCAGCGCCGAGGCCAAGGAGGTCGAGCTGTCGTCGTACGAGCCGAGCGGCTGGGAGCTGAACTTCGACCCCAAGCGCATCGACTCCATCCCCGCAGGGGAGCAGGCCGAGGTCACGGTCAAGATCAAGCCCTCGTCCAAGGCCATCGCCGGCGACTACATGGTTACCCTCACCGCGCGCCCGAAGAACGGCACGCCCGAAAACGCCGACTTCCGCATCACGGTGCTGACCTCGACGGTCTGGGGCGTCGTGGGCGTCGGTCTGATCGCAGTGGCCCTTGGGGTTCTGGCGCTGGCGGTAGCGCGCTTCGGAAGGCGATGATGGCGGCCATCGAAACCCAGGGACTGAGCAAACGCTACGGCGATCTGGTCGCGGTCGAGGAGCTCGACCTGACGGTCGAGCGCGGCGAGGTTTTTGGCCTGCTCGGGCCCAACGGCTCGGGCAAGACGACGACGATCCTCATGCTCCTGGGCCTAACCGAGCCGACCTCGGGCCGCGTGCGGGTGCTGGACTACGACCCCGTACGCGAACCGCTTTCGGTCAAGCGGCGGGTCGGCTACCTGCCCGATACCGTGGGCTTCTACGACGACCTTTCGGGCCGGGAGAACCTGCGGTACACTGCGGCACTCAACGGGATGCACGGCCCCGGGGTCGACGCGCGCATCGACGAAGCGCTCGCTTCGATGGGCCTGACCGACGCCGCCGACCGCCCGGTGCGCACCTACTCCCGGGGGATGAAGCAGCGGCTCGGCCTCGCCGACGTGCTGCTCAAGGAACCGGAGCTGGTGATCCTCGACGAACCCACGCTGGGTCTCGACCCCCAGGCCGCGCACGAGTTCCTCGGCTTGATCCGCTCGCTGGGGGACCGGGGGCTGACGGTGCTGCTCTCGTCGCACCTGCTCCATCAGGTGCAGACGGTCACCGACCGCGTCGGCCTCTTCCGCAAGGGCCGCATGGCGCTCGTCGGCAGCGTCCCGGAGCTGGCCCGCCGGGTGCTGGGCGGCGCCTACCGGATTCATCTGGAAGCCGCGGGCGAGGACCTCGAGGCCGCGCTCGGCGGCCTGCCCGGCGTGCTGCGGGTGCGGCGCGACGGCGCCCGCTACCTGTTGGAGGCCGAGCGCGACCTGCGCGACGCCGCCGCCCGCGCCGTGGTGCAGCGGGGAGGCCGGCTGCTGCGGCTGGATCTGGAAGAACCCGATCTCGACGAGGTCTACCGCGCCTACTTCGAGGAGGTGTCCCATGGCGACGCGGCGTGAGGGTTCGGCGTTCGCCGGTTTGGGCCCGGTGTTTCTTAAGGAGTTCGCGGACCAGCTATCGGGGGTCCGCATGCGGTTGCTCGAGCTCCTGATCGTGCTGACCGCGGCGGGGACGATCTACGCCGCCATCCAGACGATCAAATCCACCGTCGGCGAGGACGTCTTCCTCTTCCTCCGGCTCTTCACCACCGCCAAGGACCCGCTGCCCTCGTTCGTCGCCTTCGCCGGTTTCCTGGTGCCGCTCCTGGCCATCGCGCTGGGTTTCGATGCGGTCAACGGCGAACACCAGCGGCGTACCCTGGGGCGGGTGTTGGCCCAACCGATCTACCGCGACGCCCTCCTCTTCGGCAAGTACCTGGCGGGGCTCGCGACGCTGGGCCTGGTGCTGCTGGCGACCTGGTTGCTGATCACGGGGCTGGGCGTCCTGCTGACCGGCCTCGCCCCCTCGGGCGAGGAGGTGGCGCGCAGCCTTCTCTACCTGGCGGCGACCCTGGCCTACGGCGGCGTCTGGCTCGCGGTGGCCCTTT
>JALSIA010000005.1 GCA_026981865.1 Thermaceae bacterium
CTTCGACCTGAACCCCCAGAGCGCGCTCGACGCGCCGCGCTGGCAGGTGGCCGACGGGGGTGAGGTCTGGCTTGAACAGTCCGTCCCCCAGCACGTGGCCCAGGGGTTGGCCGACCGGGGCCACGCGGTGCGCGTCTTGGCCGAAGGGGGTCCGTTTGGCAAGGGGCAGATCCTGCTGCGCGAGGGCGGCGTCTGGTGGGCCGCCAGCGAACCGCGCGCCGATGGCCAGGCCCAGGTGCTCTAGCCGCCCAGGCGTTCGGCCAAGCGGCGGGCGTAGAGCGGCGCGAGCAGGTAGGCGGTGGAGCCGAAGCCGCCGATCACCCAGCCGCCGTTTTGCTCGAAGAGGTAGGCTCCGTCCGTGCGCCAGCGCACCCCCGCCCACATCCCGACGGGCTTGGGGGTGAAGCCGAGCAGCTCGCGGGCGCGCTCGAGCATCCAGACGATCTCGCCGTAGCGGGTTACGTGGGGCGCGTAGCGTTCGCTGTGCGGCAGGTAGGACCCGCCGATCGCGGGGCCCGCGGCGTAGACGCCGCGGGCGCGGGCCGTGGGGAAGCGTTCGGCGACGAGGAGCTGGCTGCCGGCGCTGAAGCGGCCGCCCACCCCTGCCAGCGCCGCCCCTTCGGCCCCTGCGGCCCAGACGACCCGGTCGGCGCGCAGGACGCGTCCGCCCGCGAGCCGGACTCGGGTCGGCCCCCAGGCCACAGCGCGGCCGCGGATCCGGGGCAGTCCCGCGGCCATGCGTGCCCTGAGCGCGCGCGCCTCGACCCAGAAGGCCTCCGGCAGCCAGACGCCGCCTTCGCGCCAGGCGTGGGCGACGGCGCTTCTTTCGAGCTTGCGCCGCCACTTGGGCTCCACTTCGGCTTCCAGCGGCCGCCACAACCCCCGGTGGAGCGGCAGGAAGCGGCCGTAGACCTGGGCGGCGAGGGGTAGGGCGGCCCCGGCTTCGGGAACGACGCTGCCGCGACGGCCGCGTACCGGGTTCACCATGGCCACGGCGAGGCCGCGGCGGTTCCCGCAGTCGACGAGGGTCACCGCCCAGCCGGCCTCCGAGAGCGCCAGGGCGACGTTCAGCCCCACGATGCCGGCACCGACGACCAGGGCCTCCACCGGCCGCCTACCGTTCGAAGCGGTAGCGTTCGCCGTCCCGCTGGCAAAGTCCGCGGTCGGCCAGGTTCTCCAGGGTGGCGCGGGCGGTGTCGGGGTCCACGCCGGCGGCGATCAGGTCGGCGGGCTCGACCGAGCCCCCGTGCCGCCAGGCGAGTTTCAGGGCCAGCTGCTCCGCGGCCGCGAGCCCGATGCCGCCGATCACCAGCCGCCGGTTCCAGCGGCCGACGAGCGCCCCCAGCAGCACCCCGGCGGCCCACGCGACCGCGCCAGAGCCCGAGGCGAACCAGGCCACCGAAAGGCCGAAGACGTAGGCGGTAACGACGAGGACGATTTGAATGGGGTCAAGCAGGCGGCGCGGTGCGCTCAGGGCGTAGCTGACCGGCAGGCCCGAAGCAACCAACAGCCACAGCAGCAGCGGGCTCACGAGGCCGCCTCCAGCGGTTCGGGCGCGGCGAGCAGGCGCTCTTTTACCTTGCCGAAGAGCAGGTGCGGCGTGGCCTGTTCGACCGTCGCGCGGTAGAGCCCCGCGACCGGCGCCTCTTCGGCGGGGAGCAGCACGGGGTGGTTGCTCTGGTCGTGGCCTTCGACCCAGTGGGCCTCCTTGGCCGGGCCGCGCACCAGCACCTCGACCTCGCGCCCCACCCAGGCCCGGTTGCGCCGCAGGCTCCACTCCTTCTGCTTCTCGATCAGGCGCTGCAGCCGCTCCACCTTGACCTCGCGCGGCAGGTCTTCGAAACGCTCGTAGCTGGGGGTGCCGGGGCGCGCCGAGTAGATGAACATGTAGGCGGCGTCGAAACCGACCTCGTCGTAGAGGTCGAGCGTCTGCTGGAAGTCCTCCTCGGTTTCGCCCGGGAAGCCGACGATGATGTCGGTGGAGAGCACCAGATCGGGCAGCGCCTCGCGCAACCGCGCCACCCGCTCCAGGTAGTAGTCGCGCCGGTACTCGCGCGCCATCCGCCGGAGCACCCGGTCCGAGCCCGCCTGCACCGGCAGGTGCACGTACTGACCCACCGCCGCGGTTTCGGCGATGGCCTCGACGATGCGGTCGGAGAAGTTCATGGGGTGGCTGGTCACGAAGCGCAGCCGCCGCACCCCCAGCGCCGCTACCCGGCGGATCAGGTCGGCGAAGTCGGGGTAGGCGGGGTCGTCCTTTCCGTACGAGTTGACGTTCTGCCCCAGCAGCGTGACCTCGACGATCCCCGCCTCCACCAACTGCTCCACCTCGCGCAGGATCAGGTCAGGGTGCCGGCTCACCTCGGGGCCGCGGGTGCGCGGGACCACGCAGTAGGTGCAGCGGTGGTCGCAGCCGCGGATCAGCGTCACGAAGGCGCTGAGCGTTCCCCGGGGCGGGGGCGGGACGACCTCGTCGATCTCGCGGTAAAAACCCACGTCCCAGAAGGCCCCTGCTTGGGCCAGCGCCTCGGCGATCTTGTGGATGGCGCCCGCGCCCAGGAGCACGTCGACGCCGAACTTGCGCGCGATTGCCTGCCCCTCTTCCAGGCTGGCCAGGCAGCCCATCATGCCGATGAGGAAGGGCTCCTCGCGCCGCTGTTTTTCCTTGCGCAGCTGTCCGAGGAGGCTCTTCACCTTCTCCACCGGCTTTCCGCGCACCGCGCAGGTGTTGACCAGGACGAAGTTGGCCTCCTCGACGGTGTCGACGAAACCGGCGCCGATCGAGGCCAGTTCGCTGGCCACCAGATGGGTGTCGTACTCGTTCATCTGGCAGCCGTAGGTGATGAGTTTGACGCGAAGATCGTTCACGGTTCCTCCAGGGAGGCTCGGGGGGATCCCGGGTCCCTTGCCGGCTTCAGGTTAGCACGGGCTCAGGCCCAGCGGACGAGGGCCACCTCGAAGGGCTGCGCGAAGTCGGGGTGCTGGGCCGAGAGGCGCACGCCGTAGACGTAGCTGCCCGGCAGCTCGGGGCGGTAGCGGATGCGGTAGTGGAGCCGACCCTCGTGCGTTTCGGGGTCGGGGAAAGCCACGCGCTGCAGCGGACCGGTCGCGCCGCGGCGCAGCAGCAGCTCGAGCCGCAGGTGGCGCGGGTCGACCCCCGCGGGTTCCACGCTCGCGGAGACCTCGAGCGGCTTGCCGTTGAGGCGCAGGTCGCCGGGCGCGCGCGCTTCGAGGCGAACCTGGCGCCAGCGCTCGGCCATGCGCTTCTTCCAGACGGCGAGCTCGCGGGCGCGCGCGTGCCCGTCGGCGCTGAGGACCCGGCCGTGGGCTTCGGCGGGCTCGTAGAAGGCGTTCAGGTACTCGCCTACCATCCGCTCGGCGGAGAACGCGGCGCCGGCGGTGCGGATGCTGCGGCGCACCCGGCCCAGCCAGCCGGTGGGGATGCCTTCGGCGTCGCGCGCGTAGAAGAGGGGCAGGATCTCGTGCTCCAGGGTGTCGTAAAGACTGGCCGCGTCGGCGGCGTCCTGCGCCGCCAACGAGTCGTAGGCGCGTTCGGTGCCGATGGCCCAGCCGTTCTGGCCGTCGTAGGCCTCGGCCCACCAGCCGTCGAGGACGCTGAAGTTGACCCCGCCGTTGAGCGCCGACTTCATCCCCGAGGTGCCCGAGGCCTCCATGGGCCGGCGCGGGGTGTTGAGCCAGAGGTCGGCGCCGAAGACGAGGGTGCGGGCGAGGGCGATGTCGTAGTCCTCGAGCACCAGGATCCGGTCCTCCAGTTCGAGCTCGCGCACCAGGCGCACGATCTTCTGGATCATCGCCTTGCCGGGTTCGTCCTTCGGGTGCGCCTTGCCGGCGAAGACGATCTGGATGGGGTAGGGGCCGTTCACGATCGTCTTCAGGCGTTCGGGGTCGTGGAAGAGCAGGTCGGCGCGTTTGTAGGTGGCAAAACGGCGTGCGAAGACGACGGTGAGGGTACCGGGGTCGAGGGCGCGCTCGGCCGCCCGTAGCCGCGCCGGCGGTTCGCCGGCGCGCAGCCGCTGTTCGCCGAGACGTTCGCGCACGTCGCGAATCAGCTGCTCCCGCAGCGCCCGCCGCGCCGCCCAGAGCTCGCCCGCCGGGAGGGCGTCGGTCGCCCAGTGCTCGGGCCGGCTGAGGGCGTGCATCCAGCCCTCGGGGAAGTAGCGTTCGTAGAGGTCGCGCAGCACCGGGGCCAGCCAGGTCCAGGTGTGCACCCCATTGGTCACGTGGCCGATCGGCACTTCTTCGGGCTCCAGCCCCGGCCACAGGTCGTGGAACATCTTGCGCGAGACCTCGCCGTGCAGCCGGGAGACGCCGCCCGCGAAGCGGCTGGTACGAAGGGCGAGGACCGACATGGAGTAGACCGCGCCGTCCTCACGCTCCTCGCGGGCCAGGTTCAAGAACCGCTCGCGCGCGATACCCAGGCGGTCCCACCAGCCCTGGAGGTAGTGGGTCACCTGTTCGAAGCCGAAGACGTCGTGCCCTGCGGGCACCGGGGTGTGGGTGGTGAAGAGCGCGCTCGCGGCCACGGACTCGAGCGCGGTGTCGAAGTCGAGCCCCTGGGCGACGAGTTCGCGGATGCGCTCGAGCCCGATGAAGGCCGAGTGCCCCTCGTTCATGTGCCAGACCTCGGGCTCGACGCCGAGGGCGCGAAGCAGGCGAACCCCGCCGATGCCCAAGACGATCTCCTGGCGCAGCCGCATCCCCGGCTCGGCATTGTAGAGCTCGGCGGTGATCTCGCGGTCGGCGGGGTCGTTCTCGGGCAGGTCGGTGCTCATCAGGTAGACGGGGACCGTGGCCACCTGCACCTGGTAGGCGGTGATCCAGACCTTGCGCCCCTCGATCTCGACGGCGACCTTGACCGGTTCGCCCGAGGCGTCCCGCACCGGCAGCAGCGGCAGCTCCTCGGGGTGAAGGGTCTCGTGGTACTCGGTTTGCACGCCCTCGGGGGAGAGGTGCTGGTGGAAGTAGCCGCGGTGGTAGAAGAGGCCCACCCCCACCAGGTTAACGCCAAGGTTGGAGGCGGCCTTGACGTGGTCGCCGGCGAGGATGCCGAGCCCGCCGGCGTAGATGGGCAACGACTCGTGGAAGCCGAACTCGGCCGAGAAGTAGGCGACCGTACCGGTGGTGGGCTTTGGCCGCGAGGCCAGGTGGGCCTTGAAGCTCTGGTAGACGGCCTCGACGCTTGCGGTGTACTCCGGATCGGCGGCCAGGTCGGCGAGGCGCTCGGGCCGGGCCTCGAGCAGAAGCTTGACCGGGTTGTGGCGGCAGGCCTCCCAGAGCACCGGATTGATCCGCCGGTAGAGCTCCTGAGCCGCCGGCGTCCAGCTCCACCAGAGCCAGACGTTGTAGGCCATCTCCTTGAGGGGGGCCAGCGGCTCGGGCAGCTCGGGAAGTTCGGTGATGCGTCCAAGAACGTTCATGGGCCCTCCTGCTGGGGAAGATTGTAGCACGCCGCGGAGCGTATGGAAACGCTACCAGCCGAGCGGGCGCACGCCCCGGCCTGTGGTAGGCTGAAATCCCGGAGGGTGTGAAGATGAAGTACATTTTCGTAACCGGCGGGGTCGTGAGTTCCTTGGGTAAAGGCATCGTGACCTCGTCGCTGGGGGCCATCCTTCGGGGCCGCGGTTACCGCGTGACCGCGGTCAAGGTCGACCCCTACATCAACCTCGACGCGGGCACGATGCGCCCGTACGAACACGGCGAGGTCTTCGTGACCGCCGACGGGGCCGAGACCGACCTGGACATCGGCCACTACGAGCGCTTTCTCGACCTCGACCTTTCCCGCAAGAACAACATCACCACCGGGCAGGTCTACAAGGCGGTGATCGAGCGCGAGCGCAAGGGCGAGTACCTGTCCCAGACCGTTCAGGTCATCCCCCACGTCACCGACGAGATCAAACGCCGTATCCGCGAGGTGGCCGCCGAGCAGGAGGCCGAGATCGCCATCGTCGAGATCGGGGGCACCGTGGGCGACATCGAGAGCCTGCCCTTCCTGGAAGCGATCCGCCAGTTCCAGTTCGACGAACCGGCCGAGAACACCCTCTACATCCACCTCACCCTGGTGCCCTACCTGCGCACCTCGGAGGAGTTCAAGACCAAGCCCACCCAGCACTCGGTGGCCACGCTGCGGGGGGTGGGGATCCAGCCCGACGCCATCGTGCTGCGCTCCGAGAAAGAGCCGCCCGAAGAGGTGCGCCGCAAGGTGGCCCTCTTCACCAACGTGCGGCCCGAGGCGGTGTTTTCCAGCTACGACGTGAAGGACATCTACGAGGTGCCCCTGGTGCTGGAGGAGCAGGGGCTGGGCAAGCTGGTGGAGAAGAAGCTGGGCCTCGAGCCCGTCTTTCCCAACCTGGGCATCTGGACCGACGCGGTGCGGGTGCTGCGCGAACCCGAGGACGTCGTCACCGTGGGGGTGGCGGGCAAGTACGTGAAGATGCCCGACGCCTACCTGTCGCTGCTCGAGGCTCTCAAGCACGGGGGCATCAAGAACCGCGTGCGCGTCGAGGTCAAATGGATCGACGCCGAGGGCCTGATCGAGGGCGACCTGAGCGAGGCCTTCCAGGGGGTGGACGCCATCCTGGTGCCCGGCGGCTTCGGCATCCGCGGCATCGAAGGCAAGATCCGCGCGGTCCAGTACGCCCGCGAGCAGAAGATTCCCTACCTGGGCATCTGCCTGGGGCTGCAGGTCGCGACGATCGAGTTCGCCCGCCACGTCGCCGGCCTCGAGGGGGCCAACTCCACCGAGTTCGACCCCTACACCCCGCATCCGGTCATCGACCTGATGCCCGAGCAGCTCGAGGTCGAGGGCATGGGCGGGACGATGCGCCTGGGCGACTGGCCGATGCAGATTCGCTCCGGCACGCTGCTCGAGCGCGTCTACGGCGGGGCGCGCACCGTGCACGAACGCCACCGTCACCGCTACGAGGTCAACCCCGCATACGTCGAGCTGCTCACCCAGGCGGGGCTGGTGGTCAGCGGCG
>JALSIA010000006.1 GCA_026981865.1 Thermaceae bacterium
CAAGGCCCTGGGCGAAGCCACCCGCCGCGCCGAGGCCTACCGCAAGCTGATCGTGCTCTCCACCGAGATCGAGGTGCTCGAGAACCCCGCCGAGATCGCCGAGCGCGCCCTGCGTACCATCCTCGAGCTCACCCCTTTCGAGGCCGGGGTCTTCTACACCCTGCACGGGGAGCAGCGGCTCAAACCCGACGTGCTGGTCGGCGATTACCCCTCCCGGTTTCCCCGGATCTACGAGGACCACGCCGTCCTCCTGGGCGAAGGGCTGGTGGGCAGCGCGATCGCCGGCCGCAAGGGCGGCGCCGTCCACGACTACCGCGAGTATCCGGGCGCACTCGAGCCCTTCGTCGAAATCGGCACCCGAAGCATCCTCGTCGAACCCCTCTGGGTCAAGGGCGTGCCCTACGGCGGGCTCGCGGTCCTCACCTTCGGCCAGCCCGCCGCGCCGCCCCCCGAAGCGCGCTACTTGGTGCAGCTGACCGCCCGACGCATCGAACGCGCCTTCGAGCGCATCGGCCACCTAAGCGCACTCAAGGAGGCGCGCGAGGCCATGTTTCGCGCCTTCGGCGTGGCGCTGGAGCGGCGCGACTACGAAACCCAGGGCCACACCGAGCGGGTGGCGCAGCTCTCGACCCGGCTGGCCCGGGCGCTGGGGCTTCGCGGCGGCGAGCTCGAGGCCGTCCGCTGGGGCGCCTACCTCCACGACATCGGCAAGCTGGCCATCCCCGACCGCATCCTGCTCAAGGAAGGGCCCCTCGACGAAGACGAGTGGGCGCGGATGCGCGAGCACACCGAGATCGGGTTCCAGATGCTCGAGCCGATCCCCTTCCTCCCCGATTCCACGCGCAACATCGTGCGCTACCACCACGAGCGCTGGGACGGCAGCGGCTATCCCCGGGGCCTTTCCGGCACCGAGATACCCCTGGAGGCGCGCCTCTTCGCCGTGGTCGACGTCTTCGACGCACTCGCCAACGACCGCCCGTACAAGAAGCGCTGGACCCCCCGCGAGGTCGTGCGCGAACTGCGCGAGCTTTCGGGCCGCCACCTGGACCCGATCATCGTCGACCGTTTCCTGCAGCTGCACCGCCCGCTCCGCCGCGGCTGACCCCTTGGCCTGGCCCCTGAACGCGGATATAATTAAATTGACAAAAAACGACGCAGGATTGTTAAAGGGGGGATGAAAATGTCGGCCACGGCACGGAAGTTCACCCGCAAGGTCTTGGCGCTGGCCCGCCTCGAAGGCCAGCACGACTACCTCGAGCGCACGGTCAAACTAATCCCCGACCTCGACGTGGACGCCCTTGTCCTCGTCGGCGATCTTGCCGGCCCCGGAACGAAGGCGGACGACTACCGCAAAGCCTTCAAGATCCTGGGGCAGGCCCCGGTACCCAGCTTCTACGTACCCGGGCCGCGCGACGCCCCCGTGGAAGAGTACCTGCGCGAGGCCTACAACATCGAGATCGTCTTCCCTTACCTGCACGGGGTCCACGGCAGCTTCGCCTTCGCCCCGGGCCACGTGGTGATCGCGGGAATGGGCGGGGAGATCGTGGACCGCGACCAGGGGCGCGAGGAGGTAACCCGGCTCGCCTACCCCGCCTGGGAGGTGGAGTACCGCCTCAAGGTGCTGCGCGAGCTCAAGGACTACCAGAAGGTCTTCCTCTTCGCGCGCATGCCCGCCCACAAGGGCCTGCACGAATCCGGGAGCGAGGAGCTGGCCGAGCTCGTCAAGACGCACAACCCGCGGCTGGTCGTCGCCTACGACCCCGGCTTCACGGGCAGCGTGCTCAAACACGAATGGCTGGGGAAGAGCTTGGTCGTCGCCCCCGGGTCGCTGGCCGAGGGCGATTTCACCGTCGTCGACCTGCACGAGGCCAAGATCGAGACGGGCAACGTCCGTTAGGCCGAACGCTCCTCGCGTTCGGGTTCGAGTTCGATCCAGAGGTCGGCGTAAGGCCGCTTCTGTACGAGGCGCACCCGGCCGCGCCGCACCGCTTCCAAGAGCGCGGCGAAGGTTACGGTGCGCTCGCTCCAGGCCTCGAGCCCGAGGTGCGAGAACCAAGCGCGCCCGGCCTTGGCCAGCCGCCGTTGCAGCCAGGCCCAGGCCTCGGCGACCCCGAACCGTTCGACCGCGGGAAGCAACGCCGCCGGACGCACGAAACGGCGGGCGTAACGGTAAAGCGAGGTCACGGCGATGGGCGCAACGCGCCGGTCACGCGGCAGCGGGGCCGCAGGAACGGGCCAGACGTAGCTGCGCGCCTGCGCCCGCTCCATCAGGAACCGCACCGCCTCGTCCAGCTCCACGAGGAGGCCGACGAGCGCCTCCCCGTCGCTTTCCGCTTCCTCGTCTTCCGCCTCCGCCTCCACCCGCAGCAAGGCGCGCAGCTTGCGCTCCAGCAGCTCCGCCAGAAGCGGAAGCAGCGCGCCGCGCTCGCGCAGCTCCAACGCCGCCACCTGGGCGAGGGCCTGCTCGATCAGGTCGAGCAGCGGGAGGGCGCGCGGCGCCACCCGTCCCGACCGCAACGCCCGCTGCAGCTCCTCCGGCGTGCCGGCGAAGCCCTCGAAGCTCAGGTGGATGGCCATGGCTAGTAGGGTTTGTAGAGGCCGATCTTGACGCGCACCTCGTGCATCGTCTCCTGGGCGATGGCCCGTGCCCGCCGCGCGCCGTCCTCGAGCGCCGCCTCCACCACCTCAGGGTTCTTGCGCAGCTCGGCGGCCCGCTCCTGGATCGGTGCGAGCACCTCCATCATGCGGTCGAAGAGCAGCTTCTTGCAGTCCACACAGCCGATGCCCGCGGTGCGGCAGCCCCCGGCCACGGCCTCCTGCACCTCGGGCGGCGAGAAGTAGGTGTGGTACTTGAAGATCAGGCAGCGGTTCGGATCGCCCGGGTCGTTGCGGCGCACCCGCGCCGGATCGGTGGGGGCGGTGCGCAGCTTCTCCCAGATCGACTTGGGCTCTTCGAGCAGCTCGATGGTGTTCCCCACCGACTTGCTCATCTTGGCTGCGCCGTCGACGCCCGGCACCCGCGGCGCCTTGGGGTTGAGCAGCGCTTTGGGCTCGGGGAAGGTCTCTCCGAAGGCGTGGTTGAAACGCCGGGCGATCTCGCGGGTGAGCTCGAGGTGCTGGAGCTGGTCCTCACCCACGGGCACGGTGTCGGCCTTGTAGATCAGGATGTCCGCCGCCTGCAGAACCGGGTACATGAGCAGGCCTGCAGGCACCGACTTGAGCTTGGCCGACTTGTCCTTGTACTGGGTCATGCGCGTCAGGTCGCCCACCGGGGTCTGGGTGGTGAAGATCCAGGAGAGTTCGGTGTGCTCGGGTACGTGCGACTGCACGAAGAGGGTGATCTTCTCAGGGTCGAGGCCCGCGGCCATGTTGGCCAGCGCCGCCTCGAAGGTGCGCTGCGGCAGCCGCTCGGGGTCGTAGGCGTCGGGGTTGGTGAGGGCGTGGTAGTCGACGATGCAGAAGAGGGCGTCCTTGCCCAGCCGCTCGCCGATCTCGACCCACTGCTTGATCGCGCCCAGATAGTTGCCGATGTGGATGGCGCCGGTAGGTTGAATGCCCGAGAGCACGCGCTTCATGGCCCGCATTCTAACCCGCCCGGCGAGCGCCGCCCAACGAAACCGGCCCCGCCTGAGCGGGGCCCTTCTGGTGCCGGGAGGGGGACTTGAACCCCCACGCCCTCGCGGGCACATGACCCTGAATCATGCGCGTCTACCAATTCCGCCATCCCGGCCTACGCGCAAGGAACATGGTATCGAGCCCGCCCGGGGCTGTCAAGCGATTTCGGGGCAAGCGGAGCGGTTCCCGGCCCGCCCTTCGACACCGCGGGCGGTCTCCTTCATTCTTCACTCTGGACGAAATCCGCGGAAGCGGGATTCGGGGCCTGTCCCGGACTTGATCCGGGAACACGGGAAGGCATCCGCCCATCGCCCGCAACGGGGGAGGTTGGGTTTTGATCGCACCCCCTCTTTATTCGTCGCCCCGAACGGGCGAAGCGAGGTCCGGACTCCCGTGGCGACCATCGACGGCCCGGAACCGGGGTTGCGGCTCGGCTCTGACTCCGGACGTGAATTTCCGGGGGCGCGTCGAGGTCCTGAGCCTGTTGCGGGCGGCCTCCGAGGTCCGCTTTTACGATGCGGCGCCCCGGTACCGTGCACCCGGCGAGCGGCGTCCGCCCTTCCCGCCTACTTCCGCGAAACCCGCCCCCTGTGGTAGACTGCCAAGGCCCCTGCTGGGGGATCGGTCGTGAAACGAGAAGAGGAGGGCACCCATGAAGCGCACCTGGCAACCCAACCGTCGCAAACGCGCCAAGACCCACGGGTTCCGCGCCCGCATGGCCACGCCGGGCGGCCGCAAGGTCCTGGCTCGGCGCCGCCGCAAAGGCCGCAAACGGCTCACCGTATAACCTCGCTCAAGACCGACGCGGCCTTTCGCCGTCTGCGCAAAGGCCGCACGGGAAGAGCGCGCACGCTCAGCGTGCGCTGGCTGCCTACCCGGAGGGGAGAAGTCCGGGTGGGCATCGTCGTTTCCAAGAAGGTCGGCAACGCCGTGGTGCGCAACCGGGTGCGGCGGCGCCTTCGGGAGATCCTCAGACGCATGCACCTGCCCTCGGCCGACCTGATGGTCGTCGCCCGGCCCGAAGCGGCCGAGGCCGACTTCCACGAGCTGGCGCGTGACCTGATGCGCGCCCTCGACAAAAGCGGTCTGCTCCGCCACCGACCCGCGAAGGAACGCGCGTCGGGGCGTAGCATGTAGAATCAAGCGTGATGTCACGGCTCCTCATCGGTCTCATTCGTATTTACCAACGCTGGATCTCCCCTTTCAAGCCCAGAACCTGCCGCTTCTACCCCACCTGCTCGCACTACGCCGCCGAAGCGCTCGAAACGCACGGCGTCCTTTACGGCAGCTACCTGGCCACCCGGAGGATCCTGCGCTGTCACCCGTTGCACCCCGGGGGGTACGACCCGGTGCCGCCCAAGAAACCCCGCCTGCGCCTGGACGTCGAGCTGTCCGCGCCCGTAACGGAGGAATCATGAAACGCCTGCTCTTGCTCTTCGTCGTCCTGCTTTCCCCCGCTTTCGCTCTGACCGCCGAGTGGCAGTCGCTCGACACGAACGGCGACGGCAAGCCCGAGCACCTCGCCATCACCAACCTCGCCGACATCGCCTTCAACGACCAGGGCCAGATCGTCGGCTGGTACGTCAAGCAGATCAAGGGGCAAAACTTCAAGGGCAACTACGCCAAGGCCCCCAACCTGGTCAAACAGGGACCGCCGCTCCCGGGCACCCTCGTCGGTTACGCCGGGGACGACGCGTCCGTCGGCTCCGGCTTCAACGCCGACAACGCCCGCTTCTTCGAGGACGCCGGCGAGCTGGTGGCCGAGTTCCGGGCAGCGGGCGCGGTGATGCGTTACCGGATCAACCCCCGCCTTTACTCCTTGAAGCTCGAGGTGGAGCTGGACCGGCCCACCACGCTGGTCTGGACGGGAATCAACCGTACCGACAACCCCATCACCAAGCTGCTGCTCGCAGGCAGCGACGAGCCGGTGCCTGCGGGCTCGGGAACCGCGCTCTACGCTGCGGTGCAGACGAAGGCGAACAAGGGCTACGCCTTCGTGCTGCGGGGTAAGGAGCCGCTGGAGACGCGGCTGGAGGTGGGCGGGGGCGGCGCGACGGTCCAGGTCGCCCTGCCCGCGGGCACCACGGAGCTGAGCGTCTACGGCGGCCTCAACGAGCTCGTGCGCCTCTACGTCGAGGGGTTCTACGAACTGCCCGGCCTCTTCAAACCCAACATCTGGGGGCAGCTCTCGCTGGGCCTCCTCTACGTGATGGAGCTGGCCTACAAGTACACCACCAACTGGGGGCTGGCGATCCTGCTGCTCACCGTCTTCGTGCGCCTGCTGCTCTGGCCGCTGATGCATCAGCAGTTCAAGTCCATGGCGGAGATGAACAAGCTCAAGCCGCTGATGGACGAGATCAACAAGAAGTTCAAGGACGACCCGGAAAAGAAGAACGAGGCGCTGATGAACCTCTACCGGGAGCACAAGATCAACCCGGCGGCAGGCTGCCTGCCGATGTTCATCCAGATGCCCATCCTCTTCATGATGTGGCGCGTCATCGCCAACTACGAGTTCGACCAGGGCTTCCTCTGGATCCCCGACCTGTCGCTGCCCGACCCCTTCTACGTCCTGCCGGCGCTCTACGTCCTCGTCATGCTGGCCCAGACGATGCTGATGTCCCACGGGAACAAGGACGCCATGCGCCAGGGCATCATGATGAACCTGATCTTCATCTTCCTGGTGCTCAAGTTCCCCGCCGGGGTGACGCTGTACTGGGTCTTTTCCACCCTGATCGGGCTCGTGCAACAATGGATGATTAACAAGCAGCTGGGCATCGCCCCGGCTGCCGGGAGCTGAACCATGGACGAGAAGAAGAACTTGGACGACCTGCTCGACGGGCTGGGCATCCACGAGGAAGAAGCCCCGCCCGCGCCGGTGCTCGAGGAGAAGGGCACCGAAGAGGCGGCGAGCCCCCCACAGAGCCCCAGCGAGGTGGTGGAGCACTTTCTGGTGGGCCTCCTCCTCTACCTCGACCCGAGCTACTCCCTCGACCTGCGGCAGGAGGGGGAACGCATCCACGTGGAGATCCTCGGGGGCGATGGCGGCCGTATCATCGGCCGCGAAGGGCGCACCCTCAAGGCCCTGGAGACGATCACCAACGCGATGGTCGCGAAGCACTTCGGCTCCAGCTACCGGGTCAACCTGGACGCCGCCGGTTACCGCAAGCGCCAGGAGGAGCGGGCGAAGAAGCGCGCCCTCGAGGCCGCCGACGTGGTGGCGGCGACCGGGGAGCCGCTCGAGCTCCCGCCCATGCGCCCGGCGGAACGCCGCATCATCCACATGACCCTCAAGGACCACCCCCACGTCACCACCCACTCGGTGGGGCAGGGCGAAGAACGCCACGTCGTGGTGCTGCCGCGCACCGACGAGG
>JALSIA010000007.1 GCA_026981865.1 Thermaceae bacterium
TCGAAGCCGTGCTCGACGGCGCGGCCCGCAGCGTCAACCTCACCCCCATGCTGCGGGAGATCCCGCCGATCACACTGCGCCTCGACTGGATCGACAAACCTTTCCGTCAGCTCTGGCAGTTGCTGATCGACACCTACAGCGACGGCAGGCTGGACTACGTGCTCCTCGACAACGACGTCATCCTCGTGGCGCCGCCCGAGGTGATCGCACGGGTGGTCGGCGAGCCCGAGCCCGCACCGCCGCCTCCACCGGAAAGCGGCGAGGCCGTGCAGCCGCTCGTGCGCAAGTTCTACCCCATCCGCAGCGGCGATCCCGCGAAGATCGCGGAGTTCCTGATGAAGGAGGTGCAGGGCATCGCCGCCACTGTCGTGCCCGGGCAGCAGGTGCTGGCCGTGCGCGGCACCGACGCGCAGCAGCAGGAAGTGCAGCGCATTCTCGGCCAGATCACCGCTCCGGTCGAGGAAGGGCCGCCCATCTTCCAGCGCACCTTCCGCCTCTCCCACGCCAAGGCCGAAGAGGCCGCCAAGGTGCTGGCCGAGGCCATGCAAGCCCGCCAGGCACAGACGCAGGTCAAGGTGGAAGCCGGCCAAGGCGAGCAGCAAGTCCAGGCCACGATTCCGGAAAAGAGCACGATCAGCATCGTGGCCGACACCCGCACCAACACCCTGATCGTGACGGGCACGGCCAAGCAGCTGGAGCTCGTCGAAGAGCTGATTAAGAAGCTCGACTTCCCGGTGCAGCAGGTGAACGTCCAGGTGCGCATCCAGGAGGTCACTCAGACGCTCGTGCGCAACCTGGGGCTCAAATGGAACACGATCTCGGGGGGCAACATCGTTTCCAGCATCGTGGACAACGGCCTGTCGCTGATCTTCGACGCCACCCGCAGCCTGGCCTCGCTCAACATCGTCGCCACCCTCGAGGCGCTCGAAAAGCAGGGCCTCTCGCGCACCGTCAACGACTCCAACATCACCGTCCTAAACAACCAGACCGGGTTCATCCAGTCGGGCTTCACGATCTTCGTGAAGCGCGTCGTCGGTGACAAGGTCGAGAAGGTGCCCTACGACATCGGCGTGATCGTCCGCGTCACCCCGCAGATCACCGCCGACGGCCAGATCGTGCTCAAGGTGGAGTCCGAGGTCTCGGACATCAAGGAGCGCAACCCCGTGGACGGCGACGTCGACGTGCTCTCGAAGCAGAAGTCGGAGACCACGCTGCGCCTCGACAACGGCCAGACCGTGGTGCTGGGCGGCCTCATCAAAACGAAGCGCGACAAGACCACCCAGGGCGTGCCGGTGCTGATGCACATCCCCGTCCTCGGCAGCCTCTTCAAGCAAACGACGGTCAACAACGAGGACAACGAGTTGCTGATCGTCATCACCGCCAACATCGTCAACGACGCGACCGCCGCGGCCGCCGCATCGAAGAAGTAACCCAAGCACCGCCTCCATGCCGTCCCGCCTTGTGAGCGGGGCGGTTTCCTTTTAAGCTGGGTAACGTGAATCTCAGATTTCTGTCCGCCGGCGAATCCCACGGACCGCAACTTACGGCCGTGGTGGACGGCCTTCCCGCGGGCATGCCGCTCCACGTGGAGGACGTGGACCCCTGGCTCGCCAAGCGCCAGCAGGGGTACGGCCGCGGCCGGCGCATGGCCATCGAGCGCGACCGCGTGCGCTTCGCCTCCGGGGTGCGCGCCGGCCGCACCACGGGCGCCCCGCTCACGCTGGTGATCGAGAACCGCGACTGGAAGAACTGGCAGGGGATCATGGACCCCGCTCCGGGCGGCGAGCCCCGTAAACGGGCGCTCACCGCACCACGGCCGGGGCACGCCGACTTGGCCGGCGGCATCAAGTACGGCCACAAGGACCTGCGCGACGTGCTCGAGCGCGCCTCCGCCCGCGAAACCGCCATGCGCGTAGCCGTGGGCGCGGTGGCCCACAAGCTGCTCGCGCTCCTGGGTGTGGAGAGCCTGGCCCACGTGCCCATGCTGGGCGGGGTGAGCTCGCGCGTACCCTTCGACTGGAACCTGCGCGCGCGCATCGAGGCGAGCCCGACGCGGATGACCGACCCCGAGGCCGAGAAGGAAGCGGTCCGGCGCATCGACGCCGCCAAGGCCGCCGGCGACACCCTGGGCGGCCTGCTCGAGGTGCGCTACCGCGGGCTGGTCCCGGGCCTGGGCAGCTACGTGCAATACGACCGCAAGCTGGACGGCCGCATCGCCCAGATGGCGATGTCCATCCCCGCGGTCAAGGGGGTGGAGATCGGCGAGGGCTTCGCCTCCGCGGCCCTGCCCGGCTCAGAGGTGCACGACGCCATCTACCGGTCCGAGGAACGCGGCTGGTACCGCGCCACCAACCGCGCCGGGGGGCTGGAGGCCGGCATGACCACCGGCGAGGAGCTGGTGGTGCGGGCGGCGCTCAAACCCATCGCCACCCTGATGAAGCCCCTGCCCACCGTGGACGTGGTGTCGCACGCGGCCGCGGACGCCGCGCGGGAACGTTCGGACGTGACCGCGGTTCCCGCGGCGAGCGTGATCCTGGAAGCGGTGGTGGCCATCGTGCTGGCAGACGCCTACCTGGAAAAGTTCGGAGGCGACACCTTCGAGGAAGTCCGCGAACGCGTGGACGCCTACAGGGAACGGGCGCGGGGCTACTGATGGCCCGCATCGACCTGCCGCGCCCCACGACCTGGGTGACGCTTACCGGGTTCATGGGCGTGGGCAAGACCCGGATCGGGCGCGAGCTGGCGCAGGAGCTGATGCTGCACTTCGTGGACCTGGACCGCTACATCGAACGCCAGACGGGACTCTCGGTCGCCGACATCTTCCGCTACATCGGCGAGGCGGCCTTTCGCGAGATGGAGGCCGAAGCCGTGCGCGAGCTGGTCCGGCGCGACCACCTGGTGCTCTCGCTGGGGGGTGGCACCTACACCAACCCGGAAAACCGCAAGCTCCTGCTCGAGCGCGGACCGGTGGTGGCGCTATGGGCGAGCCCCGAAACCATTCACTCGCGGGTGCTGCGCAAACCCGGGCAGCGGCCCCTGCTCAGCGAGGGGGACGCGCTCGAGAAGATCCGCCGTCTGCTGGCCGAGCGCGAAGCGGTCTACCGCGAGGCGCACATCCACGCCTCCACCGAGGGCCGCCCCGCGCGCGAGGTCGTTCACGAGCTGATCGAAAAGCTTTGGGAACTGGAGGCCCCCGGTCGTGAAACGCCTTGACGTCGCCCCTCCGCACGATCACCCGGTCTGGATCGGCCGGGGTCTGGACGCGCCAAAGCCGCACGGCCCGGTGGCGCTGATCTTCGACCCCAAGGTCGCGCCGCTGGCCCGCCTGCTGCAAGAGGCGGCGCAGCCGCGGATCGTCCTCGAGGTCGAGGGCGGGGAGGCGAGCAAGCGGCTCGCCGTCTTCGAACGAATGCTGCGTGCGCTGGCGCGGGCCGACCTCCCACGCGATGCCGAGGTGTGGGCGGTGGGGGGCGGCACCGTGACCGACCTGGCCGGCTTCGTGGCCGCCAGCTACCTGCGCGGCGTGGCCTGGCGCGCCTGGCCGACCACCACGCTGGCGGTGGTGGACGCGGCGGTGGGCGGAAAGACGGGGGTGAACCTGCCCGAGGGCAAGAACCTGGTGGGCGCCTTCTACCCGCCCCGGGGTGTCTACGCCGAGCTGGAGGCCCTGGACACGCTGCCCGGTCCCGTCTTCCGACAGGGGCTGGTCGAGGCCTTCAAGCACGGGATCCTGGCCGGGGACGAAACCCTGCTCGCCCCGTGGGAGCTCGAGCCCGGCCACCCGGAACTCGAGGCCTACCTGGCCCGGGCCGTGGCCGTGAAGATCGACGTGGTGGAGCGCGACTTCAAGGAAAGCGGCGAGCGGATGAAGCTGAACCTGGGCCACACCCTCGCCCACGCGCTGGAGGCGGCGAGCGGCCACGCCCTGGCCCACGGCCACGCCGTGGCCTGGGGCCTGCTCTTCGCGGCGCTGCTCGGTCGCGAGCTGGGCGGCGGCGACCTCACCGAACCGGTCCTGCGGCTGCTGGCCTGGACGCGCGCGCCCGCACCCCCCGCCGGCGGTTGGGACGACTTCGCGGGCTTCGTCGCGCGCGACAAGAAGAACCGCAGCAGCGGCCTGCGCTGGGTCGTGCCCTATGCGGCTGGCGACGTGCGGGTCGAGCCGGTGGCCGAAGCGGCGCTGCGGGCGGCCTTCTCCGCCTGGCGCGAGCACGCGGCGGGGTATCCTGGGTAGGAGGCGCGCATGATCCTGGTGCTCAACGGACCCAACCTGAACCTGCTCGGCCGCCGCGAGCCCGAGCTCTACGGACGCATGACCCTCGAGGAGCTGGAAGACCAGATCGAGGCCTGGGCCGCGGAAATGAACGTAGCGGTCACCCTGAGGCAGTCGAACTACGAAGGGCAGCTGATCGAGTGGATCCAGCAGGCCCAGGGCGAGGGGTTCTCGGGCATCGTGCTCAACCCTGCGGCGCTCACCCATTACAGCTACGCCCTCTTCGACGCCATCGCCGCCCAGCCGCTGCCGGTGGTGGAAGTCCACCTCACCAACGTCCACTCCCGCGAACCCTTTCGCCGGCAGAGCGTGACCGCGGCGGCGGCCGTGGGTCAGATCGCCGGGCTGGGGCCCCTCGGCTACCGCTTCGCCCTGGCCTATTTGATCGAAAAAACGCGTTGACAGCGGGCGGGAGCCCGCCTATACTGCGTGGGGCAGGGCCCCGTGGTGTAGTCGGTTAACACACCCGCCTGTCACGTGGGAGATCGCGGGTTCGAGTCCCGTCGGGGCCGCCAGACCGCCGCCGCCTAGCGCGGCGGTTCTTCTTGGACCTCCATGGCTTCCAGCACCACCTCGGCGATGTGGCGCACCTTCACCTCGGGGCCGAAACGGCGGGCGCCCAGGTCGAGCTGCAGGAGGCAGCCCGGGTTCTCGACGGTGAGAACCTTGGCCCCCGTCCGGGCCACGGCGGCCATCTTGCGCTCGAGGATGCGCATGCTGGCCTCGGTGTGGGTGAGGTTGTAGACACCGGCCGAACCGCAGCAATCGGTAGCGCCCTCGAGCGAACGGTAGTCGGTGGCGAAGCGGAGCAGCCGCTCGGGCTCGTCCTTGACGCCCTGGGCGTGGCAGGCGTGGCAGGCGTGCTGGTGGGTGGTGGCGAAGGGAAAGCGGGCGGAACCCGGCAAACCCTCGGCGTCCACGAACTCGCTGAACATCCGGGTCTTGGCGGCCACGCGCTCGGCCAGGGGGCCGTAGACGGGGTCCGCGGCAAAGTGCTTGACGTAGCCCTTCAGTTCGGCGCCGCAGGCAGCGCAGTCGGTGAGGATGTAGTCCACGTCGAGGCGGCCGTAGTGGTCGAGGTTCTGCTTGGCCAGACGCTCGAAACCGTACCAGTCCCCCTCTTCGATGTGGGGCGCGCCGCAGCAGGTGGTTTCGCGGGGGATGATCACTTCCCAGCCGCTCTTGCGCAGGACCTCTACGGTGGCCTTGGAGGCCTCGGAGAAGACCAGGTTCATTACGCAGCCGAGGAAGAAAGCGACCTTTCCTTTGGGCTCGCCGTCGGGGCGCAGGCGCCGGGGGTGGAAGAGGCGCATGGCGAGGTGGACGGGGCGGCCGGGCAGGAGCGACTCAGCAAACTGGAGCTTGCCGAGGCCGATGCGCTCCAGCACCCGGGTGCGCCGCACCAGCGCCTGCAGGCCGAGCCTCTGGTAAGCGACCAGGGCCAGGTTGGCGAGGTCGATCAGGATCGGGTGGTGAAAGAGCGCCAGGGCCGCCCGCACCCCCCAGCCCTGGGGGCGTCCCTCTTGCAGGGTCACGCGGGCGTCGAGCGCAGCCTCGCCGGGTTTGACGTCGTTGGGGCAGACGGTCTGGCAGGCGCGGCAGTCCAGGCAGTCGTAGGCGGCCTCGAGCACCGCCAGCGGATCGTCCACCTGGCCCTGGGCGTGGGCGGCGTAGAGCATGACGCGGCCGCGGGGGCTCTGGATCTCAAGCTGGGTATCGCGGTAGGTGGGGCAGACCGAAAGGCAGAGCCCGCAACGCACGCAGGTCTCGGCATCCTGCACCAGGCGCTCGAGGTCCAGGGCGTTCACGAACCGCCCCCGTCGAGTGTGCGCAGCCCCCCCTCGAGCACGTAGACGGGGCCGTAGCCGTCGGCCTCCAGGTAAAGCGCCGCCACCCGGCTCATCTGCCCCACCTCGCACAGCAACACCAGGGGCCGACCCTTCGGCAGGTCGTGGTCGCCTTCCTGGATGCGCGCCCAGGGAACGTTTACCGCACCCACTGTGGGCCGGGCCTTGAAGAGGGGTTCGGCCCTGACGTCCACCGCCAGCGCGCCCTCGTCCAAAAGCTCGTGGTACCGCTCCACGCCGATCGTTTCCACGTTTTTCAGTCTACGCTAGAATCGAGGGGATGCTCGAACGCCTGGAGGTCCAGAACCTCGCCACCCTGCCCGAGGCGACGCTCGAGCCCGGCCCCGGCCTAACGGCACTGACCGGCGAGACCGGGACCGGCAAGTCGATTCTCGTCGGGGCGCTGGGGCTGTTGCTCGGGGCCAAGGCCGACCCCGGACTGATCCGCCCCGGCACAGGAGCCCTGCTCGTCACCGCCTGGGTGGAGGGGCGACCCTACAGCCGCCGCGTCACCCCCGCGCGCAGCGTCCCCCGGATCGACGGCGAGGTGGTCACGCTGGCCGAGCTGCAGGCCGCGCTCGAGCCTCACGTGGCCATCCACACCCAACACGCCGCCCTCGCCCTCACCCGCAAGAGCCGCCACCGGCAAGCCCTCGACCGCCTCGTGGACGCCGGGGTGCGCCAGGCCTACGAAACCGCCTACCGGCGCTGGAGCGAGCTCGAGG
>JALSIA010000008.1 GCA_026981865.1 Thermaceae bacterium
CCTCGGTTCCCGGCTACCGCGAGCGGGTCCAGCGGGCCATTGGCGGCCGCGCCCTCGACGCCTACGGCACCAGCGAGCTGGGCATCGTGGCGGCGGAGACCTTGGACCAAGACGGGCTGTGGGAGATCCCCGAGATGGCGGTGCTCGAGGTTTTGGACCCCGATACGCTCGAGCCCGCCCCCGACGGCGAGCGCGGCGAGCTGGTGGTCACGGCGCTCTCGCGCACGCTGATGCCGATGATCCGCTTCCGCACCGGCGACCTGGCCATCGCCGAACGCGGCGCGCGCGGTTTGCGCCTGCCCCGCGGCGTCTTCGGCCGCACCGACACGATGGTCAAGGTGAAGGGCGTCAAGCTCTACCCCACCGAGCTGGCGCCCATCCTGGCCGGCTTCGGCCTCGACCCGCGCGGTTTCCAGGTGGTCGTCGAGACCAAGGAGGGCGGTACCGACGCGCTGGTGCTGCGCGTAAAGGCCGCGGCCGTGCCCGAGGGGCTGGCCGAGGCGGTGCGCCGCGCCACCGGTCTGCGCGTAGACCGCGTCGAGACGGCCGAGGAGCTCGAAGGCGGGCTGGTGGTGGACCGGCGCTTCGGCTGACGCCCCGCGCCCTGTTCGCCTTTCCGGACGGCCTGCGAAGCGGGCGGGATCCGGGCCGCCGGCCCCTGTGTGCGTCACCCCCGGGCCAGCGCCCGGAGGGCGCTCCACCCGGGGTCTCGCGTTGCCGTACGCAAACGCCGCAGCGCTTCGGAGAGGTCCGCGAGGCAGGCAAGGCCCGGGGCTTGATCCGGGATCCATGCCGGGCGCTACGCCGAGGCCGGGTTGCCGCCAACCGGCCGTTGTATACGCCCAAATGCTGGCGCAGCCTCTGGCCGCGGGTTGGTGACCCGATCTGGACCTCAGCCCCCGCAGGGGCAACGAAGTTTATCACCACAGGTATTACAGGTAGTTTCGTTGTGCGGTGACGAATTCGCTGCCGGAAGGGTGACGAGTCAGCCCTGTGGTAGGCCCGCGCAAGCCGGGCTTGCCCCCGCGAAAGCGGGGGATCCAGAGCTAAAGCATGGCGGGCGCTTCGTCGTCGTTTGCGTAGCACCAGGAAAAACCCTCCCCTTGGGGGAGGCGGTTGCGAAGCAACCGGAGGGGGTTTTGCTGGGATATGGGGTGTAGGGAGTGGGATGTGGGCTGGTCATGATTCGGATGGCGGGCGTTTGGCTTCATTGGCGCCAACAACCCCCACCCCGACCCTCCCCCAGGGGAGGGAGCCTTGCTTTGCGGCGACCGAACCGTGGAGCGATGACGCGGCATGGACCCCCGGATCAGGTCCGGGGCAAGCCCGGCTCGCGCGCGCCAAAAGCGACCCGCTTGGCCGGGGGCACGATCCTTTTTCCCACTTCTTAAACAACGACTTTTCCCCGGACGACCGAGGCTGATAGCCTAAGGAGATCCGGGAGCCTGCCCTGAACTTGATTCAGGGCGCCATGCCGCAAACGAAGCCGTGATTTTGTCGCAGTTGATTGGCTCACCGCGGGCCACACAAGCTACCCATACCACGGGTCTGCTTCATTGCTACGCACTACGTACTACGTACCGAATACCGCGGTCCGTGCCGTGAGTGAAATCGTGGTTTCGTTGCTACCGACTGTCCCACCACAGACCACAAGCCACTTGCTACAAGCCAGCCCCCGCTACCACGTACCACGTACTACGCACCAAGTACCGGTAAGGCATCCCTTGCGGCTCCCGGCGCTGCGGCGGTATCCTGAGCCGAAAATATGTTTAAGCGCGAACAAATGTTCATAGCGGCCGGGCCGGGCCCGGCGGGAGGAGGTGCGCCTTGGAGGCGCTGAACGAAACCACCGTCAAGGACTACCTGGCGCAGCGGGGTCTGGCCGAGCGGCTGGGGGGCGGGCCGGAAGGCTGGGCGGCCGAGCCGATTACCGACGGCAACGTCAACCTGCTCTTCCGGGTGAAGAACCCGGCCGCGGGGCGGTCGCTGATCGTCAAGCAGGCGCTCGGCTACGCCTGGCGCTACCCCGACTTCAAGATGCCCACCGAGCGGCTGGTCGTCGAGCACGAGGTGCTGCGGGTGGCTGCGGAGCACGCCCCCGAGCAGGTGCCCGAGGTCTACTTCTTCAGCCCCGAGGACGCGGTACTGGTGATGGAAGACTTGAGCCGCCACCGCGAGATGCGCGCGGCGCTGCGCGAGGGGGTGCGCTTTCCGCGGGCGGCCGAGCACTTGGGCCGCTACATGGCGCGGACGCTCTTCTACACCTCCGACCTCTACCTGCCCTCGGGCGAGAAGAAGGAGCGGGCGGCGCGGCTGGTCAACCCGGTGCTGCGCAAGGTGCAGGAGGACCTGGTCTTCACCCAGCCCTTCGTACGGCACCCCAACAACCGCTACTCGCAGCCGCTCGAGCCCCTGGTGCGTGAGATTTACGCCGACGACGCGTTGCGGGCCGAGGTGCTGGAGCTCAAGGAGCGCTACATGACCCAGGCCCAGGCGCTGATCCACAACGACCTGCACACCGGCTCGATCCTGGCGAACGAAGAGGAAACCAAGGTGGTGGACCCCGAGTTCGCCTTCTTCGGGCCGATGGGCCACGACCTGGGCACCTACCTGGGCAACCTGGCGCTGGCCTACGCCGCCTACGAGGCCCATGCACCGAACGAGGAGGAAAAGCGGGCCTTCCGCGACTGGCTGCTTGCGAGCCTGACCGAGACCTGGCGGGTCTTCGAGCGCGAGTTCCTGGCCGCCTGGGAGCGGGACGCCCAGCAGGCCGAGTGGGCTTCGGACCGCTACCGCGAGCGCTACCTGAAGCGGCTCCTAAAGGACGCCGCCGGCTTCGGAGCGGTCGAGATGTTCCGCCGCCTGATCGGCATGGCCCACGTGTCCGACTTCTGGAGCATCGAGGACGAGGCCGAGCGCGCCGCCGCCGAGAGCCTGGGCCTCGACATCGCCCGCGCCTGGATCGCCAGCTGGCGCGCGGTGGAGCGGCCCGAGGACCTGGCCGCGCTGGCGCGCGCGGGGAGGGTGCTGCTGTGAGCACGTTCCGCTCGATCGAATGGAAGGGGGACCGGCTGGTGCTGCTGGACCAGCGGCGCATCCCCGAGGCGAAGGTCTTTCTGGAGCTGACCGCCCCCGAGGAGGTGGCCGCGGCCATCCGCGAGATGGCCGTGCGCGGCGCGCCCGCGATCGGGGCGGCGGCGGCCTTCGGCGTCGTCCTGGCCGCCCGCCGCGGCGGGGCGCTGGCGGAGGCCGACGCGCTCCTCCGGGCGTCGCGCCCCACCGCGGTCAACCTCTTTTGGGCACTCGACCGCATGAAGCGGGTCTGGGAGGGGTTTTCGGGCGCGGCGGAGGCGCTCGCCGCTGCGCTCGAGGCCGAGGCCCTGAGGATCGCCGAGGAGGACGTGGCCGCCAACAAGGCGATCGGCCGCCACGCCCTGGAGCTGATCCCCGACGAGGCCCGCATCCTCCACCACTGCAACACCGGCTCGCTGGCCACGGTGGACTACGGCACCGCGCTGGGCATCGTCCGCATCGCCTTTGAGGCCGGCAAGAAGGTGCACGCCTTCCTCGACGAGACCCGGCCGCGGTTGCAGGGGGCGCGGCTTTCGGCCTGGGAGCTGCGCGAGCTGGGCATCCCCCACACCGTGATCGCCGACGGCGCCAGCGGCCACGTGATGCAGAAGTTCGGCATCGACCTGGTCGTGGTGGGCGCCGACCGCATCGCCGCGAACGGCGACACCGCCAACAAGATCGGGACCTACAACCTGGCCATCGCCGCACGCCACCACGGCGTGCCCTTCTACGTGGCCGCCCCCACGAGCACCGTGGACCTCGAGACCCCCAGCGGCGCGGCGATCCCCATCGAGGAGCGGGCCGCCCGTGAGCTGACCCACTGCGGCCCGCAGCGGGTGGTGCCCGAGGGCAGCCCCGTCTACAACCCCGCCTTCGACGTCACCCCGGCCGAGCTGATCACCGCGATCGTCACCGAGGCGGGGATCGCCTACCCGCCCTTTGAAGAGAGCCTGCCCGCACTCGTGCAAAAGGCCCAAGGAGGCCGGTCATGAAATCAGCGGACGAAACCCGGAGGGTGGCCGACGGCATCCGCCGCCGGGTCACCGCCTTTACCCTCAAGAACGGCGGCGGCTACCTGAGCCAGGCGTGCTCGAGCGCCGAGATTCTGGCCACCCTCTACACCCGCGTCATGAACCTGGGGCCCTCGGTGGCCCCGCCGGTCCCCCCGCCCTTCGGCGGCGTGCCCGGCAAGAACCCGGACTACACCACCGGCGCCGGCTACAACGGGCCGCATCGGCCCGAGCTCGACCGCTTCTTCATCAGCCCGGTCCACTACGCCCTGGTCCTCTACGCCACCCTGGTGGAGACCGGGCGGATGGCCGAGGAAGGCCTGGCGATGTTCAACCAAGACGGCGGCACCGTCGAGATGATCGGCGCCGAGCACTCCCCGGGGCACGAGCTGATGGCCGGGTCGCTGGGGCAGGCGCTCAGCCAGGTAGTCGGCATCGCCCTGGGCCGCCGGCGCAAGGGCGAGACGGGGCGCAACTTCGTCTTCATGTCCGACGGCGAGTTCATGATCGGCCAGACCTGGGAGGCCATGGAAACGCTGAGTTTCTACGAGCTCGACAGCGTGATCGCTTACGTCGACGCCAACGGCCAGTCGGCCGACGGCAAGATCGACGAGGTGATGGGGATCGAACCGCTGAAGGAGCGCCTGGAGGCGTTCGGCGCGGTGGCGGTGGAGGTGGACGGGCACGACGTGGAGGCGCTGGCGGCCGCCGCCGAGACGCCCCACGAGGGCCGGCCGCTGGTGGTCATCGCCCGCACCAACCCCTACTGCGGGGTCGAGGTGCTCTCGGAGCGGGCGCCCAAGTTCCACTACATCCGGTTCACGGGGCCCGAAGAAAAGGAGGCGCTCGAGCGCTTCTACGCCGAGAAATGGGGAGGCCAGAAGTGAAGCTCGAAACCCAGGTCCACCAGAAAAACCTGGTCCGCTGGGCGGCAAATAAGCCCGAGGTGGTCGTCTTCTCGGCCGACCTGACTAGTTCGACCGAGGTCCGCCTCTTCGCCGAGACCTACCCCGACCGCTTCTACAGCTTCGGGATGACCGAGCAGAACATGATGTCGGCCGCCGGCGGCATGGCCCGCGAGGGCTTCACCCCCTGGGTGCACACCTTCGCCGTCTTCCTCTACCGCCGCGCCCTCGACCAGGTGCAGATGTCGATCGCCTACCCCAACCTGCCGGTGCGGATCGTCGGCTTCCTGCCCGGCATCACCACCCCCGGCGGGGCGACCCACCAGGCGATCGAGGACGTGGCCATCATGCGCGCGGTGCCCAACATGACCGTGCTCGAAACCGGCGACGCCGCCGACGTGGAGAGCGTGCTCGACGTGGCCCAGGCGGTCGAGGGGCCGGTCTACATCCGCATGCTGCGGGGGCAGATCCCCCGGCTCTTCACCACCCCGATGCAGCTCGGCCGCGCCCGCCGGCTGCGCCGTGGTTCCGACGTGACCCTCTTCACCGCCGGCATCACCACCGAGGAGGCGATGCGGGCCACCCAGGTGCTCGAGCGGCGGGGCGTGAGCATCGAGCACCTGCACGTCACCACCCACAAGCCCTTCACCGATCCGGCGGTGCTCGAGGCCGCGAGCCGGCCCAAGTACGGCGTGATTACCTTCGAAAACCACACCACCGTCGGCGGTCTGGGCACCGAGGTGGCCGAGGTGATGGCCGAGCACGGGGTGGGCAAGAAGCTGGTGCGGCTGGGCATCCCCGACACCTACGCCCACGGCGGCAGCCGCCCCTACCTGATGCGCCACTACGGCCTCGACGCGCTGGCGTTGGTGCGGGCGGTCGAGCGGCTGGTGGGCGAGGACCTGAAGATCGGCGAGGACGACCTGGCCGCGGTGCGGGTGGAGCCGGTCCACGGCGACTTCAAGGCGGAGGCGCTATGAAGCCTGTAGCCTGTAGCTTGTGGCTTGTGGTTTTACCACAGGCCACAGGCCACAGGCCACGAGCCCGCGCCGGGGAGGCCCCATGAGCCCGGCGCGCTACGACACCGCCCTGCCCCTCTCCGGCTCCCGCTTCACCGCCACCTACCGCATCGCCGCCGAAACGCCGGCGGCGGCCGAAGCCGCGGCGCGGGCGCTGGCGGTGGAGCAGACGATCGAGTTCCCCGCCGAGCTGGTGGGGGGCACCATCGCCCGTGATCTGGTCGCCCGCGTCGAGAACCTGGAAGAGACCGCCCCGGGGGTCTACGCCGCCGAATTTTCCTTCGCCGCCGAGCTCGTGGGCGGCGAGCTGACCCAGCTTTTCAACGTCCTCTTCGGCAACTCCAGCCTGCTGCCGAACGTCCGCCTCGAGCGCATCGGCCCGAGCCCCGAGCTGGCGCGCCGCTTCCCCGGACCCCGCTACGGGGTCGCCGGCCTGCGCCGGGTGCTCGACGTGCCCGCCGGTCCGCTGCTTTCCACCGCCCTCAAGCCGCTGGGGCTGGGGCCGGCGGAGCTGGCCGAGATGGCCTACCGCCTGGCCCTGGGCGGGGTGCAGCTGATCAAGGACGACCACGGGCTGGCGGACCAGGCCTTCGCGCCCTTCGAGGCGCGGCTCGAGGCGGTCACTGCGGCCGTGGCCCGCGCCGAGCGCGAAAGCGGCATGAGGGCCATGTACGCTCCCAACGTCACCGCTCCCGGCGAGGAAGCGCTGCGCCGCGCCCGCCTGGCCCGCGCCGCCGGAGCCGGGGCGGTGATGGTCGCCCCCGGGCTGGTCGGCTTCGACCGCATGGAGCGGCTGGCCCGCGAGGTGGG
>JALSIA010000009.1 GCA_026981865.1 Thermaceae bacterium
CGCCGCAGCCGCGCCCCGAACCCAAGCCCGAGCCCGAGCCCCCGCCGCCCCCGCCGCAGCAGTGCAATCCGTTCTGCAACTAGGGCCAGCCTTACGCCCCAACCTTCCGGGTCGTATAATCGCCTGTAAGGTATGCCGAAGATTCTGCTGATCGAAGACGATCCCCAGGTGGCCCAGCTGCTGCGCCTCGCCCTCGAGCAGAAGGGCCACAGCATCTACTGGGCGACCAACGGTGCCGAATCCATGCGCTACCTGCCCAAGGCCGACCTGCTGGCGCTCGACCTCGGCCTCCCCGACGTGGACGGGGTGGAGCTGCTCCGCCGCGCCCGCGCGCTGCGCCCCCGCCTGCCGGTGCTGGTGCTGACGGCCAAGGACGACGAACACACCAAGGTCTACTGCCTCGAGATCGGGGCCGACGACTACATGACCAAGCCCTTCTCGGTGCTCGAGTTCACCGCCCGGGTGCAGGCGCTGCTGCGTCGCAGCTACGGCAGCCCGCGGATCCGCGTGGGCCCGCTCGAGCTCGACAGCGAAGGCTACCGGGCCACCCTCGAGGGGCGCGAGCTCAAGCTTTCCAAGACCGAGTTCGCCCTCCTGCGCACGCTGGCGAGCGCCCCGGGGCGGGTGTGGAGCCGCAGCGAGCTGCTCGAGGCCGTCTGGGGCCTGACCTTCGACGGCACCGACCGGGTCGTCGACGTCTACATCAACATGCTGCGCAAGAAGCTGGGCGACGACCCCCGCAACCCTCACTTCATCGAGACGATGGTGGGGGTGGGCTACCGCCTGCTCGAGCTCAAGCGCGAAAACCCCACGGTTTTTTAACCGCGTTTTTACCGTTCCTGAGCGTTGCTATTCATCCCCAAAACGGGGGATGGCAAGGTCATAAATCTTTTATATCCTGAGGAGCAGGAGGCAGTGAACCGTCTTCCGCAACGCGGGCGCCTGGAAGACGGGGAGCCAGTGGCGCGACCGGCCTCGTCCGCGGCGTGAAGCCGCGAGAAGGGGAAGCATGGCCATTTTCGGAAACCTGAACCACATGTCTCTGGGCGACCTGCTGCCGCTTCTTTCGGTCCAGGACGGCGCTCTGGAGATCTTCAATCTCGAGCAGCATCCGCGCGTAACCCTTTACTTCAACGGCGGTCTGTTGCACTGCCTCTACGTTTCCGGCCGTCCCGCCGAACCGTTGCAGGCGCGCGGCATCGTGAGCCAGCTGGTGGCCGCCAAACGCGGCAGCTTCGAGTTCGTCCCCGGGGCGCGGGTGCGGCGCTGCCCCCAGCCCCTGGGCTGGCCGCTCGACCAGCTTCTGCTGACCACCGTGACCGTACAGGACGAGATCCAGGGGCTCGAGCGCAGCCTGCCTCACCCCGACACGATCTTCGCGATGACGCAGGACCGCGCACCTTCCGATCAGCGGCTCTTGGACTTTTGGCAGCGGGCCGGCGCCCTGCTGCAGCAAGGCGCTTCGGCGCGGGAGCTGGCGCGCAGACTGGGCATGCCGCTGGAGCACGCCCGCTACTACCTGCTCAAGCTGCGCCAGCTCGAGCTGCTGGCGCCGGTTCGGGCGCGCCGGGCACTGGCCCGGAAGGCCTCGGTCGCCTCCCGCCTGCTGCACTCGCTCAAGCGCCACTTCTTTGGAGACCGCCAGGCGTGGAACCACTAAAGGTCGTGGTGTCGGGTCCGGTGGGCGCGGGCAAGAGTACGCTCATCCGCACCCTCTCGGAGACCGAGATCGTCGACACCGACGCCCGCGCCAGCGAGGCGATCGGCAAGGAGCTGACCACCGTCGCCATGGACTACGGCACGCTGCGTCTGGACGGGCAGCTCCTCTACCTCTTCGGTACCCCGGGCCAGGAGCGTTTTGACTTCATGTGGGACGTGCTGACCGAAGGCGCGTTGGGCATGGTGCTGCTGG
The DNA here is from genome assembly GCA_026981865.1 of Thermaceae bacterium. Lineage (GTDB taxonomy): Bacteria > Deinococcota > Deinococci > Deinococcales > Marinithermaceae > Oceanithermus. The sequence continues at coordinate 1,913 of JALSIA010000009.1, forward strand.
TCCGTGGCGACCGGCCTCAGGACTTTCCCCAGGCGCGCCGCCAGCTCGACTACCTGCTCTCGCAGCGCCCCGTGCCCTACGTCGTCGGCGTGACCCGCCAGGATCAGCCCCCCGTCTGGAGCCCCGCCGAGGTGGCCCTCTACCTGGGCCAGCCCTCCGAGCGGGTGGTGGGCCTCAACGCCACCGAACCCCGGAGCGCCGCCTCGCCGCTCGTGCGGTTGCTCGAGCTGATGCTGGAGGCGGACACCCCCTAGGTTTTGACCGGTCACCGGTTGAACAGGAAGATCAAGGAGTGAGGAAGACATGACCAAGCAGGAACAGCTACAGCAGATCCTTCGTGAACTCAAGCAGGCCCTGCCCGAGCTTCGCAGCGTGGTGGTGGCCTCCACCGACGGTCTGCCGATCGTCCACGACTCCGCCGACGCGCCCCGGGTCGCGGCCATGGCCGCGACCGCCCTGGGGCTGGGCAAGCGCATCAGCCAGACCACGGAGCTGGGCAGCCTCGAGGAAACCATCGTGCGCGGCAACCAGGGCTACTTCGTCGTCTACGCCGCCGGCGACAAGGGCGTGCTCGCCCTCGCCGCGCCCGCGGGCGCCAACCTGGGCCTCATCCACCTGGAGGCCCGCGAGTTCGCCACCCGCTTGGCGCAGGTGCTCTAGGAGGCCGGCCATGGACTTCCACGAAATCGCGAAGCGCGCCATCGGCGACATGCCGCCCGAGACCCGCTTCCGTCCCGAGGACGCGGAGGTGATCCGTGCCCACCGCGACCTGATCCTTCCCCTGGCCGAGGAGTACGTCACCAGCTTCTACGACGTCGTCTTCGCTCACGAGCCCACCCGTGCGGTCTTCGAGGAGGGGGAGCGCCCCGAGCGCGAGGCCACCCAGGTGGACTTCTTCCGCCGCGTCGTCGAGGGCCCCCACGACGACGAGTTCTTCGCGTGGCTGGCCTTCGTGGGGCCTGTGCACGTCGTGCGTCAGGTGAGCAACCCGATGATGTTGGGCATGCTCGACTATATGGTGCTCTACGTGATGAAGAAGTTCCGCGGCCACGAGAACGCCGAGGCCGTCACCGAGGCCTTCGTGCGGCTGGCCGCCACCCTGGGCGCGATCATCAGCTACGGCTACGAGGTGGCCTGGCAGGAGGCGCTGCAGAACGTGGTGGGCATGCCGCCGGCGCTGGTGCAGCGGATGGTGCACGAAGAAGCGCAGCGGATGTTTCCGCTGCGCAGCCACGGCGCGGCTTCCTAGCCGCGCTTGGGCGGCGGGGCGCCCCGCCGCGTGGTCCGCTACTTCTTTTCGATCCACTCGGCGTCGGGGGGGAAGGCCACCAGGTCGTCCGCGGTGAAGCGGGCGACCTGGAACGCCGTCCACTCCAGGTCGGAGAGGGCCCGCCCCTCGGCGTCGTAAAAGGCCGTGCGCAGCGGCCGCTTCGCCTCGCGGTCGATCCAGACCTCGACGCGGCCGAACCCCGAGGCGTCGGGATCGGGGGCGCGGCCGACGACGTGCCAGGCGGGCCGTTTCCTGAAGCGGACCTCCTGGGGCGCGTCCCAGACGACCTCGCCCTCCTCGCCCAGCTTGCGCAGGTCGCCCATGCGCGAGAGGTCGAAGCCCAGGCCCTCGATGCGCGCCTTGGCGCGGGGGTAGACGACGACCTGGTTGGTGAGGAAGAGGTAGTTGTACACCTTGTCTGGGGTGATCACCACGTAGTTGTCGGCGAGCGCGTCGGGCTTTTGGAACTCGATGCGCACGATCTGCTCCGCCGGCAGCGTCTTGACGATCAGGTCGGCCTCCTGGACGTCGCCGCCCGGGGCGACGATCCGCCCCTGCAGGCGCGCCTCCCAGGGGCCCTGGTCGAGCACCTGCGCCACCTGGTCGAACAGGGCCTCGGCGCTCACGGCGAGGGCCGGCAGGCCGAGGGCGAGCAGGACGAGCAGCGCCAGCCCCCGACGCATCACAGGCCCTCCAGCGGCAGGGTGTAGCGCAGGTAGAACTCGTAACCGGCCCCGTCCACTTCGGCGTCGAGCGCCCAGGCGTCCCAGGCCACCCCCGCCTGGGCCCGCGCCGGATAGGCGAGCGTCAGGTGCGCCTTGTAGCTGCGGTCGGCGTAGTCGAGGCGGAACTCGTTGAGGGTCCCCAGGCGCAGCCGGCCCTCCACCACCGCGCCGGCGTAGGGCGTTCGGTAGCCGAGAACCGCGTAGGCGTTGCTGGCCCGGTCCACGCCACCGGCTCCCAGGGTGAAGGTCCGGCGGCCCACCCGCCAGGCGAGCGCCGCCTCGGCTTGGCCGCCGCCGCGGTGGAAGTAGCCGCGGGCGAGCAGCGTCAGGCGACGGTCGATGCGAAATTTGCCGCCGAGGCGGGCGTAGGTCCCCAGCGTCTCGCCCTGCAGGGGCCAGAAGTGGCTGGGGGTGCGGTTGTAGGTGTGGCCGACGCTGAGGTCGAACGCGGCCTTGCCCAGCGCCACGCTCCCGAAGCCCTCGACCCAGTAGTGGGCGTCCATGCCGATGAAGCCGCGCGCGCCGACCTCGCCGCGGCCCGCGGGACCGGCCTCGAAGGCGCGGCGCGCGCCCAGGCCGAACGAGATCTCGTCGGTGTTGGGCAGGTAGGCGCGCAGGTAGGCGTCGAAGGTCCAGTCGCCCTTGGGCAGGTTGAGGTTGACCGTGGGGCCGACCGAAAGCCCCGGACCCCCGGCCCAGACGCCGAACTCGAGCGACTGGGCCGAAGCGAGCGGCGCGAGCAGCAGCAGGATGGGAAACCAGAGTTTCTTCATACTTCCTCCTTTATACCGGCGATCGGTGAGCGCCGCTTAAAGCAGGCGTTTACGGAAGCTCAAGGTGGCCAGCCCCAGCATCAGGACCGTGAAGACGACGAGGGCCGCGAAAGGGGCGTAGAGCACGTCGAGGCCGACGCCGCGCAGCATCACCCCCCGGGCCGCCTCGAGGAAGTAGCGCAGCGGGATCAGGTAGGTGATCGCCTGCAGCAGCCGCGGCATCCCCTCGATGGGGAAGAAGAGGCCGGAAAGGAAGATCGAGGGCAGGTAGTAGACGAGGGTGCCGAAGATCGCTTGGATCTGGGTGCGGGCCCGCGCCGAGACGACGATCCCCACGGCCAGCGAGCCGAGCACGAAGAGGAAGATCAGCAGGAGCAGCAGCGCCAGGCTGCCCCGCATCGGCACCGCGAAGACGACGTAGCCTACCCAGAGAACGAGCAGGGTGTCGGCGAAGGCGATGGCCAGGTAGGGCAGTACCTTGCCGATGACGAGCTCGCCGGGGCGCACCGGGGTGGCGATGAGCGACTCGAGCATGCGCGTCTCCTTCTCGCGAACGATGGCCAGCCCGGTGAGGATGACGGCGATCTGGGTGAGGATGATGCCTACGATCCCCGGCACCATGAAGGCGGCGGTATTGCCCTCGGGGTTGTAGAGCAGCTCGGTCTCGAGCTCGAGCGGCAGCGGCTGGGCTTCTCCCGCGAGCATGCGGGCGGCGATCAGGCGGGCGTTCAGCCGGCCGATCGCCTTCTGCAGCCCCACCTGGGCCTGGAAGGCGAAGGTGGGGTCGGAGCCGTCGACAAGGGCGCGCATCCTCACGCCCTGGCCGGCGCGGATCCGCTCGACCAGCCGGGGCGGGATCTCGAGGCCCACGCGCGCGGTCTGGCGGTCGATGAGGCGCTTAAGCTCCGCCTCGGCGTCCACCCGGGCGACGACGTCGAACTTGCCGTCCCGGCCCAGCTCGCGCACCAGGGTTTGGGCGATGCGGTCGTCCGCCCGGTCCCAGACGGCGATCGGGATGTGCTTTAGGTTGAAGTTCACCGCGTAGCCGAAGAGCAGCAGCATGGCCACCGGCAGCACGACGATGACCCGCAGCAGGATGGGGTCGCGCCGCAGCTCGAGCATCTCCTTCTTGGCCACCGCCCGCACCCTAGACCAGCGCATGGGCGTCCTCCTCGCGGATCTTCAAGACGAAGACGTCCTCCATCGTCGGCTCTTCCTCGGACGCGCCCTCGGGCCGCGGGGCGTCGGGCTCGAGCACGATCCGGGTCGCCCCCCCGCGCTGCCAGGCGTCGACCACTCCGGAGCGGCCGCGCCAGGCCCCGGGGTCCGCCCCCGGTACCCGGAAGAAGCGGTAGCGTGCGCGCACCTGATCCTTCAGCGCCTGCGGCGTGCCCAGCGCCACCAGCCGTCCCCGGTAGATCAGCCCCACGCGGTGGCAGCGCTCGGCTTCGTCCATGTAATGCGTGGTCACGAGCGCGCTCATTCCGCGCGCGGCCTCGGCGTAGACCAGGTCCCAGACGGCCCGCCGCGCCAGCGGGTCGAGGCCGGTGGTGGGTTCGTCAAGGAAGGCCACCCGCGGCCGGTGCACCACCGCCTGGGCGATCGAGAGCCGCTGCCGCCATCCGCCCGAGAGATCGCCGGCGCGGCGGCTGGCCGCCGCGCCCAGTTCGAAGCGCCCCAACGCGTCCTCCACGGCCGCGCGGGCCGCGCGGCCCTCCAGGTACATGGCCGCCCGGAACTCCAGGTTCTCGCGCACCGTCAGGAAGGGGTAGACGCTCGCCTCCTGGGTGGCGTAACCGATGCGCGCCTTGACCCGCTCGGGTTCGCGCACCACGCTGGCCCCGTCCACGCGGGCGTCGCCGGTCGTGGGGGCGAGCACCCCGCTGAGCATGCGCACCAGCGTGGTCTTGCCGGCGCCGTTGGGGCCCAGCAGCCCGAAGACCTCGCCCTCGTAGACCTCGAAGCTCACCCCGGCCACGGCGAGCAGGTGGCCGAAGCGGCGCTCCATCCCCTGGGCCTGCACCCTGACCCGGCCCCCACTCACG
>JALSIA010000010.1 GCA_026981865.1 Thermaceae bacterium
TCAGCCGCGGCCAGCTGAAGTCCTCGAGCCGGGCCACCCCGAACGACTCGGCCGCCTCGTCCTCGAAGTCGATGGGGTCGAGGACCCCAGGTTTCTCGGAGCGGAAGGTGAGCTTGAAGGCCGAGACCATCAGGTGAATGTGCTTGGAGCGGGGAAAGTAGGGGATGAAGGCCAGGATCGAGCCGATCGCGCCCCACCAGAAGACGTGCGCCATCGCCACCAAACCGCCTTCCTCCATCCCCGCGAGCACCCCGGCGAGGGCCGAAGCGACGGGCTGGTAAGGATCGGTACCCTCGAGCGCCAGCTGCGCGGCCTTGGAGAGCAACCGCGAACCCACGTGGAAGGTGATGAAGGCGCCCACGATCGCCGAGTCGCGGGGGATGCCTGCGGCCACCTTCTCGTGCAGTTTGACGCGGGGGTTGAAGGTGAACTCGGGCGGCTTAAGGACGAAGCGGCGGATCATCAGGCCGACGATGCCCACCAGGATGGCGGCGGTCAGCAGGTCGGCCAGCAGGTTGTAGGGGTTCCACCAACCCCCGATCGCGTGCAGACCGAAGAGGCCCTCGAGCACGTCGACCAGATTGACGGCCAGGTAGTAGATGAAACCGTAGAAGACGAGGGCGTGCAGCGCCGAGACCAGCGGCCGGCGCTTGAAGACGGTCTGCTGGGTGACGAAGAGCCAGAGCGCGTGGCCGATCCGTTCGGGCAGGCGGTCAAGGCGCCCGGGCGCCGGCTTGCCGCGCGCGACCGCCTTGTAAATGCGCCAAAACCCGATTCCGCCGAAGTAGCCCGAAGCCAAGAGCGCCAGGATGAACAGCAGTTTTTCCAACGGCGACAACATAGCGACCCCCTCGTCTTATACTCGGTTCAATAATAACCGACCCCGTTGGGACAAGTTTACCGCGCCACGCTAACGGACGACGTAAAGCCAGGCCACGACCACGCCGAGGATCGCGCCCATCAACACCTCGAGGTAGGTGTGCCCCAACAGCTCCTTCAGCGGCTTGGGCTTGAAACCCTCGTGCAACACCGCCCGCAGCTCTTCGACCAGGTCGTTGAGCAACTCGGCCTGCTGGCCGGCCGCCCGCCGGATCCCGGTGGCGTCGTACATCACGATCAGCGCGAAGACCAGGGCGACCGCGAAGGCGACGCTGTCGAGCCCCGCGACGAAGCCCACGCCGGTCGCGAGCGCCGTCACCATCGCCGAGTGGCTGCTGGGCATGCCCCCCGACTCGAGCAGTCGTTCCCACGACCAGCGACGTTCGAAGAGGTAGTGGATCACCAACTTGAGGCCCTGGGCCACGAGGTTGGCGATCAACGCGGCCCACAGCACCTCATTGGCCAGCAGCGCCTTCATCCCCGGCGCCACCTCGCCGCCTGCACGGTGTTGGCGAGCAGCATGGCCACGGTCATCGGCCCCACGCCCCCGGGCACCGGGGTGTAGGCCGAACTCTTGGCCCAGGCCTCGGGATCGACGTCGCCCACCAGCCGGTCACCCACGCGGTTGACGCCCACGTCCACCAGCACCGCGCCTTCGCGCACCATCTCCGGCGTGATCGTGCCGGGACGCCCCACCGCGGCCACCAACACCTCGGCGCGGCGGGTCACCATGGCCAGGTCGCGGGTGCGCGAGTGCGCGACCGTGACCGTGGCGTTGCGCCCCAGCAGGAGCGCCGCCAACGGCTTGCCGACGATGTTGCTGCGCCCCACCACGACCGCCTCCCTGCCCTCGAGCCCGATCCCGTAGTGGTCGAGGATGCGCAGGATCCCCGAGGGCGTGCAGGGGCGCAGCGCCCGCCCCCCCGACCAGAGCCGGCCCACGTTGAAGGGGTGGAAGCCGTCCACGTCCTTGGCCGGATCGATGGCCTCCAGCACGGCCTGGGCGTCCACATGAGCCGGCAGCGGCAGCTGCACCAGGATGCCGTCCACGTTGGCGTCGGCGTTGAGCTGGGCGATCCGCTCGAGCAGCTCCTCCTGGGAGGTGCTCTCCGGAAGGGCGAGGACCTGGCTGTCGAGGCCCAGCTCACGGGCCCGCTTGTCCTTGAGGCGGGTGTAGGAGACCGAGGCCGGGTCCTCGCCCAGGCGCACGACCCGCAGCGCCGGCGTGTAGACGAGGCCCGCCAGCACCTCGCGGAGCTCGCCGTAAACGGACTTCGCCACCTCGTGACCGCTCATCCGTATGGGCACGTCGTTCTCCTCTCAGTCCTTCTTGGGTGCGGCGGTGAGCTCCCCCGCGTCGATGCGCCGCTTGAGCCGTGCGAGCACTCCGTTGACGAACTTTCCGGAGTCTTCCCCGCCGTACTTGCCCGCAATCTTGACGGCCACCTCGATCAGCGGCGCGAAGGGGGTGTCCTCGTAGAGCATCTCGTAGGTGGCCAGCCGCAGCACCGCCAGGTCGGTCTTGGACATCTGGCTGAAGTCCCAGCCCTCGACGGTCTCGGCCAGGGTGCGGTCCACCTCGGCGGCGCGGCGGGCGAATCCTTCCACCAAACGGCGCGCGAAAGCCCGCCCTTCTTCGTCGAGCTCCTCTCCCTCGAGCGCGTGCCGCCAAGCCTCCTCCAGCGGCACGTCGCCCTGAAGATGTTCGAACAGCACCTTGAAGGCCAGCTCGCGCGCCCTACGCCGCATGCTCCCCCTCGGCGGTCACGTCGGCGAAGACCACGTCCACGGCCTCGACCTTGAGGCCGGTCGTGGCCGTCAGCACGTCGTAGACGGTGCGCTGCACCTGCTCGGCTAGCTCCCGCAGGGGCTCACCGTAGCGGGCCACCAGTTGCAGCTCCACGCGGATGCGCCCCTCCTCCCGGGAGATGCGCACCGGGCGGCCGCGGCGGCCCGACAGCACGTCGCCCACGCTGCGGCCGCCGCCGCTGGCAAGGCGCGCGCCTTCGAGCCCCTCGAGGCTCAGGGTGATGATGCCAATGATCGCCGCGTCGCTGAGCTCGTACTCCACCATGGCTCCACCTTACCGCATCGCCCGCTCACTCCGACATGCGGCGCGCGATGAAGTTGGTGTAGATCGCGCCGCGGCGGAAGAAGGCGTTGTCAAGCACCTTTTTGTGGAAAGGGACGGTCGTTTTGAGGCCCGGGCCGTCCACCACGGTCTCGGCGAGCGCCCGCTTCATGCGCCGGATGGCCTCCTCGCGGTCGGCGCCCCAGACGATCACCTTGCCGATGAGCGAGTCGTACTGGCTGGGGATCTGGTAACCGGTGTAGACGTGCGAATCGATGCGGACGCCGTTGCCGCCGGGCCAGAGCAGGGTCTCGATCTTGCCGATCGAGGGCCGGAAGTTGCGCTCGGGATCCTCGGCGTTGATCCGCACCTCGATGGCGTGGCCGTGGGCCTCGATCTCTTCCTGGTGCAGGCGCAGCCCCTCGCCGGCGGCGATGCGGAACTGCTCGGCCACCAGGTCGACCCCGGTGATCATCTCGGTGACCGGGTGCTCGACCTGGATGCGGGTGTTCATCTCGATGAAGTAGTAATGGCCCTCGCGGTCGACCAGGAACTCGAGCGTCCCCGCGGAGGTGTAACCAATGTGCTCGGCCAGCTTTACCGCGGCCGAGACGAGGCCCTGGCGCACCTCGTCCGGGAGGATCGAGGGGGCCTCTTCGAGCAGCTTCTGGTGCCGCCGCTGGATCGAACAGTCGCGCTCCCACAGGTGCACCACCCGCTCGCCGTCGCCCAGCACCTGAACCTCGACGTGCTTGGGCTCCTCGACGTACTTCTCCAGGTAGATCTCGGGGTTGCCGAAGGCGGCGCGGGCCTCTTCCTGCGCCTGCAGCACCGCGTTCTCGAGGTCTTCGGGGTTGTGCACCACGCGCATGCCGCGGCCACCGCCGCCGGCCGACGCCTTGAGGATGACCGGGTAGCCGATCTCGGAGGCGGCCGCGAGGGCCTCCTCCACGCTCCCGAGCGCGTCGGTGCCCGGCACGATCGGCACCCCCGCCTCGCGGGCAATGCGGCGCGCCGTGGCCTTGTCGCCGAGCATGCGCATGTTCTCGGGCGTGGGCCCGATGAAGGTGATGCCGTGCTCGGCGGTCATCTCCGCGAACTGGGCGTTCTCGGCGAGGAAGCCGTAGCCGGGGTGGATGGCGTCGGCGCCGCTGATGATGGCGGCCGAGAGGATGTTGGGGATGTTGAGGTAGCTCTGCTGGGGGCTGGCCGGCCCGATGCAGATGGCCTCGTCGGCCAGCAGCACCGGCAGGCTGTCGGCGTCGGCCTTGGAGTGCACCACCACGGTGCGTACGCCCAGCTCCCGGGCGGCGCGCAGGATGCGCAGGGCGATCTCGCCGCGGTTGGCGATGAGGACTTTCTTGAACATACGCCCCCTAGGCCGGCTCGACGAGGAAGAGCGGTTGGCCGTACTCGACGGGCTCGCCGTCTTCGACCAGGATCTTGCGGACGACGCCGGAAACCTCGGACTCGATCTCGTTGAAGAGCTTCATCGCCTCGATGATGCAGACCACCTGTCCTTTTTCGATGCGGTCGCCCACGTTCACGAAGGGCTCGGCGTCGGGGGCGGGTTTGCGGTAGAAGGTGCCCACGATGGGCGCGGTGATCTCGACGCAGCCGGGGCATTCGCCCGCCTCGGGCACGGCCTGCGCCGCCGGCTCGGGAGTGGGCGCGGGCGCCTCGGCCGCCGGAGAGGGCGCCGCCGGAACGGGGGCGGCCGCCGGGACCGGCGCCGAAGCGGGCGCGGGGGGCGGCGCGGGCACGCTGCGCCGCACCGACAGCTTGAAGTCGGGGGTCTCGAGCGTCAGTTCGTCGGTTTCGGTGGCCACCATCGCCTGCAAGATGGCCTTGATCTCCTTGGCGTTCACGTGCGCCTCCCTAGGCCCGGCCGGCGTACTCGCCGGTTCGGGTGTCGATCTTGATGACCTCGCCGGCCTCGATGAAGAGCGGAACGCTGACCACCGCTCCGGTCTCGAGGGTGGCGGGCTTGGAACCCCCCGAGGCGGTGTCGCCCTTGATGCCGGGCGGCGCCTCGGTGACCTCGAGCTCGACGACGGTCGGCGGCGTGACCTTGATCACCCGGCCGTCGTAGACGTCGGCGATCAGGGTGATCCCTTCCTTGAGGAACTTCCCGGCCTCGCCCGCGGCCGCCTTGGGGACGTGGTACTGCTCGTAGGTCTCGAGGTCCATGAGCACCAGGTCGTCGGCCTCGGGGTAGAGGTACTGCATCTCCCGCGCCTCGACGAAGATGTCCTTCAGCTTCTCGCCGGAGTTGAAGGTGCGCTCGACGGTAGCGCCGGTCTCGAGGTTCTTGAACTTGGCCACCACCTTGGCGCCGCCGCGACCGATCTTCTGGTGCTGGTAGTCGACGCACTCCCACAGGGCGCCGTCCATCTCCACCTTGGTGCCGGGTCTCAGGTCGGTTACGCTGATCATGCAGGTGAGCCTCCAATCCGCATTTTATTCGCTTCCGGTGAAGCGGGTGACGTTGGGCCCCAGGCCCAGGCGATCGATGTACTCGAGGTAGTCGCGCTCGCCGAGCGGGTGCTTGCCCGCGAGCGCCACGATCACGCCCTCCATGACGTTGGTGCCGAAGCTGCGGCCGCCCAGACGGGGGGTGGTGGTGATCAGCATCGCCGCCCCCCGCGCGCGCAGCATCTCCACGTCCTCGGCGGTCGTGGTGTTGGTGAGCACGATCTTGCCCGCGATGGACGGGGGCATGAAGCGCTTGATGTAAAGGAAATCGCCGGCGATCACGTCGGCCCAGTCGTAGTACTTGCCGCGCCAGTCCTGGATCTGCTTCTCCTGCTTCTCGCCCGTGGGGTAGAGCATCTTGAAGGGCAGCTGGGTGAAGACGGGCAGCAGGATGCGGGCGAGAACGCGCAGCCCCCGGAGGGTACGGATGGGCACGGGCACGCCGAGGCCGAAAATCAGGTCACCGAAGACCATCTCCGCGCCGTGTTCCCACAGCGCCTCGGCCATGCCGAAGCGGTCGACCGCGGAGGTCATGACCACCTTGCGCTCCTTCCAGGAGAGCTCGGCGTCGAGGTCGTGGACCACCTTGCGCTCGAGGGTGTGCTTGAGTCCGGAACCGTCGACGACCGGCGTTTGCTTCGCGGCGCGCGCCAGTTTCAGGGCGTCGCGGATGGTGTAGCGGCGGCCCGCGGCGTAGAGGTAGAGGTCGATGCCGCCGAGTCCGATCGCGGCCACCTCGGGGTCGGCGTCGAGCTGCTGGATGAGCTGGATGGCCTTCTCGAAGCTGCCGTCGGTGCCGATGCGCTCGATGGAGAAGCGCTGGCCCAGGAACTCGGCCTCGGTCTTGGAGTCGCGCTTCGACGACCCGATGGATACGCTGACGACCCTTTTCATAGGCTACCCTTCCAGAAGGGCCTTCATCCGCTCGGCCACGTGCTCCGCGGTGAAGCCCAGCTCGCGGTAGACGACCTCGCCGGGGGCGCTGGCCCCGAAGCGGTCGAGGCCGAGCACGGCGTCGGCGTAGCGTTCCCAGCCCAGGGTGGATCCGGCTTCGACGGCCAGCGTGGGCAGGTCGGGCGGGAGCACGGCCTCGCGGTAGGCGGCGTCCTGGGCCTCGAAGGCCTCGAAGCAGGGCAGGCTGACGACGCGGACGGGCAGCCCCTCGGCGGCCAGCCGCTCCTGTGCGGCGAGCGCCAGGGCGACCTCGCTGCCGGTGGCGACGAGGACGCCGCGCGGCGGTTGGTCGGGTTCGCTGAGGACGTACCCACCCTTCAGGGCCTCCTC
>JALSIA010000011.1 GCA_026981865.1 Thermaceae bacterium
GCACCGCCGCAACATCGGCATGGTCTTCCAGGACCACCGGCTGCTCGCCGACCTGACCGTCGAGGAGAACCTGGCCTTCATCCTGCGGGTGCTGGGGGTGGATTCGCGCGAGTGGAAGAAGCGCATCGTGCGGGTGTTGCGCACCGTGGGCATCGTCCACAAGCGCCGTGCCTACCCCTACCAGCTCTCGGTGGGGGAGGCGCAGCGGGTGGCCATCGCCCGCGCCATCATCGGGCGGCCGCCCATCGTGCTGGCCGACGAGCCCACGGGCAACCTCGACCCCGAGAACGCGGTGCAGGTGCTCGAGATCTTCAAGGCGATCCACGCCTCCGGGGCCACGGTGATCATCGCCACCCACTCGCGCGAGCTGGTGGAGGCCTACCCCCAGCGGGTCGTCGTGTTGCGGTCCGGGCAGCTCGTGCGCGACGAGAAAACCGGCACCTATGCCCTCTAGGCCGGTGCTAGACTGGAAGAGAGGGTGAAGTTCGGTCCGAAAGGAGGACGTATGAACATCTACAAGTTCGTGGGTCGTAACGTCGAGGTCACCGAAGCCCTCAAAAACTACGTGGAGCGGAAGGCCGAGCGGTTGGACCGCTACTTCGACAACATCGTCGACGCCAAGGTGGTGCTTTCGATCGCGGGCGCCCCCCACGTGGAGCGCCGCGCCAAGGCCGAGATCCAGCTCAACGTGCCCGGCGGCATCATCCGCGTTGAGGAGTCGGACCCCGACATGTATGCGGCGATCGACCGCGCGGTCGAGGTCCTGGAAAAGCAGCTCAAACGCTTCAAGGGCCGCCTCATGGGCAAGCGCCACAGCGGCCTGGGGCCGAGCGCGCCTCCGCCGCCGGCCCACGAGGAGGAAGAAGAACCCTTCGAGCCGGAGATCGTGCGCGTCAAGCGCTTCGAGATGAAGCCGATGACCCCCGAGGACGCGGCCCTGCAAATGGAGGCGCTGGGGCACGCCTTCTTCGTCTTTCGCAACGCCGACACCGAAGAGATCAACGTCATCTACCGCCGCCACGACGGCAACTACGGCTTGATCGAGCCCGGGGCCTAGCCTCCCGCGCCCGCCGTGCTCGCCCGCCGCTTTTGCGGCGGGCGATCAGTAGTACTTGGCGGGATCGACCGAGACCAAGCGGCCCTTCTGGCTGAGGATGACGCTGAACCACATCTCGTTGGGGGGGATGATCGCCGAACCGCCCAGGTAGCCGATGATCTGGCCCTGCAGCACCCGGTCGCCGGTGCGCACCAGCGGCTCCTGGAGGTTGGTGTAGCGGGTCAGCAGGTTGTCGGCGTGGAGGATGAGCACGTTCCAGCCGTAGTTGGCGTAGAAGGCGGTGGCGAAGACCTGACCGTCGGCGGCGGCGCGCACCGGGGCGTAGTTCTGGTCGGCCTGGATCACCTGCCAGGTGTTGTCGGCCTTGCCGAAGGGGGTCACGATGCGGCCGCCGGGGATGGGAAAGAGCAGCTCGCCCACGAGTTCGCGGGGGATTTCAAAGCTGGGGCCGAGGGCGCGCCCGGCGCGAGCGGCCGCCTCGCGGCGACGGCGCTCCTCTTCCAGGCGACGCTTCTCGGCCGCGAGCTGGGCGGCGAGGTCCTGCATCTGGCGCTCGAGCTCTTCGGCGGCCTTGTTGAGCTCGACGATGCGCACCTCTTCGGCCGCTTGTTTCTGCTCGAGCTCGGCGAGCACCGCCCGGTACTGGCGGCGTTTGGCTTCGAGTGCGGCGATGCGCGCCTCGCGTTCGCTCTTCTTCTTGGTGAGCTCCTGGAGCAGGTTCACGAGCCGCTCGCGCGCCGCGTGCAGTTCCCGCACCAGCGCGCTCAAGGTCTCGACGAGGCGCACGTCGCTGGCCCCCAGGTACTGCACCCAGCCGGCGCGCATCAGCAGGTCCGAAAGCGACTGGGCGCGCAGCAGCGGTAGGTAGCGCCCGGCGCGCTCGCGGTAGAGCTTTTCCACCAGCCGCGTCATCCGCCCCTTGAGACGTCCCAGCTTGGCCTCGATCCCCGCGACCTCTTGCTCGGTGGCGGCGATCTGGCCCTCGAGGCCGGCGATCGACTTTTCGATCTGGCGTTTCTCCCGTTCCAGCCGGGTGATGTCGCGGGCCACGGCCTCGAGCTCGCGCCGCTTCCGCTGCACCTCGGCCCCCAGCTGCTTGAGCCGCGCCTCCGCGGCGCGCGCCGCCTCGATGCGCTGCTGACGGAGCTGCTCGGCCTGCTGCAGCGCGGCGTTCAGCTCCTCGAGCGATGCCTGCCCCCAGGCCAGGGGCAGCGCAAGGACCAAAAGCAAGGTCAGCCAGCGCCTCATGTTTCCGTGTCTCGCAGGTAGGTGCGCACCGAGAGCCAGGCGCCGAAGAAGCCCAGGAAGAGGGCCAGCGCCAGCAACCCCGCCGAGGCGCGCAGCAGGTCGTCGGGGGAGAGGACGGGCAGGAAGGGCAGCAGGTTCTGCAGGGTAGCGGCGACGAAACGGTAGGCGAGGTTGCCGAGCGCCAGCGCGAAGAGGGCCGCGGAGAGGGTGAGGAGCAGCCCTTCGAGGAGGAAGGGGCGCTGCACGAAGCCCCGGGTGGCCCCGACCATTAGCATCACCCGCAACTCCTCGCGGCGGTTTTCGATCGAGAGCCGGATCGTCCCCATGACGCTGAAGAAGGTGTCGACGATCAGGAGCAGCATCAGCACGTTGGCGCCCAGGCGCAGCCCGGCGAGGAAGCGCACCAGACGTTCGGTCACCTCGCCGCCGTAGTCGACGTTCCCGGGTCCGATCTGCGCCAGGTCGCCGAGTTTGCGGGCCACCTGGCGGGTGAGGGTGGGGTCGATGAGGCGCACCTTGAGGGTGTCGGGGAGGGGGTTGTCGATCAGGTCGGAGGCCTCGGCCAGGTAGGGGTACTCGAGCTGCAAGAGCGCCAGGGCCTCGTCCTTGCCGATCAGCTGCACCGACTCGACCTCGGGCCAGGAGCGCACCTTTTCCAGCACCGCCTGGGCATCCGAGCCGTCCTTGAGGTAGGCGACGATCTCGACCTCGCTTTCCAGCGAACCCACGACCCGGTCCAGGTTCCAAAGCAGCAAGCCCACCAGGAAGAGGAGCGAGAACGAAACGGTGGCCGTGGTCAGGGTCGCGAGGGCGCTCGTGGGATGGCGGCGGAACGCGCGCAGGGCCTGGGCGAGGGCGTACACAACGCCAGTTTAACCGCAGACAAATTAAGGGCATGGGAACCGGCGGCTGCGTTAACGTAAGGGCATGCGCCTGCGCGTGGCCATCATCCTCGCGGCGGTCTTTGCCTACCTGAGCCCGCTCGCGGTCTTCTTCATCCACTATTGGGCGCGCGGGAACCCGGGTTTCGCGGCGCTCTACTACCGCTACCACCTGCTCGTGGACGCGGGCATCACCTTCGTGGCGGCGAGCCTGAGCGGCATCACCGTCTACTGGGCGCTGCGCTACATGTTGGGCCCCTGGCTGCGCCTGGAGCGCGAGCTCGAAGGCCTGCTCGCCGGCCGCGAGCGGCTGCGGCCGGTGGGTGAGGAGCACGCCGACCGCATCGTGGCGCGGATCAACGAGCTGCTGCGCATCAGCCGCGACTACCTGAGCTTGCAGGAGCTCGAGTTCAGTCAGCTGGCCTCAGCGCTGCACGACGACGCGGTGCAGACGCTGATCGCGGCCCGCTGGGCCCTGGGGCGTGGCGAACCCAAGAAGGCCGAGCGGCTGGTCCGCGACGCCGAGAAGAGCCTGCGCCGGGTGATCTGCCGGCTGGCGCCGCCCGAGCTCGAGCACCTGGACCTGCGCGAGGCGCTCAAGCAACTGGCCCTGCGCCAGGGGCTCGAGCTCGACCTGCAGCTGGTGGGCGACTTGCCGAGCGAAGAGGCCATCGAGGCGTTCCGCATCGTCCAGCACGCCCTGGCCAACGCCCGCCGGCACGGGCGGGCCCGCAAGGCCTGGGTGCGCATCGAGCGCGACGGGGAGCTGCGGGTGGTCGTGGACGACGACGGGCGCGGCGGCGCGATCGAACCGGGACAAGGGTTACGGCTGCTCGAGGCTAGAATGAGGTTGCGCGCGGGGCGCCTCGAGTGGGAGCCCAGCCCCCACGGCGGCATCCGCCTGGCGGCCTCGTGGCCGGTGGAGACATGAAGATACTCGTCGTAGAAGACCACGCCATGGTGCGCGAAGGACTGGTGCGCATCATCGAAGGCGCATTGCCCGACGCCGACGTGCGCGCGGTGGGCACGGCCACCGAGGCGAAGCAACACCTCGACTGGGCCGAGCGGGTGCTGCTCGACCTCTCGCTGCCCGACCAGCACGGGCTGCGCTTCCTCGAGGAGATCGGGCTCAGCCATCCGGACCTGCCCGTCATCATCCTCACGGCGTACGACGAACCCGCCTTCCGCACCCGCGCCTCCGAGGTAGGGGCCGCGGCCTTCCTTTCCAAGAACGAACCGCCCGAGGTTCTGGCCGCGGCGCTCGCGGACCTGTCGGCGCCGCCCGATTCGGGGGCGCACCCGCGGCTCGAGCGCCTCTCGCCCACGGAGCGGCAGGTGCTGGCGCTCTTCGGCCAGGGGCTTTCCAACGCCGAGGTGGCCCAGCAGCTGGGGATCGAAGAAAAGACCGTTTACACCCACCGCCGCCACTTGATGTTCAAACTGGGTCTGCGCAGCGCCCAGGACCTGCTGCGCTTCGCGACCTTGTACCACGCGGGCCTGGACTAGCAGCCTAAGAAAATTTCGTACCGTTTTCCTCACGCGCGGTTCACGTAAAACGTAATGCGTGTGGTTCCTGTTTGCAGCTGCGCTGGTGCTCCAGCCCGGAGATCCGCTGCCCCCGCTACATCCCGGCGACACCCTGAGGCTCGCCCCCGGCGTGCACGCCGGCCCCTGGACGATCGACGTCCCGGGGGTCCGTCTGCTGGCCGAACCTGGGGCGGTCCTCGACGGGGGCGGCGCCGGAAGCGCGCTGGTGCTGGCGGCCGAAGGGATCGTGGTGGAAGGGCTCGAGGTGCGTCGCGTGGGGCGCACGAACGACTTCTACGCCCCCGACGCGGCCGTTTGGCTCGTCGACTGCCCGGACTGCGCGGTGCGCGGCCTGAAGGCGGCGGGGGTAACCGCGGGCGTGCGGGTCGAGGACTCGCCGCGGGTCCGCATCGAGAACTGCGAGCTGAAGGGTCTGGGCGACGCCCCCGGGATCACGCTTTACCGCACCCCTGGCGCGCGGGTGCAGGGCAACCGTGTCGAGGGGTTTCTCGACGGCATCTACCTCGAGCACGCCTCGGGCAGCCGCGCGCTCGACAACGTCTCGCGGGGCAGCCGTCGCTACGGTTTCCACCTGATGTTCAGCCGCGACGTCGAAGTCGCCGGTAACCGCGTAGCGCAGGGGCGGGTCGGTTCCGCAATCATGTACGGGGCTCGGGCCTGGGTGCACGACAACGTCTTCTCCGGTCACGTGGGCCCGCTGGCGTTCGGCCTGCTGGTACAGGAGCAGAGCGAAAGCCGCTTCGAGCGCAACCGGGTCAGCGGGAACACCGTGGGGATGCTCGTGGTTTCCTCTCCGGACGACGTCTTCCGGGCCAACGACCTGTTCGACAACGGCTTCGGCGTGCTGGTTCGCCGCGAGCGCGACAAGGGCGCTTCGGCTCTGCGCTTCGAGGGCAACCGGTTCCGCGGCAACGTTTACGACCTGGCCGTCGACGACCCCGAAGCCAAGGTGGCGATGCGCCGCAACCGCTACGACCGCGTACGGGCGCTCGACCTCGACGGGGACGGCGCGGCCGACCTGCCCTACGTGCCCAGCTCCAGCTACGCGCTGCTGACGAGCCGGCAGCCCGACCTCAGCCTCTTCGCCCTGGGGCCGGGGATGCTGCTCTGGGAGCGCGTCGAGGGGCGGGTACCGGCGCTGCGCTTCATGACGCTGGCCGACGCGGCGCCGCTGCCGCTCGCGCGGGAGGGGCGCCCTTTCGCAGGCTACGCCTGGATCCTGGCGCTCGCCGGCCTAGGAGGAGGGCTATGGTTGCGCTCGTAGAAGTTTACAAACGCGGCCGCCTGGAGCCGCTCACGGTCGAGATCGGTCCCGGCGCGCTGGCGCTCGTGGGGCCCAACGGCGCCGGCAAGAGCACGGTACTGGGCCTGATCGCGGGCCGGCTTGCCCCCAGCGGCGGCCGGGTTACGCTGGCCGGCTTCCCGGCGCGTTCGCCGCAGGCCAGTGCGCAGCGCGCCTACGTGCCGCAGCAGATCGCATGGCCTCCGCACCTGCGCGCGGCCGAGGTGCTGGACGCAGCCCGGCGCATGCGCGGGGTTCCGGAGGCGTCGCTGGTGGCGGCGGTCCGGAGGATGGGGCTCGAGCCGGTGCTGTCGAAGCCGGTGGGCCGGCTTTCCGGGGGGATGCGCCAGCGCTTGGCGCTGGCCGCCGGGTTGCTCGGGGAGCCGCCCGTTTGGCTGCTGGACGAGCCCGCGAGCGCGCTCGACCCGGGCGGCTTCGCACGGCTGCGCGGCTGGGTGGACGAGCACCGGGCGAAAGGCGGCACGGTGATCGTCAGCGCCCACCGGCCCGAAGAGGTGGAGGCCCTGGCCGACGAAGCTCTGCTGCTGGCCCGCGGCCGACTGCGCGCCCGCGGTCCGGTCGACTCGTTCT
>JALSIA010000012.1 GCA_026981865.1 Thermaceae bacterium
AAAAGCAGCCGGAAAGGGCTCGTCGCAGATGTAGTAACCGGTCAGGAGGGGGTCGTTCTTGTGGGCCAGAACGGCCTCTTCCAATCGCTTCAGGTCTTCTTCGGTCACCTCACCCGGCGGCCCCTCCTCCCCGCGCAGCTTTTCCTCGCCGATCAGGTCGGCCGCGTCCAGGTAGTAGCGGAAACCAAAGTCGTGCACCCTGGCCAGCAGCTCGGGGTCGTCGCGTACCCAGAGCAGGTGGTCGAAGTTGGCGTCTTGGTAGTAGCGGAGAACGTCGTCGTCGTAAGGCGGGCCGTGCGTGGCAAAGGGCGGGTTGTAGGCGCTGAGCAGAAACCGGCGCGGGCGCCAGAAGGCGTCGCGGACGGGCAGTTCGAGGTCGGCTTCCCGCACGCCGCCGTCGGGTGTGCGCACCTGCACGGAAACCCGGTAAACCCCGGCACGGTCGAAGACGAGCCGGCCTTCGTAGCGGCGCGCCTCGCCCGGAGCGAGGACGCCCCGCACCTCACGGGCTCCGCTCACGAGCGACGCCCCCGGGGGCAGCCGCAGCCGCAAGGAGAACTCCGCGCGCTGCGGCCCGTTGTGCAGGTCGTAGGCATAGGGCACCGGGCGGCCGGGAACGACGACGGAACGGTAGTAGACCAACCGGGCGACCTCCACGGCGCTCCCTCCCGGAGCCGCCCCTGCGGAGCACGCCCATAGGAGCGGGGCCAGGCTGGCGATCAAGGCCAGCGCGGGCACCCTCAGGGCCGCTCCGCGCCGGCCGGCGGGGCTCGTTCTTGCGACTTTTGGTATCGTCCGGTCGGCTTTTCGCACCGCCCTACCCCAGCGCACCGGGTTCGACCGGGGCGTGCCGCTCCGCCGAACGGTAGGCCGCCAGGACCACCCGCAGGGCCTCGTACCCGTCGCGCCAGGTCACCGGAGGCCGCGTTCCGTTGCGGACGCTGCTCACGAAGGCCTCGAGCATGCCCTGGTTGGGGTCGGGGTGGTAGCCCAACCATTCGTAGGCCCGCTCCTGGCCCCGGCGCCAGACGTGCAGATGGCCCGCGAAGGCGTCGAGCACCAGCGTGGCCTTCTCGCCGACGATCTCCATCTTGAGGTGGCCCCAACGCGGGTAGCTGGGCGGTCGGCTCCAGCTCGCGTCGATGCTCGCCGGCACGCCGTTTTCCAGCTTGAGCAACAGCAGCCCGGCGGTGTCCACGTCCACCTCGGGGTCGAAGGGGTTGGAGACCTCGGCCACCACCTCGGCCACCTCGACGCCGAAGATCCAGCGGTAGAGGTCGGCCAGGTGGACGGTGTGGTCGATCGTCGCCCCGCCCCCCGCCAGCGCCTTCTCGGCGAACCAGGCGCGGTGGCGCTTGGGGTTTTCGCTATGGTTGACGCCCACGACGGCCAGGATCCGGCCGAGCGCCCCCTCCCCCACCATCGCCCGCGCGGCCTGGACGGCCGGCGAGAAGCGCATGGGGAAGGCGGTCATGAAGGTCAGCCCGGCCGCCTCCACCGCCGCCTTCATCGCCAAGGCGTCCTCCGTGCGGGTGGCGATGGGCTTCTCGCAGAGCACGTGCGCCCCGGCCCGCACCGCCAGCTCGACCAGCTCGCGGTGGCGGGCGTTCTCCGAGGTCACGATCACCGCGTCGGGGTGCTCGGCGAGCAGGTCCTCGTGGGTCCAGAACCAGCGCAGGCCGTAGGCCTGGCTGAAGCGACGGCCGCGCTCGGGGTCGGTGTCGGAGAAACCGATCACCTCGACCCCCGAGATGCGCCGCAGGTTTTGCACGTACCCCTCGGCGTGCAGGTGCGCGAAACTCAGGATGCCGACCCGCATCAGGCCACCTCCACCACGCGCCCGCTGTCCGCGCTCGCGCGCACCGCGAGCGCCAGCTCGAGCGCCGCCAGCGCGTCCTCCGGCGTCACGTCAAAGGGCTTGCCGCGTTCGAGGGCTTCGAGCGCGTGCCGCAGTTCGAGCTCGTAGGGATCCTCTTCGAGTCCCGCCATTGGCAGCCCCACCTCGGGCGCCGGTTCGCCCTTGGGGAACAGGGTCCCCAGCGGCGGCGGCTGATCCGAGCTCCACTCCACCAGCCCCCGCTCCCCCGCCAGGTCGAGCGCGGTGCGGAAGTAACCCGGGGGGTAGGCCCAGCCGCCTTCGACCAGGGCCATGGCCCCGTTTTCGTACCCCAGCACGGCCTGGACGTGCTCGAGCACCTTGCCTTCCACCCCCGGACTGCGACGCGCGAAAACCCGCACCGGATCGCCCAGCACCCAGCGGGCGTAGTCGAGGTCGTGGATCATCAGGTCCACCGGCATCCCACCCGACCTTTCGGGGTCGCGGTACCAACCCGGCCCCGGGGGAAAGAGCACCCGCTTCAGCCGCACCGTCCCGACGCGGCCCAGCTGGCCGCTTTTCGCCAGCTCCGCGGCGCGCCGGTACTGGGGGAAGAAACGCACCACCATGGCCACAAAAAGGCGCCGGCCGCTCGCCCGCGCCGCGGCCAGGATCCGCCTCCCCGACGCCGCGTCGAGCGCCAGCGGCTTTTCCAGGATCACGTCCTTGCCCGCCTCCAGCGCCCGCACGGCCAGCTCCTCGTGCGCGAACGTCGGCGCGGTCACGTCCACGAGGTCCACGCGCAGGAGGAGCTCATCGTAACTTCGAAACGGGTCCACGGTGAACCGGGACACGAATTCGGCCAGCTTCTCGGGGTTCGGGTCGTACGCGCCCACCAGTTCTGCGCCGATGCGCCGATAGGCGTCCGCGTGCACCCGCCCCATGGTTCCCACACCCACGATGCCAATCTTCACCGCTGCACCTCCTTACTTCACGGCACCCGCGGTCAGCCCGCGGATGAGTTGTTTGGAAAAGAGCATGTACAGGAGCACCGCCGGGATCATGGCCAGGCTGAGCGCCGCCAGCACCGCCTGCCAGTCGTTCAGGAACTGCCCCAGGAAGACCTGGGCCCCCAGCACGATCGTCTTGGTCTCCTCCGACGGCGCCAGGATGAGCGGGAACCAGAGGTCGTTCCAGACCGGGATCATGCTGATCGCCGCCACCGTGCCCAGCGCCGGCCGCACCAGCGGCAGCACCAGCGTGAAGATACGGTACTCACTGGCCCCGTCGATGCGGGCGGCGTCCTTGAAGTCGGGCGGCAGCTGCGCGAAGAAGCGGCTGAGGATGAAGACCGAGAGCGGCAGCCCCATCGCGGTGTAGACGAAGATCAGTGCCGCCAGGGTGTTGACCAGGTTCCAGTCGGCCATGAGCCGTAGGATGCCCACCGTGCCCAGGCGAATGGGCACCATGATGCCCAGCGCCAGGTAGAGCGCCATGAAGGTGTTGAGGCGGAAGCGGTACTCGGCCAGCGCCCAGCCCGCCATCGCCCCCAGCAGCACGATCAGGACCAGCGAAACCGCGGTGACGATCAGGCTGTTGAGGAAGTAGCGCCCGAAATTGGCCACGTCGAAGAGCGTCAGGTAGCCGGCGACGGAAAAGGTTTCGGGGGTGGGGGGCGCGAGCGGCTCGCCGAAGATGGCCATCTGGTCTTTGAAGGAATTCATCAGGACGAGCAGGATCGGAAAGAGGACGAGCGCACTGTAGGCGAGCAGGGCGGCGTGGATGCCGGCGGTCCTGAGGAGGCGGGCCCAGCGGTGGCGCATCAGAACTGCACCTCCTCCATGCGCCGCTGCCAGCCGTAGAGGTAGAGGAGCACCCCGGCGAGGATGATGAGCAGCATCATACCCGCGACCGTCGCCCCCATGTTGGGGTCGCCCGGGCGCAGCTGGAAGCCGAAGAAGGTGCGGAAGAAGAAGGTGCCCATGATGTCGGTGGAGAAGTCGGGTCCCGCGAGCGCGCCCTGGGTGGCGTAGATCAGGTCGAAGGCGTTGAAGTTGCCGATGAAGGTGAGGATGGCGACGATGCCCACGGTGGGCACGATCAGAGGGAACTGGATGCGCCAGAAGATGCGCCAGCTGCCGGCGCCGTCCACCTGGGCGGCCTCGATGAGCTCGTGGGGGATGCGAATCAGCGCGGCCAGGAAGAGCATCATGGGAATGCCGATGTTCTGCCAGACCGAGATCAGCGAAAGCGTGATCAGCGCCGAGGACTCGTTGCCCAAGAGGGCGATGGCCACCTCGTTGTCGCCGAGGCCCAGCCGGTCGAGGAGCGGGAACCAGATGCCCCAGGTGGGGCTGAGGATCAGCTTCCAGGCGAAGCCGATCAGCACCACCGAGAGGATGGTGGGGGTGAAGATGATGGTGCGGTAGATCCAGGCGCCGCGAATGTTTGCGGCCAGCAGCACGGCCAGGAAGAGGCCGATCGGGTTTTGCAGCGTCATGTGAATGACGAAGAACACGACGTTGTTCCAAAAGGCGTTCCAAAAAGGTTCGTTCCAAATGGGGTCGGTGAGCAGCTTCGCGTAGTTGCCCAGGCCCACGAAGACCTGCCGGCCCTCTTCTACGGTCTGGTAGAGCGAAAACTTGAGCGACGCCAGCATGGGGTAGATCATGAAGACGGTGTAGACGATCACCGCCGGGGCAAGAAAGACGGTGATGTGCCAGGGGAACGGTTTTCGCCTCATGCTTCAGGCTCCGGACTTTGAAATGGGGCGGGGAGGCCGAAGCCTCCCCGCCGCGGAGGGCCTACTTGCAGTTCAACTCGCTGGCGAAGTGCTTGTGCGGCCCGTACCACGAGGCCAGGCGGCACTCCATCCACTTGGCCGCTTCCTCCGGCTGCATCTTGCCGTTGAGGATGTTGACCGAAGCGGTCCAGAGGTCGGTTTCGGCGTCGGGCTTCTGATCCGAGAGCTTGTAGTAGGTCATGCGGAAGGTGCCCTCGCTGGTCTGGCGCCAGGAGAGGAACTCGTTGGCCACGGGATCGCTGATCGTGATGTCGTAGTTGTGCAGCGGGAAGAAGCCGGGCAGGGCGTTGCCGTAGAGCTCGGCGAACTCGCGCGTGGTCAGCCACGAGAGGAACTTCTTGGCCGCCTCCGGGTTTTTGCTCGCCGGGTTGAGGCCCAGGGCGATGTCCTGGTGGTCGCTGATGTAGCTCTTGGTCGCGCCCGCGGGCGGCGGGGCCTTGAAGGCGCCCATGTTGAGCTTGGGGTTCATCTGGCGGAAGACCCCGATGTCCCACGACCCGGCCGGGTAGATGAAACCGCGGCCCTGGGTGAAGAGCTGCTGGGCGTCGGAGTAGCTGACCGCTTTGTAGCCGCGCGGCAGGTAGGGCGCCCACTGGGCCAGCGCCTTGTAGGCCTCGAGGAAGCCGTCGGTGTGGAAGCCCTCCTTGCCGGCCAGGAAGGCGCGGCGGCCCGCCTCGCCCCCATAGTAGTTGGGCGCGATGTTGTGCCAGCCCATGGTGGCGGCCTCCCACTGGTCCTTGGTGCCCATGACCAGCGGCGCCAGCGCCGGGGCCTTCTTCTTCATCTGCGCCAGCAGCTCCATGAACTCTTCGTAGGTCTTGGGCGGCTGGAACCCGTACTTGGCGAAGAGGTCCTTGTTGTAGAGGAAGCCGTGGATCACCGAGGCCATGGGCACGCAGTAGGTGGTCGCGCCGTCGTCGGTGGTCCAGGCCACCTTGGCGAAGTCGGTGAAGTTCTCCATGCCGGGCAGGTCGTCGAGCGGCGCCAGGTGGCCCTTGTTGAAGAGCTCGAGCGACTTACCGAAGGGCCGGCAGGTGATCAGGTCGCCCGCGGTGCCCGCCTGCAGCTTGCTGTCGAGCACGGCGTTGTACTCGGCCGGCGCGGTGGGTGCAAAGACGACCTCGATGTCGGGATAATGCTTGTTGAAGGCGGGGATGATCACGTCCTTCCAGAGCTTGAGGTCGTCGGTGCGCCAGCTCTCGATCACGAGCTTCTGGGCGAAGGCGCCCCCCAGGAAGGTTGCCGCCAGCAACGCGGCCACGGCCAGAATCTTGGTCAACCGGTGGTTCATACACCTCTCCTTTCCCCTCGCCCGAAATGCACGCTGCGCCGGGAGGTGGCACTCGGGAACGGGTTGTTTAACGAAGCCCAGCATACCACGACAGGAACGGTCCTCGCGGCCGTTTTGCACGCCGTACAGACGAATCTTGGTGCGCGGGCTGAGCAGCGGAAGGCGCGGGCAGACCACGCGGATCCAGGCTTTTCATCCGCCACCTAGTACAATACCTGCGGTATGGTCAAGACCCGCATCGCCCCCAGCCCCACCGGCTACCCGCACGTCGGCACCGCCTACATCGGCATCTTCAGCTACGTCTGGGCACGCAAGAACGACGGGAAGTTCATCGTGCGCATCGAAGACACCGACCGAAACCGCTACGTCGAGGGGGCCGAGGAGGGCATT
>JALSIA010000013.1 GCA_026981865.1 Thermaceae bacterium
GCCGGAGGCGGTGAAACGCTTCGACCTGCGCGAGGCCTACTACGATCGGCTCGCCCAGATCGTAGACCTGAGCGCCCTAAAGAGCTACTCCGGCGCGCTCTACCACGACGCCATGGGCGGGGCCGGCGGCGGCTGGCTCGCCGGCTTCGTGAAGCACGCAGGGCTGGCGCTCGACCTGCGCGAGCTCCACGGCGTGCCCCACCCCCTCTTTTACGGCGTGCATCCCGAGCCCATTCCTCAGAACCTGGTCACCCTGCGCGCGGTGATGAGCGCCGAACAGGACCCGGTCTTCGCCGCGGTCACCGACGGCGACGCCGACCGCATCGGCGCGGTGCTCGCCGGCGGGGCCTACTTCAACAGCCATCAGATCTTCGCGGTGCTGCTGCACCACCTGCACCGCAAGGGGCTGCGCGGGCGGGTGGTCAAGACCTTCTCGGTCTCGCAGGTGGTGGACCGGCTGGCCGAGAAGCTGGGGCTCGAGGTCGTGACCACGCCCGTCGGCTTCAAGTACATCACCGACGAGTTCCTGAAGGGCGACGTGCTCATCGGCGGCGAGGAGTCGGGGGGCATCGGCGTGGCCGGCCACATCCCCGAACGCGACGGCATCCTCAACGCTCTTTTGCTGCTCGAAAGCGTGGTGACCACCGGCAAGGGCCTGGGAGAACAGTTCGCCGAGATCGAGGAGCTCGTGGGGCTCTCGCACGCCTTCGACCGCCTGGACCTGAAGGTGGCGAGCCCCGAGGCGCGCGACGGCGTGATGAAGCGCCTTAGCGAGGCGCCGCCCGACCGCGTGGGGCGCTTTAGAGTCGAGGGGGTGGAAACCCTGGACGGCGTCAAGCTCCACCTCGAAGGCGGCGCCTGGCTGCTCTTCCGTCCCTCGGGCACCGAACCGCTGCTGCGCATCTACTGCGAGGCCGGGGACACCGGTACCGTGAAGCGCATCCTCAAGGAAGCGCGCAAGCTCGTCGGCGCCTGACCCTCCCCGATCGTCGCGAAGGCGGGCCGTGCCCGCCTTTTTTTCGGTTTGTGAAACCCGGAACGCTTCTCGTTCGTGAATTATTTCCCTTTTCATACCGCACGAATTCCACGGGTTCCACCCGGCGGCAGGGGTTCAGCGACGGTAACGACCGCCCACGAACTCGCCCATCCCCCAAGCGCGCACGTCCTCACCGAACCAGGTACCCGAGCCCTCGACCGGACCCTCCCAGTAAGCCACGGGGAGGCCCGGAGGCCGGATCTCCTGCGCCAGGCGCAGCGGCTTGAGCTGCAGGCGCCAGCCCTCCCCCTCCACCCGCCAGGCCACCGCGTAGCGCAGGCCGGTGACCGGCGAGGACCAGTAGGCGAGCGGTTCCATCCGCACCCCTTCAAGCCGGGTGGCCCGGCCCAGGGCGTCCACACGGGTGGCGTGCAAGACCTTGAGGTTGCCTTGGGCGTCGCGGATGCGGTAGAGCATAAGGTCGTCGCCGTTCGTAAGGTGAACGCCGTACCAGTCCCAGAGCGCGGCCACGCCGCTCATCTGCTCGCCCCACTGGTGGTCGATCCAGGCGGTGCCGCGAACCTCGCGGCCCAGAACGGTGCCGCGCAGCTCGGCGCGGGTGTAGGAGATGTAGTACATGCGGCCGGTCTCGGCCGTGCCCGACCAGCCCGGGGGGTGGACCACGGACGGCTTGGTTGGCGTCAGGGTCACGTCCACGGAACCGGCCTGCAGGCGGAAGCCTTCGGGCGTGCGCTGGAAGCGCCAGCCGTCGAGGTCGAGGAAGAGCGGGTTCGCGCGCACCTCTGCGCGCAGCTCGGGGAAGTCGTGGCGCTCTTGGAAGTCGAACCGATCCGCACGCAGGTCGGTGACGGCCAGGTGCTCACTGGCAAAGGGATACGGGAAGACCGCTCGCGCCGGCAGCCCAACGACCCGGTACCCCTCGGGGGCGTAGTACTTGAAGAAGGCCCAGTGAAAGGCGAGCCCGTCGTCGGGCAGGTAGGCGGAGACGTACCACCACTCGATCGGTGCCGGCTGCGGATCCCACTGTTCGGGGCTTGGCGGCCGGGAAGGATCCACGCCCTGCAGGCGCGGAGCGCAGGCGGCGAGCAGCACGATCAGCGAAATCCACCACCAGGTTCGGCGTGCCATGCCCGCAGCATACCGAAAAGGGCCCCGCGCCGGCGGGGCCCGGTCCGAACGAGGCGGGCGCTAGCGGAAAACCTCGATCAGCTCGGTGGTGCTTTCGAAGCTGCGGCGCTCGCGCGCCTTCTCGCGCGCCTCCTCGGCCACGCCCTCGAGCGTGGGCACGCCTTCGATCTTGTAGATCACCCCCAGGGGCACCTTGTCGGTCCACTGGGTGACCTCGTGGGCCTGGTTCCAATCGCTGGGGTCGTGGCTCTCGTCGAGGTAGACCCCGTGCTCGCGAATGACGTTGAACTCCTGGCGGCCGCGGAAGGTCACGCAGGGGCTCTTGACGTTCACGAGCGCAAAGCCCTTGTGCCGGGTGGCCTGGACGATGAGGTCGCGCAGGTGCTTGACGTTGCCCGAAAAGCCCTGGGCGATGAAGGTGGCCCCCAGCTCGAGCGCCAGCGCCAGCGGGTTGAGCGGGCGCTCGGGGTTGCCCTGCGGGGTCGACTTGGTCACGTCGCCGTGGGGCGTGGTCGGCGAGACCTGGCCCTTGGTGAGGCCGTAGATGTGGTTGTCCATCACGATGTAGGTGATGTCGGGGTTGCGGCGGATCGTGTGGACGAAGTGGTTCGTGCCGATCGAGTAGCCGTCGCCGTCGCCACCCGAAACCCAGACGGTCAGTTCGGGGCGGGCCAGCTTGGCCCCCGCGGCGATGGGGAGGGCGCGGCCGTGGATCGAGTTGAAGCCGTAGCTGTTGATGTAGCCGGCGATGCGGCTCGAGCAACCGATGCCGGAGACGACCATCAGGTTCTCGGGCGGCAGCTGCAGCTCGGCGGCCGCCTGCTGCATGGCGTTGAGCACGCCGAAGTCGCCGCAGCCCGGGCACCAAACGATGGGAACGGAGGTCTTGTAGTCCTTGGCGGTCAGCTTTACCGGTTCCATCTCAGGCCTCCTGGAGCGCGCCGAGGGCGGCCGCGTGTTCCTTGATGGTATCGAAGACTTCGCTCACCAACAGTGGGTTGGCGCCCGATCGCGCGTAGGAGTAGGTCTCCTTGGGCAGACCGTCGTAGTAGGCGCGCAGGTAGCGGTAGAACTGCGCCCCGAAGGAGAGCTCCACCACGACGGCGCGTTTCACGCCCTTGAGCGCCTCGTCGAGGGCCTTCTCGGGGATCGGGTAGATGAGCTGGGGCACGATGGCCTTCACCTTGAGGCCCTGCGCCTGAGCACGCTCGATGGCCTCGCGCACCGCGCCCTTGGACGAGCCCCAGGCCAGGACGGCGAGCTCGGCGTCCTCATCGCCGTAGACGCGCACGAAGCCCGACTCCTCGGCGATCAGGGGCAGCTTGCGGGCGCGCTTCTCGCTCATGACCTGGTGCAGGGTGCCGCTCGAGGTGGGGCGACCGTCCTCGTGGTGCTCGAGGCCGCTGATGATGTGCTGGCCGCCGGGCATCCCGGGCACGGCCATGGGCGAGACGCCGGTGTCGGTGAGCTTGTAGCGCTTGTACTCCTTGAGGTCGTTGGCCCCCGCCAGCTGGCGGCTGATCACCCGCTTGCGGGCGAAGAGCACGTCGGCTTCTACGGTCTCGCTGCGCTCGCCCAGGAACTGGTCGGAAAGGATGATCACCGGGATCTGGTACTTCTCGGCCAGGTAGAAGGCCTCGACCGCGACCTGGAAGTTGTCCTCGACGTCGCTGGGGGCAAGGACGACCCGGGGCACGTCGCCGTGGGTGCCGCCGACGGCCTGGAAGAGGTCGGCCTGTTCGCTCTTGGAGGGGATGCCGGTGGAGGGGCCGACGCGCTGGACGTTGACGACGACTAGGGGGATCTCCGCCATCGCCGCGAGGCCGAAGGCCTCCTGCTTGAGCGCGATGCCGGGGCCGCTCGAAGCCGTCATGGCCTGCTTGCCGGCCCAGCTGGCGCCGATCGCGTAGGTGATGGCCGCGATCTCGTCCTCGGTCTGCACCACGGCGCCGCCGAAGTGGGGCAGCCATTTGGAGAGGAACTCGAGGATCGGGCTTGCCGGGGTGATGGGGTAGCCGGTGAAAACCTTGACGCCGGCGTGGATGGCGCCAAAGGCCACCGCGTCGTCGCCGGTCATGACCAGCTTGGGCTCGCCCGAGCCCTCGGCGTCGAGGGCGACCTGGGTCCCCTGCGGCAGGTGCTCGCCCACCCAAGCCTTGCCCAGGTCGATGGCCTGCAGGTTCACCTGCGCGGCCTCGGGCTTGCGCTTGCCGAACTTCTTCATGACCGCGTCCTTGATGGCCTCGAGGGGAAGGTGCAGCAGCTCGGAGATCACCCCCAAGGCCACCATGTTCTTGGTAAGGGGGACCTTGATCTCCTCGGCGGCCATCTTCTTGAAAGGCACGGCGATGTATTCGACCTCGAGGTCCGCGTCGATGGGAAACTCTTCGCGCGGGGTGGTGTCGGCCTCGTCGTAGAGGACCACCGCCCCCTTCCGCAACTGGATCTCGTCGAGGAAGCGGTTGAAGTCCTTCCAGCTGAAGACGACCAGGAAGTCGACGTAGTCGCCCTGACTGTAGATGGGCCGGTCCGATATGCGAATCCGCGCCGAAGATTCTCCGCCGCGGATCTGAGGCCCGTAGGACTTGAGCATGAAGGCATGAAGACCCTTCCGGGCCGCGGCTTGGACGATGAAATCACCTGCGGTGATTACCCCGTCCCCACCCGAACCGGCGATGGCCAGCGTTACGTCTCGCATCTTACCCTCCGTAGGGGTTGGGGCTCCGGCCCCAAAACCGCCGCTCATTCTAGCACTAGTTTTGTGAGCCTACGCATGGGAAATAAGCCCCTGGCCAGGGCGGTTAGACTTTTGTGCTACCCTACGTTCGGCATGACCGACACCCACGCCCACCTGGACCGCCTTGAAGCCCCCAGCGAAGCCCTGGAGCGCGCCCGCGACCTGCACGCGGTGCTCAGCCTGGGCACCGATACGACGAGCAGCGCGGCGGCGCTGGGGTTCGCCGAGGCCTGGTCCAACGTCTACGCCGGCGTGGGGCTGCACCCCACCGAGGCCGAAGCCTTCTCGGACGAGGTGGCCGAGCGGCTGCGTGCGCTCGCCGCCCATCCGCGCGTGCGCGCCAGCGGCGAGACGGGAATCGACTACTACTGGGACGCGGCCACCCCCGAGGCCCAGTTCCGGCTGCTCGACTTCCAGCTCGAGCTGGCGATCGAACACGACCTGGCCCTGGTCTTCCACGTGCGCTCGAAAGAGGGAAGCGACGCCGCCGAGCGCGACCTCGAAGCCTGGCTGCGGGAGCACCGCCCGCCCCGCTTCGTGCTGCACGCTTTCGGCGGCGACATGAAGCTGGCGGAAACGGGCCTCGACCTCGGGGGCTACGTCAGCTTCGCGGGCAACCTGACCTACAAGAAGAACGCCCGCCTGCGCGAGGCCGCGGCCGCGCTGCCCGCGGACCGGCTGCTCGTCGAGACCGACAGCCCCTACCTGCCGCCGGTCCCCAAACGCGGCAAGAAGAACGAACCCGCCTACGTGCGCTACACGCTCGAGGCGCTGGCGCTCGCCCGCGGCGTCGCCTTCGAGGAGATGGAACGCATCACCGACGCCAACGCCCGGAGGTTGTTCCGGTGGTAGAACCCGCGCGCTTCCTGGTCCACTACCACGAGATCGGGCTCAAGGGCAAGAACCGCCGCCACTTCGAGCAGCTGCTGGCGCAGCGCCTGCGCGACGCCCTGGGGGCGGAAGCGACGGTGCGGCTGTTGCACGGCCGCCTGCTCGTCGAGGTGGAATCCGGTCGCGCGGCCGATACCCAGACGCGGCTGGCCCGCGTCTTCGGGGTGGCCTACTTCGCCCGGGTGCGCACCGCTCCGGTGGATTTCGATCGGATCGCCGCGCTGGCCCTCGAGCTGCTCGAAGCGCACCCCGGCAGCTTCCGGGTGCGCGCCAAGCGCGCCAACAAGCGGCTGCCCTTCACCTCGCCCGAGGCCGAGCGCGCCATCGGCGCGCGCATCGTGGAGGTCACCGGCCGCCCGGTGCGGCTCAAGGGTGCGGACGTGGAGCTCTTCGTCGAGTTTTACGAAGACGAAGCCTGGGTCTACACCTCGGCTCAGCGCGTCCCCGGTCCCGGCGGCCTCCCCGTGGGCGCGAGCGGAAGGGTGGTCGTGCTCATAAGCGGCGGAATCGACTCCCCCGTCGCCGCTTGGCGCATGGCCAAGCGCGGCGCCCGCCCCGTCTACGTCCACTTCCACTCCTACCCCCACACCAGCCTCGACTCGCTGCGCAAGACGGTGGCCGAGCTCGAGGTGCTGGCCCGCTGGCACGGCCCCGCGCGCCTCTACGTGGTGCCGCTCGCGGAGGTCCAGGAGCAAATCTTCGCCCACAGCCCCGAGCGCTACCGCACCCTCCTCTACCGCCGCTTCATGTACCGCATCGCCGAGCGCGCCGCCGAACGTGAGGGCGCGGGGGCGCTGGTCACCGGCGACGCTTTGGGGCAGGTGGCGAGCCAGACGTTGGAGAACCTGCACGCCGTCGAACGGGCGGTCGCCATGACGGTGCTGCGCCCGCTCATCGGCATGGACAAGACCGAGGTGATCGTCGAGGCCCGGCGCATCGGCAGCTACGAGATCTCGATCCAACCTCAGCAGGACTGCTGCAGCTTCCTCGAACCCAAACGCCCCGCCACCAAGAGCACCCCCGAGCAGCTCGAACGCGCCGAGTCACGCCTGGACGTGCCCGCCCTGGTCGAAGCCGCCTGGAGCCAGGCCGAGCTGCGCCGGATCGAACCGGCCGATTAACCAACGCTTCCGCGCCCGCGGTCTAGAATGCCCTTAGGAGGATCCATGCGCGGACGCATCTTCGCCCTGCTCGCCCTGTTCGGACTGGCCTTCTCCGCCCCCGGCCCCACGCTCTGGGTTCAGCCCGACGACGGCGTGAAGCCGCTGATCCAACTCATCGACGGCGCCGAGTCCACGATCCGGCTCAAGATCTACCTCTGGACCCCCAGCCGCATGGACGTGATCGAGGCCCTGGGCCGCGCGGTGGAGCGCGGGGTGAACGTGCGGGTGCTGATGGAGCGCGAGCCCGCCGGCGGCCGCCCCAGCATGGAGGTGATCAGCGCGTTGCGCGACCGCGGCGTGGAACTGCGCCTCTCCAAACCCTTCCGATTCGTCTTCGTCCACGAAAAGAGCATGGTCGTCGACGACCGCATCGCCTGGTTCGGCAGCGGCAACCTCACCGGGTCCACCTTCAAGGCCAACCGCGAGTACATGCTCGTCACCGCCCGCCCCGACTGGGTCGCCGAGATCGCCCGCGTCTTCGATGCCGACTGGCACGGCGAGCGCATCGACCTCTCGCAGGCCCGCCTCGTCTGGAGCCCGGATCGGGTCGTGCGCGGGGTGCGCGAGGGCAACGCCCGCGAGAAGGTGCTGGGCCTCATCCGCGGGGCGCGCTCCACCCTCTTCCTGGAGCAGGCGGGGATGGTGGACGAAGAGGTCATCGCCGCCCTGGAGGAGGCGGTGCGTCGCGGCGTCGACGTGCGCCTCGTCGGCAGCCCCGCCGACCCGGAGGAGAACACCTACTTCGTGCCGGGCGCCGAGCGCCTGCGCAAGGCCGGCGTGCGGCTGCGCTACCTCCCCAGCCCCTACGTGCACGCCAAGGTGATCGTCGCCGACGGCAACACCGCGCTCGTGGGCTCGATCAACATGAGCCAGAGCTCGATGAACGCCAACCGCGAGCTGGGCGCAATCCTCACCGCCGCGGGCGAGCCCGAGGCCTTCTTCCGGCTGCTGCGCACCATGGAGCGCGATTGGCGGGAAGCCCGGCCCGACAACCCGTTCCTGCTGCCGCCGGTGGAAGGGGTGATCCCCTGGACCGAGGCGCCCAAGTACTACGGCCGCATCGTGACCGTGGAGGGGCGCATAGCCGCGGTCGAGAGCCGCACCGGCGTGGCCTTCCTGAAGTTCGAGGACACCCCCGACGCCTTCCGCCTGGTCTTCTTCCCGCGGGTCTACGGCCAGTTCGACCAGCCCTTCCCCGAGGCCTACCTGGGCAAGAGGGTGCGGGCGACGGGGAGGGTGAAGATTTACGCAGGCTATTACGAGATCATCATCAACGGCCCCAGCCAACTGGAGGTGCTGCCATGAGCGCGAAGGTTGCATTGGACGACGCACGCAAGGTATTGCAGGCTTTGGATTACGAGGTCTGGGAGAACGAAAACGGCCTCGAGGCCGAACGCCGCCAGGTGGGGCTGGTCTACCGGGTCTACTACGCCCCCTCGGGCGACCTCAAGCTGGAAAAGGTGCGCATCAAACCGGAGGAGGTGCGGGAGGCGCTGCTCGCGGACCACCACGGCCAGTTCGTGCGCCAGGAAGAGGTGCGCGAGTCGTTCTTCACCGTCTGCAAGCCGGGAGAGCTGCTTGAGCTGCTCAAGGCCTGGGAAGCTTGATATAGACAGATAAAAAGGGTGCATAGATGAAGTCTTCGTGAACCAAAAAGGCAACACAGTCATACAAGCACGCTCGAAACGCGCTAAAGACTGTTGACGATTTGTTCCAGTTTGTTAAATCAACAGGCGGGAAACCGTCTACGGCAGAGCGGGCTCTTTTTGCTGCAACTATCGTATTCATTTATGGTATTTGGGAAAATTACATTGAGCAGCTTGCCATCGAAATAGTTAGCAATCTAGCCCCAGTCATTGAGCCCTCCAAACTACCTAACAAAGTTCGTAAGAAACTTGAAGGAAAATCTGCATGGGAGCTTCTAGTTCACCCAGGGTGGCGGGAGCTATGGCTTGAACTCGTACAAACTGAAGCGGTGGGTAACGGCAGCAGGCATGGCTTAAACACCGCGAAGTCTTCTAGTGTTCAACACTTACTAGAGTTGGCTGGCTTGGAAAATGTTTTTGCTAGCTTACCGCATTCCGTATTCGATGCCATTCCTGAGCATACGATGGATAGCAGCGTCGGCCTAGAAGGAGATTCTGGTGTCTCCGTATCAAACGCCTTAGACTCGTTCGTCATCTTGCGTGGTGAAATTGTACACACCGGTAAAGTCCCACAGACATTAAAAAAGCACCATGTTAAAAGTTGGAAATCATTTATCGAAGTCTTAATTGAGGAAATCGATTCAAGCTGTAGAAATATGAGCAAAGGGTATTTGTCTTAGCACTCGAAGGCGTATTGACCTTCTAAGCGTGAGCGCATAGACTTGCATTAGCATGCGCGGGCTGCTGAATAACGACCGCTAGCGGGGGAACGTGGCCTTCCCCCCGGTTCCCTATTGAACCGGGGGCTTTTTCGTGAAAGAGGACGACGATGGAACGAACGATGACGAGCGAGGTACCGGGCAAGGCAGGCGAAGAGGTCGAGCTTCAGGGCTGGCTGCACTGGCGGCGCGACCTGGGGGGGATTCAGTTCATCCTCCTGCGCGACCGCAGCGGCATCGTCCAGGTGGTGCTGCCCGGCGGGCTGAGGCTGCCCCTACCCGAGTCGGCCGTGCGGGTGCGCGGCGTCGCGGTGCAAAACGCCAAGGCCCCCGGAGGGTACGAGGTCCAGGCCGAGGATCTGGAGGTGCTGCAGCCCTCGCAGCAGCCCACGCCGGTGGAAATACCCAAAGAGGAGTGGCGCGCCAACCCCGAAACCCTGCTTACCTACCGCTACGTCACCCTGCGCGGCGAGAAGGCCCGCGCCCCGCTCAAGATCCAGTCGGCCCTGGTCCGCGGCTTCCGCAAGTACCTGGACAGCCAGGGCTTCACCGAGATCTTCACGCCCAAGCTGGTGCGCGCCGGCGCCGAAGGCGGAGCCAACCTCTTCGAGGTGGACTACTTCGGCGAGCCGGCCTACCTGGCCCAGAGCCCGCAGCTCTACAAGCAGATCATGGTGGGCGTCTACGAGCGCGTCTACGAGGTGGCCCCGGTCTGGCGCGCCGAGGAGCACGCCACCAGCCGCCACCTGAACGAGTACCTGAGCCTCGACGTGGAGATGGGCTTCATCGAGTCGGACGAGGACGTCATGGCCCTCGAAGAGGAGCTGGTGCGGGCGATGCTGGAAGAGGCGGCCCTGTCGGCGGGGCCCGAGCTCGCGCTCTTGGAGGTGGAGCTGCCCAAGCTGCCGCGCGAGATTCCGCGGGTGCCCTACGCCGAGGCCAAGCGCATCGTCAAGGAGGAGCTGGGCCTGGGCATGGGCGCCGACCTCAACGACGAAGCCGAGCGGGCGCTGGGGGCGTACTTTGCGGAGAAGTACGGCACTGACTTCGTCTTCATCGTCCGGTACCCCGAAGCGGTGCGCCCCTTCTACACCTACCCCACCGGCGACGGCCTGACCCGCGGCTACGACCTGCTCTTCCGCGGACTCGAGATCACCTCGGGTGGGCAGCGCATCCACGATCCCGACGTGATCGTGCAGCAGCTCGAAAAGAAGGGCATGGATCCTGAACGCTTCCGCGACTACATCGAGGTCTTCAAGTACGGCATGCCCCCGCACGGCGGCTTCGCCATCGGCGCCGAGCGCTTCACGCAAAAGCTGATCGGCCTCCCCAACGTGCGCTACGCCCGCGCCTTCCCGCGCGACCGGCACCGGCTGGAGCCGTAATAAGGCGGTGCGTGGTACTCGGTATGTAGTTCGTGGTGCATTGTAGGGGCGGGCACGCAGGCCCGCGCCATCGGTTCGTAGTACGTAGTAAGCAGCAACGGCAAGGCTTGCGGCAAGCGGCCCGTGGCTTGTAGTGGGTTGTCAGCAGCGACGAAATCTCCGCTTATCGCCGAGCATGGGCCCTGAATCAAGTTCAGGGCAGGCCCCGGATCTCGTTCACCACCAGGCCCACCCGTCCGGGGAAACGGCAAAAGCGGCTCGTGATGGGCTCGTCAACGGCGACGAAGTTTCGGCTTTGCTTACAGCCTTGGCCCCGGAGACGGTACGGAGCCAAGGCCGCGTCGTTTCTCCACGGCTTGCTCGCCGCACGAGGAGACACGCCCCTCGGGGAGGGCCGGGATGGGGGTGTTGCGACGCGCGTGCCGAGCGCTTGTTTTTGATGCGCCTTCTGCCCGGCCCCGTGCCCGACGGCCTGCAAAGGGCTGAGCCGCGCCAAGGCGGCGCGGTCGTCCCGCCAAGGCCTGCGGAGAAAGCGAGAAGCCACGGCCCGCAGCCTACCGCCCCAGGCGGACGGGCAGACCCAGCAGACGGGCGGCCAGAAAATAGACCGCGCTGCCCGCGGCCGCACCCGCCAGCAAGGGAAGGAGCGAAACCGCGAGGTCGCGCGCCGGCCCCACCCCCGCCGCCGCCCAGCCCGCCGCGAAGCCGCCGCCCAGCATGGCGAGCGCCACCTTGAGGACGAGCGCGCCTTGCCGGGCAGGCTCGAGCACCTTCTCCCGTCCGTACAGGACCACCATCCACCCCAGGCCCACCAGCCCCGCCCCCAGCGTCGCCAGGTTGAGCACGAACATTCCGTAGGGTACGAGCAGGTAGTACCCAAGGGTGTTGAGCAGGAGCAGGCCGGCGCTGATCTGCACGGCCGCCCGGATCAGCTTCTGGGCGTACAGCCCCCGCACGTAGAGGTTGTACAGCCCCCAGGGCACCAGCGCCAGGCCCAGGGCCCGCATCGCCTCGACGCTGAAGCGGAAGACGTCGGCGTCGAAACCCGGTTTCCAGGCAAAGAGCACGGCCACGATCCAGGGCGCGAGCGCGGCCATCAGCGCACCCGACCAGCCGAGCAGCACGGCCACCCGCTCGAGCCCCTGCCCCAAAAGCCGTGCGAAGCCCGCGCCGTCGCCCGCGGCGGCGAGCGCCGAGAGCCGCGGGTAGAGCGCCGTCGCCGGCGAGACCGAGAACAACCCCAACGCCATCAGGTAGGTCATGTCGGCGTTGCTGAACCCGGTCACCGCCCCCTCGGGCATGCCGGTAATGAGGGCGTAGAGCACCACGATCAGGAACTGGCGCGTGGAGGTGGTGAAGACGAACGGAGCCATCAGCAACGAGGCCTGGCGGATGGCGGGATGCCAGGCCAGCTCGAGGGCGAACCCCTTGAGCGCAGGAACCTGCACCGCCGCTTGCAGAAAGCCGCCCAGCACATAGGCCAGCGCCAGGGCGGTGGCGCTGCCCGGCCAGGCGAGCATCACGGCGATCGCCGCCGCGTTGTAGGCCAGGGGCGCGAAGCTGGGGCCGAAGAAGCGTTCTTCCGACTGCAAGAAAGCCCCGAAGAGCGCGGACATGCTGATGGCCAGCAGGAAGGGCATGACCAGCCGGATCAGGTAGGTGACGAGTCCGGGGTCGAGCGGCGTATCCGCGGCCAGCAGCAGTGCGGCCAGCTGCGGTGCGAAGAGGACCCCCAGCCCCACGACCAGCAGGTTCACCCCCAGCAAGAAGGCGGCAAACCGCCGTTTGAAGCGCTCGCGCTCGCCTTCGGGCAGCTCGGCAAGGACGGGGATGAGGGCGTTGGTCACCGCCCCCTCGGCCAGGATCTCACGGAAAAGGTTGGGGACCCGGTAGGCCACCAAAAAGGCGTCGGTGAGGGCCTTGTCGAAAAAGTTGTTGAGCACGCCCTGGCGCACCACGCCCAGCACCCGGCTGGCGAGGGTCCCCGCCATGACGATGAGGGTGTTGTGCAATATGCGCTTCTTACTCAAACCGAGGCCAGTATAGCACCGGCGTCGGCCGCCGCCTGCCCGCCCGCAGGCGGCGAACCCCCGCCGCCCGTGGCGTACCGGCGGACCCGTTGCCCGGGCTTGGGCCGGCTCATTCTTCCCAACGCACCCGGCTGCCCTGGGGAGATTTTTCGACCATCAGCCGCGCCGGCAGGCGCTGCGCCAGCTCGGGAACGTGGGTCACCACCCCCACCATCCGCCCCTGGGTGGGCAGCGCCTCCAGCACCTCGGCGGCCAGCTCCAACGCCTCGGCGTCGAGGGTGCCGAAACCCTCGTCGAGGAAGAGCGCCCCCAAGCGGCCGCGCGAAAGGTGTTCCGAGAGCGAAAGCGCCAGGCTGAGCGAGGCCAGAAAGGTCTCGCCGCCCGAAAGCGTCTTGGCCGGGCGCAGCGCACCGGTCCAGAGGTCCTCGACGTGGTAGACGCCGTCGGCCAGCCGGAAACGGTAGCGGTGCTGGGAAAGGGTGAAGAGCAGCTCGGAGGCCTGGGCCAGCATGTCCAGCTGCAAGCGTTCGAGCAGGTAGTCGGGGAACTTATGGCCCTTCAGGTCCTCGGCCAGCTGTTCCCAGACGCCCACCTGCTGCACCAACGCGGCGGCCTCCTTTTCGGCCTCGCGCCTCCGCTGCAGGTCGCGCTCGAGCCGTTCGAGACGCTCCTCGGCCGCACCGAGCCGCGACTCCAGCTCCGCCCTCCGCCGGCCGAGGCCGGTGAGCTGCGCCTTCTTCTGCTCGAGCTCCGCCGCTTCGATCCGGGGCTTGTTCTCGAGCAACCGGCCGACCTCTTCCAGTCGCTTTTCGACGTAGCCGCGCTCCTCGCGCCAGCGCGCGAGCTGCGCTTCCAGCCGCGCCCGTTCTTCGGGGCTGCGCCGCGCCGGGGCGACCTCGGCGGCGCTCGCAAACCCCAACTGCTGCAAAAGGGCGGCAACGCTCTCTTCCAAGGGCCCCAGCGCTTCGGCCAGCGCCTGGCGGCGTTCCCGAGCCGCGCGCAAGGCGGCGGACGCCTCTTCGACCTGCCGTCGCAGCCGCTCGCCCTCGCGGGCCTGCTTTTCCAGGCGGGCCAGACGCTCGCGCAGCGTGCGGGCGTAGGCCCCCGGCTCCTGGCCGCCGGTCTGGCGGGCCACCTCTTCCGCGAGGCCTCGGCGCATGGCGGCGAGCCTCCGCTCCAGCTCCGCGAGCTCGTCCACCTCCACCGGCGCGCCGGCTTCGAGGCGCTTCAGGTCGTCTTCGAGCAACGCCAGCTGCTGGTCCAGCTCGGCGATCTGACGTTCGACGCCCTTGACCTCGCCGCTCGTTTCCGACCACCGGTCGCGCAGCTCTTGCAGCTCGGCCTGCTTCGCCCGCACCGCCTCCCCCAGCCGGGCGAGCGGGCCCGCTTCGGTAGCCTCGGGGAGCCTGCCGACCTCTTGCAGGCACAGCGGGCAGGGCTTGCCGGGCTCGAGCAGGTGGCGGTAGGCGGCCACCGAAGCGCGCTTCTGTTCCTCTTCGTAGCGGGCCCGCAGCCTTTCCACCTCGTCCGCCGCGCGCTTGCCCTCGGCAGTCAGGCTTTCGAGCGCCGCTTTTTTCTGCCGCAGCTCCCCCGCCAGCTCCTCCCGCCGACGGGCCAGCTCGTCGCGGCGCTTGCGCAGGCGCTCCGCCTCGGCGGCCGCCCGCTGCCGCTCCCGCAAAGCCCGCAAGCGCTCCTCGGCCTCGCGGTAGACCCGCTCGTCGTAGGCCTCGGCCGGGCCCGGCCCCTCCGCTCCGCCAAGGACCGCCAGCGTGCGGGCCTTGGCCTCGAGCAGCGGCAGCGTCGCCACCCGGCCGCGCAGCGCTTCCAGTTCGCCTTCGTCGAAGGCTTCGTTATGCTTTTCCCATTTCTTGTTTGCCGCTTCGTACGCGGTTTCCAGCTTTTCAAGTTCGCGTTCCTGCTTCGCGAGGCGCGCCCGCGCCTCTTCCAGCCGAAGCACCTCGGGCAGCGCCTTCTCGGCCGCGCGGGCGCGCTCGAGCCAGCCCTCCACCTCGGCCATCCGCCCGGCCTCGGCGGCGAGCGCCTGCCGGCGGGCTTCCAGGCGCGCCTTCTCCTGCCACAGCTCGGCCACCTCGTCCAGCCGCCGGACCTCTTTTTCCAGGCGTTCGATCTCCCCGCCCAGCCGCTCGCGCTCCTCGCGCAGGCCTCGCAACTCCTCGCGCGCCGCCTCCACCGCCGCCTCGCTGGCCTCCCGGTAAACTTCGGCGCGCTGCTGCGCCGCCGCCAGACGCTCACGCAGCTCACCCAGCCGCACCACCGCCCGCTCGCGCAGCCCGGCCAGGCCGGCCAGGCCGTAGAGCGAGAAGAGCAGCTCGCGCCGCTCGCGGCTGTCGCCCTTCAAAAAGGCGTCGAACCGTCCCTGCGGCAGCAGGATCGCGCGGGTGAAGGCGTCGTAGTCGAGGCCCAACAGCCGCTCGACGGCGGCGTTGAGCGTCTTCACCTTTTCCGAGGCACTCGACAGCTGCCACTCGGCGCCCAGCTGGCGCTCGAGCCGCGCCTCCGTCTTGCCGGCGATCACCCGCGTCACCCGCCAGACCTCGTCCCCCAGCCGAAAGACCAGCTGCACCCAGGCCTTCTTCGCACCGGGGTGGAGCAGCGCCTTCAGCCCCTTGCGTCCCATACGCGGGGTCTCGCCGTAAAGAGCGAAGGTCATGGCGTCGAGCAGCGTCGTCTTGCCCGAACCGGTGGGGCCGGTGATGGCGAAGAGCTCGACGTCGGAAAAGTCGACCGAAGCCTGCCGGGCAAAGGCGCCGAACCCCTCGAGTTCGAGCCTAAGCGGACGCATGCCCCTCCTCGTAGAGTTCACGGAAGGCGGCCAGCAAGGCTTCGGCCTGTTCCAGGCCGCGCACCTCGCGCAGGTAGCGCTCGTAGGCCTCGGGCCAGCTCAACGTCTCCACCTCGGCCGCGGCCTCGACCAGCGGATCGGGGGCCTCGGTCTCGAAGCGGACCTCGAGCAAGTGCGCGTTTTCCTGATAGAGCCGCTCGCGCAGGGCGCTGTTGGCCGGTCCGGTGAGGATCAGCTTGGCGTAACCGGGCCAGTTTTCCACCTCGGCGAGGCGCCGGTCCAGCCGGTCCGGGTCCAGGCGAAAGGTGCGCAGCGGCTTGCCCCAGCCGGGGTTGATGGGGTGGACGACGGGCGGCCGGTCGGCCTCGAGCTCCACCACCAGCACACCGCGCTCGGCGTCCTCGCCCTCGCCGAAGTCGAGCTGCACCAGCGAACCCGAGTACCAGGCCGCCGGCGCGTCCGAAACCTTCTGCTGCCGGTGGATGTGCCCCAGGGCCACGTAGGTCGCGGTCGTCGGCAGCTTGTCCGGCTCGACCGCGTAGCTGTTGCCTACGTAGAAGCTGAACTCCCCTCCGCCCAGCTTCAGGTTGGCCCCGGCGAGGGTCAGGTGGGCGACGAGCAGGTTGACCTGTCCGGGCCCAAAATTCGCGGTCAGGTTGGCGATGAGCTTGCCGACGGTTTCCGAGTAGCCGTGCTGCCAGCTCCCCTCGTCGGCCTCGAGCAGCTGTGCCGCCTTGACGGCGCGGCGTTCGGAAAGGAAGGGCAGGAGCGCCGCTTCGCCCCACTCCCGGTGCACCGCCCCGCCCTCGCCGCGTACCCGCACCTCGCCGCGGACGTGGGCGCCGGCCAGCTCCAGGAGCGGCGCCAGCGCCTCCAGACGCGGGCGCGAATCGTGGTTGCCGCTGATCACCAGCGCCGGAACCCCAAGTTCGCGCAGCCCCAAAAAGAACTCGAAGGCCGCCGCTTCGGCCTCGGCGCTCACCCGCGGGCGGTCGAAAAGGTCGCCGGCAACGACCACCAGGTCGATCTTCTCCTCCCGCACGATGCGCAGGTGATCCCTTAGGGCGCCGGCGATCTCCGGGGTGCGGTCGACCCCCTTGAGCACCTTGCCCAGGTGCCAGTCGGCGGTGTGGAGGAGCCTCATCCGACCACCTCGATCGTTCCGTCCTTCGCAAGAACGTAAAAGTGCCGGTCCTGGGTGAGGACGCGGCCGCCTTGCGCCTCGGCCAACGCCGCAACCCCCGCGTCGGCGACCCCCAGCGGCAGGTCCGCGTAGCGCACGACGAGCTCCGCGGCGCGTTGCAGGTAGGGCGCGATGGGCATCAGCTTCCAGTATCCAGCGACGGCGTCGGCGAGAAAGGGAACGATCGCATGCGGCCCCACGCGCCGGCTCAGCAGGTAGTCCAGCTCCGCCAGCACCGGCTCGGGGACCAAAAACGGAGGCCGCTCATCCCGCAAGCGCGCAACCATGGCCTCGTGATGGGGGTCGCTTTCCAGCAACAGGGCCACCAGGGCCGAGGTGTCGAGGGTGATCACGGTTCAGAAACCTCGAGGTCGTGCGCCCAGTGCTCACGCAGCCAGCGTTTCACCTCGTCGGAGGGAAGGCCGAGGTCTTCTTTAACCGAGCCGACGCTGGGGGGTAGCCCGCGGAGTCGCCCCGACGTTTCGACATAGCGCCGCAGCGCCTCGCGGATCAGTTCCGCCTTGCTCGTTCCCTTCGTGCGCGCCAGCTGCTCGAGCCAAGCGTCCAGCTCGTCGGGAAGGTAGACGGTGGTCTTCTTCATGGTTCTATTTTGCCATATATGGCACCCTACATTACAGCCCCAGCTCGTCCTTGAGCGCCTCGTCGGAGACGTCTTCGTTCGCCTCGCTGGCCTTGGTCGCCCAGGCGGGGTAGGGGAACTGCACCGCGATGGGCACGGGCACCTCGGGCTGGTGCAGGATCATCGTGCCCTGGGGCAGGATCAGCGCCCGGTCGCGGAAGGCTCCGGGCAGGTAGCGGTACTCGGGGCGTTCGGCCTCGGCGGCGTCGAGCCGACCCACCACCCGGATGGCGGCGTTGCCCACCACCCGCCGCTCCACCTCGCTGGCCGTCTGCTGGGCGCCGATGAGGATGACCCCCAGCGAGCGGCCGCGCTCGGCGATGTCCAGCAGGATGTCCTTGATGGGGCTCTCCCCTTCGCGCGGCGCGTACTTGTTGAGTTCGTCGAGCACCACGAAGACCTTGCCCCGGTGACGCTCCGACTCCTTGGCGGCGAAGACGCGGCGCAAAAGCGCCCCCACCACGAACATCTGGGCCTGAGGGCTGAGGTTGTGGAGGTCCACGACGTTGACTTGTGCTGGACTTCCCAAGGGATCGGGCACGTTGCCTGGCGCATCTCCGCGAACGAGGTGGCCCACGTTGCGAACGGCGGCGCGCAGGCGGCGCACGAAGGCCTGGAGGGTGCCGGTGTGCTGGCGGGCGGTCCACTGAGGGTTGCCGCTCGCCGCCTCGCCCTCGCCTTCGGCGCCCAAGAGCTGGAACTCCAGATAGTCCACCAACCGCCCGAAGCTGTCGATCTTGATCCGGCCAAGCGAGTCGAAAGCACCGGCCTCGGCGGTCGGCCCTTCGGGCCAGTCGTCCACGTAGAGCTCCGGACCTTGCTGCCCGCGGGCCAGCGCCGCCAGGCGTGCCGTCACGTGGTCGATCAAGAAACCCAGGTTGCTCATCGACCCGCGGTCGGTGAAGAGGAAGGGCAACAGGGCGTCCTGGCAGAAGTCGACGATGGACCAGTGGTACGGCCTGACCCCTTCGGCGCGGCTGCTCGCGGCCACCAGGTGGCCCTGCCCCTGGGCCAGCCGCGGCGGGGCGAAGAAGGCGACGCTGGAAAAGGGTTCGGGCTCGAGCCCCAGCCGCCGGTAGCGCGCGCGTTCCTCGGGGGCGAGCTCGCGGTTGGGCTTGTCCAGGTAGAAGAGGTCCTGCCCCTTGACGTTGAAGATCAGCGTCTTGGCGCTGGCGG
This sequence comes from Thermaceae bacterium, assembly GCA_026981865.1. Lineage (GTDB taxonomy): Bacteria > Deinococcota > Deinococci > Deinococcales > Marinithermaceae > Oceanithermus. Next base: position 18,499 of record JALSIA010000013.1, read on the forward strand.
CGTCCTCGAGCACGCCCGAGGTGTAGAGGCTGTGGAGCAGGAAGAGGGCGTAGCTGGTCTTGGCGGCCACGCCCGAGATGCCCGAGATGTTGACGTGGCCGCCCTGGCGACCGTCGAGGAAGGCGAGGTTGACGTAGGCCGGCTCGCCGCTCTTCATGAAGCCGACCGGCAGCTTCTGCTTCATGCGGTCGTAGTAAAGGGCATTCTCCAGCGCTTCCTGCCGCGCCAGATAGACGGGGCTGCCCGGGTCCGGGGGCAGGTACTCCTCGGGCTCGAGCCGGGTCACGGTCACGTGGGCGACGTAGGCGGTGTTGGTGGGGATCAGGTTGCCCGCGGCCAGAAAGGTGTCGGAGTCGAACTGGGTGCCTTCCAGCACCTTGTGCACCCGGTCGACCATGCCGTAGTAGCGGACCGCGAGGCTTCCGTGGTCGGCCTCCACCCAAACCACGTCGTCGAGGCGCACCAGCCCATCTTGAATGCCGATCCAGAACTCCAGGGGGCTCGCCTCGCGGCTGCCGAGGACGACGCCGATCGCTTCTTGCTTCATACCGCCTCCCGTTGGATGTATTCGAGCAAACGCCGACGGACGAGCGCCGCGCTCCCCAGCCTGCGCCCCAGCTCGCGCTCGAGCGCCCCCACCGGCACCAGGTTCTGCGGGGCGCGCGGATCGCGGAAGGGCCGCGAGGCCAGGCGCGGAAAAACGCCGAGCGCGACCCGGGCAAGCTCCAGGGCTTCGGCCTCGGGCGCGGCGGTCTCGACCCGCAAGAGCGTCGCCGCGGCCGCGTAGGGCCGGTCGGGCTCGAGCGGCAGGCGCAGGTACCACGAATAGAAACGGTGCTCGCCGCGGGTAAAGGTGAAGACCGGCGTCCGCTCCCCCGCCGCCAGCCGACCCAGCAACGCCGCACGCTCGGCGTTCAGGTAGCCGCGGTGGTGGGTCTTGGCGAAGCCGAGCCGGCCCGCGGTCTGAGCCGCCGGCAGCCGGTGCAGCGGGCCGTCGTGGAGGATCAGCGCCCCGGGATGGCGCTCCAGGAGGCCCTCGCCCAGGGCCATCTCCAGCGAGGCCCGGCGCTCCATCGCCGCGGTGCGCAACGACTCGGGCTCGCCGTCGGCTTCGACGAGTTGATAGTCGAGCCCCGAAGCCGGAGAGAACCGTGGCTCCGGCCAGGCGCCGGGCGGCGCGACCAGGTAGCGGCGCACCGCGAAGGCCGCCTCGTCGTAGAAGGCGCGCTCGGACTCGAGCCCCACGGCCCCAACGGCTACGCTGACGAGCAGGGCGGGCGCGTCGTCGAGGTAGATCAGAGCGTCGGTGCGGAACCGGCCGTCCACGAAGAAGAGCGGGCCCGCCCAGTCCGAAACCTCGCGCTTTGGCGCCCAGGGGCCGTCCGCGGCGACGGGCTCGGCCTGCAGCTCCGGAAGGGGCTGGGCGAGGGACGCCTCCGGCGCGGCGTGCTCCGGGCTCCAGACGTCGAGGCGCAGGCGCGGTTTCATGGAATCCATCATACGTGGCGCGGCGTTATGTTTCAAACATAATCGCACCGGCAAGAACGGGCCCGGGCTTGCCCCGGGCCGCGGTCCTGGATGGGCCTACTTGAGCGCGGAAAGGGCCTTCTTGGCTTCCTGGTGGTTGGGGGCGAGCTCGAGGGCGCGTTCCAGCTCGGTCCGGGCCGCGTCGTTCTCCCCCGCGGCCATCAGCGCCCGCGCCAGCCAGTAGTGGTAGTCGGCGTTGTCGGGAGCGAGCTTGATCGCCTTCGTGAGGTTGAGGCGCGCGTCGTCGACGTGGCCGGCCTCCAGGTGGGAGCGCCCCAGGTAGAAGTAGGCTTCGGGGAAGCCGAGGGGGTCGAGCTCGATCGCCTTGTCCAGGGTGTCGATGGCCTCGGCGAACTTCTTTTCGAGGTAGTAAACCTGCCCCAGGTTGAGCCAGGTGCTCGCGTTCAGCGGCGCCAGCTCGGTGGCCTTGGCCAGCGCCTGCTCCGCCTCGACCAGGCGGCCCTTGACGGCCAGCACCTTGCCGTAAAGCAGCTGCAGCTGCGCCGAGGTCGGATCGAGGGCCACGCCTTGCGCCAGCATATCGAGCGCCTCGTCGAGCTTGCCCTGGGACAGGTAGACCTGGGCGAGGTTGTAGCGCACCACGGCGTCGTCGGGCGCGATCGTCAGGGCCTGCTCGAAGGCGGTCTCGGCCTTGTCGAGCTCACCCTTGTACTGGTAGACGAGTCCGCGCTGGTTGTAGATGGCGTGGTAGTTCGGGTCGATCGTGCGTGCGTCGTCGAGGATCAGCAGCGCCTGGTCCAGGAACTTCTCGGCGGCCGTCTTGTCCTCGGCGTACAGGTAACGGTCGGTGTAGGCCTGCGCCAGCGCCACGTAGAGCGGCGCGTAGCTGCCGTCAATGGCGATCGCGCGTTTCAGGTTCTCGATCGCCGCCGTGAACTGGTGCATCTTGAGCTGGGTGCGGCCCAGCCCGTAGAGCGCGTAGACGTTGTTGGGCTCCTTTTCCAGCGCCCTGCGAAAGGCGATCATCGCCGCATCGTATTCCCCGGAGGAATAGTAGACGTCGCCCACCAGCAGGTAAGCCTTGACGCTCGGCTCCTTCTGCTCGGGCTGGGCCTGCTCCGACTGAGCCCAGGACGAGCCGATCATCGCCATCGTCAGGGTAAGTAACCAAATCCAGGACCGTTTTCGCATGATCTGCCTCCTAGAGGATGTAGCGCGACAAATCTTCCGACTCCAGAACCGAAGCCAGGCGCTCTTCGACGTATTCCTTGGTGATCTCGACGCGGCCGAGCTCGACCTGGAAGCTCACCTCTTCGAGCAGGTATTCGAGCACGGTCGCGAGCCGGCGCGCGCCGATGTCCTCGAGCTCGCGGTTGGCGCGGTAGGCGAAGTCGGCCACGGCCCGGATGGCCTCGTCGGCGAAGACCAGCTCGGTGCCGTCGGTGGCCAGCAGCTCGGTGTACTGCTTTATGAGCGAGTTTTCGGTGTGGCGCAGAATGCGCTCGAAGTCCTCGGCCGTGAGCTCGGCGAGTTCGACGCGGATCGGAAAGCGCCCCTGCAATTCGGGGATCAGGTCGCTGGGCTTGGCGACGTTGAACGCCCCGGCGCCGATGAAGAGGACGTGCTCGGTGGAGATGGGGCCGAGGCGGGTGTTGACCACCGTGCCCTCGACGATGGGCAGCAGATCGCGCTGCACCCCCTCCCCGGAGACGTCGGGACCCTGGACGGCCGACGAACCGGCGATCTTGTCGATCTCATCGAGGAAGACGATGCCGTCCTCCTGGGCGCGACGCACCGCCTCCTGGCTGACCTCCTCCTTGTCCACCAGGCGTTCGGCCTCCTGGTTCTTGAGCACCTCGCGGGCCTCCACCACGCGCATGCGCTTGCGCACCGGGCGCTTGGGCAGCAGGCCCGAAAGCATGTCCTGGAGGCCCTGCATCTGCCCCTCCATGCCGCCGAGCATCCCCATGAAGGGGAGCTTCGGCTCCTCGGGCACCTCGACCTCGACGTACTCGTGGTCGTAGAGGCCGGCGCTGACGTCCTCGTGGGGAACGTTCAGCATCTGCGCAATCTGGCTGCTTGCGAGGCGCGCCGCCACCTCGGCCACCTTCTCGGTCTTCTCCCGCATGACGAGCTGGTAGGCCACCTCCGCAAGGTCCCGGACGATCGAGTCCACGTCGCGGCCCACGTAGCCCACCTCGGTGAACTTGGTGGCCTCGATCTTGAGGAAGGGCGCGCCCGAGAGCCGGGCCAACCGGCGGGCGATCTCGGTCTTGCCCACGCCCGTGGGGCCGATCATCAGGATGTTCTTGGGGCTCACCTCGCGGCGCAGCTCGGGGGGGAGCTTCTGGCGCCGGTAACGGTTGCGCAGGGCGACGGCCACGGCCTTCTTGGCTTCCTGCTGGCCGATCACGTACTTGTCGAGCTCGGCGACGATCTCGCGGGGCGTCAGCTCGGTCACGCGCCACCCCCTACCCGCAACACCGTGGCGTTGCCGTTGGTGTAGAGGTCGATCTCCGCGGCGATGCCCAGCGCCTTTTCGGCAATCTCGGCCGCGCCCAGCCGCGTTTCTCGGTAGAGCGCCTTGGCCGCCGAGAGCGCGTAGGGCGCGCCGGAACCGACGGCGACGAGGGGCTCGTCGGGGGCGATCACCTCGCCCGTCCCCGAAAGCAACAGGATCTCGCGGGCGTCGGCAACGATCAGCATGGCTTCGAGCTGCCTGAGGATGCGGTCGGTACGCCAGAGCTTGACGGTCTCGACCGCGGCGCGCTTGAGCGAGCCCTTGGCGATCTCGAGCTGCTCCTCGAACTTCTCGAGCAGCGTCAGCGCGTCGGCCACCGCTCCGGCGAATCCGACCAGTACGTCGTCCTCGAGCTTACGCACCTTCACGGCCCCCTGCTTCATGACGGTGTCGCCGAAGGTGACCTGTCCGTCCCCGGCGATGGCGGTTTCGCCGTCCTTGTGAACGGCCAGGATGGTGGTGCCGTGCATGGGTTCCATCATGCAAACCGTACCCCCGCTTACTTAGGCGGGGGTGAGAGATGCGCGCCTGGGCGGGGGCTCACCGCCCCCTCACGTCGACGCGGGCGAGCCAGTCCATGAACGCCTGCAGCCCCCGCTCGTACATGCGCGCACGCTTTTCCCGTTTGGGCATCCGCCCGGATAGGCCGGGCACCAGCCCCCAGTTGGCGTTCATCGGTTGGAAGTCGTTCGGGTTGGCGCCCGCCAGGAAGCGCACCAGCCCGCCGAGCATGCTCTCGGGCGGCGGCGGACCGGGCGCGGCTCTGCCGCGCGCCAGCGCGCCCGCCTGCAACGCCGCCAGCCAGCCGGTGGCCGCCGACTCCAGGTACCCTTCCACACCCGCGAGGACGCCCGCGACGAAGACGCCCGGCAGCCGCTCCAGCTCCAACCGTTCGTTGAGCAACCGCGGGGCGTTCAGGTAGGTGTTGCGGTGCATGACGCCATAGCGCACGATCTCGGCCCGCTCCAGTCCCGGGATCAGGCGCACGACCTGCTTCTGGTCCCCCCACTTGAGGCCGGTCTGGAACCCCACGAGGCTCCACATCCGCCCCTCGCGGTCCTCCTGGCGCAGCTGCACCACCGCGAACGGTCGCTCGCCGGTGCGCGGGTCGAGCAGACCCACCGGCTTCAGCGGCCCGAAGAGCGGGGTCTGGTAGCCACGGCGCGCCAGCTCCTCGATCGGCATGCAGCCTTCGAAGAAATCGAGTTGCTCCCAGTCGTGGGGCGTGTGCCGCCGCGCCTCGGCAATGGCCCGGTGAAAGCGGCGGTACTCTTCCTCGGTCATCGGGCAGTTGAGGTAGTCGGCGTCCTGGCCGTAACGACCCGCGCGGTAGCAGACCCCCATGTCGATGCTCTCGCCCAGCACCACCGGCGCCGCGGCGTCGTAGAAGCTGAGGAAGGGTTCGCCCAACCGCGTCCGCAGGACCTCGGCCAGGGCGTCGGAGGTGAGCGGTCCGGTGGCCAGGATCAGCGGGCGTTCGCTGGGGAGCTCGGTTACCTCGGCGCGCACCGCCTCGATGCGCGGGTGCGCCTCGATGCGCTCGGTGATGAAGTCGCTGAAAACCTCGCGGTCCACGGCCAGCGCACCCCCCGCGGGCAGCCGCGCCGCCTCGGCCGCCGCCATGACCAGCGAGCCCGCCGCGCGCAGCTCGGCCTGCAACAGCCCCTTGGCGTTCGTGCGCGCCTCGCCCCCGAGGGAGTTGGAGCAAACCAGCTCGGCGAACCGGTCGGTCGAATGCGCCGGGGTCGTCTTGCGGGGGCGCATTTCGTACAACCGCACCGGCACCCCGCGATCGGCCAGGGCCATGGCCGCTTCGGAGCCCGCGAGGCCGGCACCGATGATGTGAACGCGCTCCGCCACGTCGGCATCATAGCCCCCGCCCCGACCCCTTCCGTGAGAGGCGCGTGCTAAACTTAGTTCGATCAACAACTCCCCGATGCGCCCCGAGCGCACAGCGCGGGAGCGGAGGTGACGATGGCCAAGGTCAAGCTGAACAACGTATGGAAACGCTTCGGTAAAGTGGTGGCGGTCAAGGAGTTTGATCTGGAGACCGAGGACGGCGAGTTCGTGGTCTTCGTCGGCCCCTCCGGCTGCGGCAAGACGACGACGTTGCGCATGATCGCGGGCCTCGAGGAGGTCAGCGAGGGCGAGATCTACATTGGCGACCGCATGGTCAACGACGTCCCCCCCAAGGACCGCGACATCGCCATGGTCTTCCAGAACTACGCCCTTTACCCGCACATGAACGTCTACGACAACATGGCCTTCGGCCTGCGCCTGCGCAAGGTGCCGAAGGGCGAGATCGAGCGCCGGGTCCACGAGGCGGCCAAGATCCTCAAGATCGAACACCTGCTGAGGCGCAAGCCCCGCGAGCTCTCGGGCGGGCAGCGCCAGCGCGTGGCCATGGGGCGCGCCATCGTGCGCGAGCCCAAGGTCTTCCTGATGGACGAGCCACTCTCCAACCTCGACGCCAAGCTGCGCGTGGAGATGCGCGCCGAAATCAGCAAGCTGCAGCAGCGGCTGGGCGTAACCACGATCTACGTCACCCACGACCAGATCGAGGCGATGACCCTGGGCCACCGCATCGTGGTGATGAAAGACGGCGAGATCCAACAGGTGGACAGCCCCCTGAACCTCTACAACCTGCCCGCGAACAAGTTCGTGGCGGGCTTCATCGGCAGCCCTGCGATGAACTTCATCCGCTCTGCGGTCGAGGCCGAGAACGGGAAGATCGCCTTCGTGCACAAGAACTTCCGTCTCGTCGTCGAGGGGCCGTTCGCCGAAGAGCTGAAGCCTTACGTGGGCAAGGAAGTCTGGCTGGGCATCCGCCCCGAGGACATCAAACTGCGTTCGGAAACCACCCCCGGCGAACACACCGTCATCCGCGGCATCGTCGACGTGGTGGAACCCCTGGGCGCGGAAACCGAGATCCACGTCCGCCTGGAGGACGTCAAGATCACCGCGCGCATCCAGGGGTACGAACCCCTGAAGCCGGAACAGACGGTCGAGCTGGAGGTCGACACCGCGATGCTTCACGCCTTCGACGTGGAAACCGAGAAGGCCATCGCCCACGCCCTGGCCTTCGTGGAATAACCCGGCATGCGGGGGTACGCACCGAGCCTCAAGTTCTGGCTCACCCTGACGATCGGAACGCTCGCGTTCCTGCCCAACCTGATCGTGATCTTCGTGCTGAGCCGCAGCTCGCCCGAGCTGCTGGCTCAGCAGAACGTCCGCATCGCGGTCTGGCTGCTCTCGGTGGGTTTCTTCGCCACTGCGATCGGTTACCTGCTGGCGAACCGGCTCCTGGCGCCGCTGGACGAGCTGACGCGCTCGCTGCGCTACCTCAAGGTCAGCTCGCGCACCCTGGCCGACCTCAGCCTGCCCCCGCCCAAGACCCAGCTCCCGCAAGAAGTGGCCACCCTGCGCGAGCAGTTCGAGACCCTGATCCACCACCTGCGCGGCCTCACCGAAAGCCGCGAGGCCGTCTTCGCCACGTTGGCGCACGACCTCAAGACGCCGCTCATCGCGGCGGTGCGCGCGACCTCCTACCTGATCGACGCCGACGAGATCTCGCGCGAGCAGCGCATCCAGATGCTGCGTCAGCTGCAGGAGGAGTTCGACCGCACGTACCGGCTGGTGGAAAACCTGCTCACCGCGAGCAAGCTCGAGACCACGCGCCCCCAGCTCGAGCTCGTGAACATCGGGGCCATGCTCGACGACCTGCGGCTGCGCTACCTCAAGGACGCCGCCAAGCGCGGGATCACCATCGAGGTGACGGGTTCCGGCGAAACGCGGGCCGACCGAATGATGCTCGAGCGCGCCGGGGCCAACCTCATCGAAAACGCCCTGCGCCACGCGCGCAGCCGTATCATCCTGCGGGCGGGCCCGGGGTTCTTCGAGGTGGAGGACGACGGACCGGGGCTGCCGGCCCCGCTCGAATCGCTCTCCCAGCCCTTCCACAGCAAGAAGCTCAAGGGGGTGCGTTCGGGCAGTTCGGGCCTCGGCCTCTACATCGCCCGCCAGGTTGCCGAGCTGCACAAGGGCGTCTTCCGCAGCTGCCAGGGAACGCTGGGCGGCGCCTGCATCCGCCTCGAAGCCAACGATCGCCGCCTCTCGACCTACACCTTGCTATGATGATCGCATGAGACTGCTGATCGCCGACGATCACCCGCTTTTCCGCATTGGCCTGCGGGCCGCCCTCGAAAAGGAAGGGTTCAGCGTCGTGGCCGAGGCCGGAGACGGGGACGAGGCGGTCCGGCTGGTGGAAACCCACCAGCCCGAAGTCGTGATCCTCGACATCCGCATGCCGCGGATGGACGGCATCGAAGCCTGCGCCGCGCTGCGGCAGAAGGGCTATTCCGGCCTTGTGGTCATGTTGACCACCTTCACCGAGGCGGCGATCCAGAACAAGGCCGCCTCCGCGGGGGCCAACGCCTATTACTCCAAGGAAGTCAGCCCCGCCGAGCTGGCGCGCCGCATCCTGCGACTCACGCAAAACCCCGAAGACTCCTCGTTCACCCCGCCGCCGGTGCCGAGCCTGACCCCGCGGGAGCGCGAGGTGCTCGACCTGCTGGCACGGGGGCTGACGGCGCGCGAGATGGGCGACATTCTGGGCCTCAAGCCCGACACCGTGCGCGACTACCTCAAGCGGCTCTACGGCAAGCTCGACGCGGGCAACCGCATTGAGGCGCTCGAGCAGGCGCGACGGCTGGGTTTTCTCGATTCACCCTAAGCTAAGCCAACCCGTTAAACTGAAGTGGATGAAACTCGTGATCGCCGTGGTTCAAGATGCCGACGCGCCGGCGCTGACCCGTGCGTTGGGCGAAGCCGGCCTGACTTCCACCAAGCTGGCCTCCACCGGGGGCTTCCTGCGCGAGGGCAACACCACCTTGCTCATCGGCGTGGACGACGCGCAGCTGGAGCAGGTCAAGCAGATCATCCGCGACACCTGCCGCACCCGCACCCGACTGATCACGCCGGGCCTTCCCATGGCCGAGACCCCGGAAGCCATGGTGGGCCAGCCCGTCGAAGTCCAGGTGGGCGGGGCGGTGGTCTTCGTCCTGGACGTTGCCGAGTTTCACAAACTCTAGGAGCCCTGCCCATGAACCCAAGAATCCTATTTGCGGCCGCGGTGCTGTCCCTTTCGCTGGCCTCGGCCCAGATCGCCGGTGACCCGGCGGCCTTCAAAGCGGCGCTCGGCCTGCCGGGCGCGTCGGACACCTTTCGCTACGGCGGCGCGGAGGTGCGGATCGAGACCCTCGCCGACCTGCTCTACAAGGTTCACTACGAGGGCGCGCTCGAGGACTACGCCACCGCGGGCGACGTCATCGGGGCGGCCATCGGGGACCCCGGCATCAAGGGCCCCTTCGTCGACTGGATGAAGCAGAACGGTGCTGGAATCGCGGCCCGGAACGAGCCCGTGAGCGTGGGCCTTGGAGACGGCCACACCCTGACCTTCCAGCCCGGGGACACGCTGGCCTTCGTCGTCGCGCCCATCGAGGTGCCCCCGACGGCCTTTGGCGAGCCGCGGCACGTCCTGGGCAGCGGCCCGGTGACGATCCGCGAATACTCCGACTTCGAGTGCCCCGCCTGCCAGGCGCTCTTCAACCGTGCCCTGGCGCAGATCAAGGCCCGGTACGTCGAAACCGGCCGGGCCCGGTTCGAATACCGCCACTTCCCCCTCTTCGAGATTCACAAGCAGGCCGTGCCTGCGGCCGAAGCCAGCGAGTGCGCCGCTGCGCAGGGGGCGTTCTGGGCCTATCACGATGCGCTCTTCGAGAAGGGCGTGGGCAACTACGTGGGCTTAGCGAAGCAGCTCAACCTTGACGTGGGCCGCTTCGCGGAATGCATCGCCAACCGCACCTTCCGGGAAGTCGTCGAGGCGCACCGCAACGAGGCCGACCGTCTTGGGCTGCGCGGAACCCCCAGCGTCTTCGTGGGTCCCTTCCTGCTCCCCAACCCCTTCGACACAGGCAGCTACGACCGCTACCTGCGGATGGCCGCCGCCCAAGCCGAGCGTTGATGCTGAAACCCGGCGACTGGGTTCTCCTTCTCGATCCCAAGGCGCGGCGCTACCTGGTGCGCCTGAAGGAAGGGGGTCGTTTCGGCCACCACGTGGGCGGCGCGACCCACGAGCAGATCATGGCCGCCGGCTACGGAGGGCGGGTGCGCACCACCAAGGACGCCTGGCTCTGGGTGCTCAGGCCCAGCCTGGAGGACTACGTCCTGCTGATGAAGCGCGGCGCGACCGTGACCTACCCCAAGGACGCGGCGGCCATCGTATTGATGCTCGACCTGGCGCCGGGGGAACGGGTGCTCGAGGCGGGCAGCGGCTCCGGCGCGCTCGCCCTCTTCCTGGCCCGGGCCGTGGGGCCGCAGGGTGAGGTGGTGAGCTACGAGCGCCGCCCCGACTTCCTGGCCCGCGCCCGCGAGAACACCGAATCCTGGGGGGCCCGCAACGTCGACTTCCGCCTCGGCGACCTCGCCGAGGCCGCGCTCGAACCCGAGGGCTTCGACGGCGTGGCCCTGGACGTGATGGAGCCCTGGAAGGTCCTGGCTACGGCGGTGCACGCGCTCAAGACCGGGCGGTCGCTGGTGCTCTACCTGCCCAACATCACCCAGGTCGTGCAGGCGGTTCGCGAGGCCGAAGGGCAGCCCCTCCTTCTCCGGCGCGTCGTCGAGGTGGCCCACCGAGACTGGGACGTCCGTCCGCCGGTCGCCCACCCCCATTTCCGCCAGGTGGGGCACACGGCTTTTTTAGCCCAGTTCACCAAGGTCCGGCCGGTCGGGGGGCAGGCGCAGCACGAAGAAGAGGGCGGCGGCGAGCCCCAGGGCGGTCAGGGCGAAGACGGCTGAGTACCCGAAGCCCGAGGCGATCAGCCCGCCCGCGAGCGGCCACAAGGCCCGGGGGGCGCTGGCAAAGGCCATCAGGGCCGTGGCCGTGGCCGCCTCGCGCGACCGCGTGAAGGAGAGCAGGTAGGCGCTGTAGGCGTTCTCGATCCCATTCAGCGTGACCCCCACGAGAACGAAGGTCACCACGGCGCCCGCCAGACCGGTGCCCAGAAGCGCCGAGATCGGGATGGCCAGGGCCAGCACCCCTACGTAGACGAGGCCGACGTGGGTGCCGCGCAGATCCATCTGCCTTCCGATCCAGAGGTTGAGCCCCTCGGCCAACGCCTGCGCCGCGACCAGGTAGCCGATGAACGCGGCGGGCAACCCGTGTTCGCGTGCGGCCACGACGTAGAAGGGCAAGGCCAGATAGTAGAGCCCGGTCAGCAGGTAGGCGAGCAGGAAGCCGCGCATGCGGGGGGTCCGCGCCAGCTCCCAGGCGCCGCGCAGGTGGCGGCCCAAGGGGGCCCGCGGCCGCGGCGGATCACGCCGCTCGGGAATCATCCAAAAGCCCAGGAAACCCACGGTCAATGCGGCCACCGCGAAGGCGAAGGCGAGCACGTAGCCGTCCGGGAAACGCGCCCAGAGCGGACGGCTCGCTAGGCCCACCCCGGCCGCGAAGAGCGCCCCTAGGAGGCTGCGCCAACCGAAGAAGCGCCCCCGTAGCCGCCGGGGGATGGCCTTGCCGATCACGGGCAGGTAGGCGACGCCGCCCAACCCGCCGGCCAGCGCGAACAACCCCAGGAAGACGACGAGGGCGGTGTAGACGAGTGCAGGGCCGTCGAGCGCGTATCGGGCCGTCAGGAAGGCGAGCACCGCGAAGGCCCCGGCGCGGGTCCAGATGGCCAGGTAAAGAAAGACCTTCTTGCGCCGCGCCGCCTCCACCCAGCTCGAGGCCGGCAGACCGGCGAGCGCCGCCCCCAGCGCCAGGGCGCTGAGCACGCCGCCCACGGCGACGCTGGAACCCGTAAGGTGGGCGATGAAGGCGGGCAGCACGGTGCTGGGGCTCGTGAGCGCGGTGGCGGCCTGGAGCATCACTCCGTGGAGGATGCCCCCGAAGAACGCCCGCTTCACCGCCCCGTTCACGCGCTCCATCGTAGCGGCCCTTTGCGTCCGTGTACAGTGAGGGCCGTGGAGGGTCTGCAGATCGCCGCGGTGCTGCGCGCGCTCCCCGAACGGCCGCTGCCGACCCGGGGATGGCGCTTCCCCGCCGAAGACGCCGCGGTGCTGGCGCTGGCGGGCAGACGGGACCTGGTGCTGCGCTACCGGCCCCCAAGCCCCGAACTGGCGCTCACCGAGGACGCCGGCGGCGGGCCTCCCCGAACCTCCTTTCAGAAGCTGCTCGTCGTCCGAGCGCGCGGCCCGCTGCTGCGCGTCGAACAGCTCAAGCTGGACCGGGTCGTGATCTTCGAGTTCGGCGGCGAGGAAGGCTTCGTGGACGCGCCGCCGGTGCGCCTCGTCTTCGAGCTGACCGGCCGCAACGCCAACCTGATCCTCACCGATCTGGAGGGACGCATCCTCGGGGCCGACCGCGTCGTGACCCCGGAGCAGAACCGCTACCGCCAGATGCGTCCGGGGCTCTTCTGGACCCCACCGCCCCCCTACGACAAGATCGATCCGCGCACGCTCGAGGAGGGCGACCTGAAGCCCTTGCTGGGCCGGCCGCTGGCCCGCGCCCTGGTGCAGACGGTGGACGGCCTCGGGCCCCGGCTCGCCGCGGAAGCCGCGCACCGCGCGGGTCTGGAACCGGACCGCAGCGTCCGCTCCGAAGACCTGCCGCAGCTGCGGCAGGCCCTCGCCTCGCTGGTGGACGACCCCACCCCCAGCCGCGCGGCGCCCGCGCCCGGCTGGCGCGAGGAGACCGAGGCCGCGTTGCGCAAGCCGCTGCTCGCGGCCCTTCAGCGCCGCAAGAAGACGCTCGCGCGCCGCCTCGAGGACTACGCCCGCGCCCACGCGGACCTCGTGAAGGCGGAGCGCTGGCAGCGCTACGGCGACCTCCTGCTCGCCTACGCCCACCAAATCCCCGGCGGCGCCCGCCAGGTGGAGCTGGAGGACTGGGAAAGCAGCGAACCCGTCGATATCGCCCTCGACCCCGCCCTTTCCCCCAGCGAGAACGCTGAGCGCTACTACCGCCGCGCCAAACGCGCCCGCGCCCGCGCGGAGCGTGCGGAGCGCGAAGCCCCGCGCACTCGGCGGGAGCTGGAGGCGCTCGAGCGCGAGATCGAAACGGTCCGGAAGCTGCCCCTAGCCGAACTGCAGCGCCGCCTGCGCGAACGGCGGCGGCACGAAACCGCAGGCCCCGGGCTCCGGCTCGAGGCGCCCGGTGGCTTCGAGGTCTGGGTGGGCCGTAACCGCAAGGAAAACGACTGGCTCACCCGCAGCGCCCACTCGGGCGACGTCTGGATGCACGCCCAGGGGGTGCCCGGTTCGCACGTGATCGTACGCGCCCGCGGCAAGCCGGTACCGCTGGAAACGCTGCTCTTCGCCGCCCGCCTGGCGGCCTACCACTCGCGCGCCCGCGGAGAGAAGAACGTGCCCGTGGACTACACGCTCAAGAAACACGTCTGGCGGCCCAAGGGCGCCGCGCCCGGCGAGGTGCTCTACACCCAGGCCAAGACGCTCTTCGTCGACGCCGAAGCGCCGGAAGGCTAAGTTGCAGCGGGCGCTTCCGGGCTTGGCCCGGGGCAGTCCCGGGCTTGACCCGGGGACCCGCGCCAAGCGCCATCCAGTGGTGCGAACCGCGCTGGTTTCTGGCGCGCGCTTCGGGGTTCCGGATCGCGGAAACCTTGCGGTTCCCCCGTCCCGAGCGACGAGGTTTTTCTCTTTTCGTCATCCCGGACGAGGCCGAGAGGGGCAAGATCCGGGATCTCGCGGTTGACGTAAGCACCCGATGCGGGTGCGCGCGAGCTTCACGACGGTCGGTCGCATCCGCAGCGGATACTAAGGTTCCGCGCCCGTCCCGGACCCGATCCGGTGATGTGAGCTACGCCGGTTTCTGGCGCGCACTTCGGGGTTCCGGATCGCGGGAACCTTGCGGTTCCCTGGTCCGGAACGACGGGTGATCCATGCGCACTTCAGCCTCCCCCACCGGCCGATTCTTCCTCTTCGTCACCCCG
>JALSIA010000014.1 GCA_026981865.1 Thermaceae bacterium
TCCAGTGGTGCGAACCGCGCTGGTTTCTGGCGCGCACTTCGGGGTTCCGGATCGCGGGAACCTTGCGGTTCCCTGGTCCGGAACGACGGGTGATCCATGCGCACTTCAGCCTCCCCCACCGGCCGATTCTTCCTCTTCGTCACCCCGGGCAAGCGCCCGCAGGGCGCGCGACCCGGGGTCTCGCAGGAGCCGCTGAATACTCGAACCATGCAGCCAGGTTGTACAACAACCCCTGGGTTCGCCGGTGCCTGGACGGCGTAGAGCGAGGTACGAGGCTTGCCCCGGACGTGATCCGGGAGCCCGTACTTGCCGCGCACTTAACCCTGTCGGTGCTTGCGCGCGCTGCGAGGTTCCGGATCTCGCAGCTCTTGCGACCTGCTCGTCCGGAACTACGAACACCTTCTTAACCCGCATGCCCTCTTCTCCCGATCGTCACCCCGAACGAGCGCGGCGAGAGGCCTATAGCAACGCCCAGGTCTACAGCTGGGCCGCTTCCCCCGATCGTCACCCCGGACGAGCGCAGCGAGATCCGGGGTCTCGTTGGTTGCGTTGACCGCGTGGAACGCCGGTCCCCTGTGGTGGCCACAAACAGCCCAAGCGACGCCAATGCGCTGGGGGACCCGAAACGACCCTGAACGCTGTGTCGCGGCCGCGCGGATCCGAGCCGGCACGCGTCCGAGAACTCCCGGAAAGTGCAGGTCGCAAGCGCGCTGCGCCCTTCGCCTCCTTCGGCAGGAAAGCCGGCGCAACCCAGGACACCCGGCCGCTTCCCCTGACCCGCCGCAGGCGGTAGACTGGTGAGCCGTGAGAAGGACGATGTTCCACGCCAAGATCCACCGGGCCACGGTCACCCGGGCCGACCTCGACTACGAGGGCTCGATCACCATCGACCAGGACCTGCTCGACGCCGCAGGCATCAAGGTGTACGAAAGGGTCGACGTCCTCGACATCACCAACGGCCACCGGCTGACCACCTACACCCTCCCCGGTGAACGCGGCTCGGGCGAGATCCAGATGAACGGCGCCGCCGCCCATCTGATCCATCCCGGGGACCTGATCATCGTCATCGCCTACGGCGAGTACGAGGAGCACGAGCTCGCGGACTACCGGCCCACCGTGGTGCTGGTGGACGGGAAGAACCGCATCCGCGAGGTACGCAAGGGGTAGGGCGTGGTGGCCCGCATCCGCCTCTACCTCGACCTGATCCGCTTCGAGCACACGCTCTTTGCGCTGCCCTTCGCCTACGTGGGGGTGCTGCTGGCCGCGGCCGGGCGATTCGACGCGGGCGTCTGGTTCTGGGTCACGGTGGCCATGGTGGGCGCGCGCACCGCAGCGATGGCGCTCAACCGCCTCATCGACTGGCGGATCGACGCCCAGAACCCGCGCACCGCGAACCGCCACCTCCCGCGCGGTCTGGTGCGGCCCGGGGAAACCCTGGCGCTCGCCCTGGTCGGCTTCGCCCTGCTCGCCTGGTCGGCCTACAACCTCAACCCGCTCACGGCCCGGCTGTTGCCCGTCGCGGTGCTCTTTCTGACCGGCTACTCCTACACCAAGCGCTTCACCTGGACCTGCCACTTCTGGCTCGGCGTCACGATCGGCGCGGCCGCCGCGGGCGGCTGGATCGCCCAGACCGGGCACTTCGAACCCGGCGCCTACGCGCTGTGGGCGGCGGTGGCGCTATGGATCGGCGGCTTCGACATCCTCTACGCCACCCAGGACGTCGACTTCGACCGCAAGCACGGCGTGCACGCCCTGCCCGCGCGCTTCGGCGTCCCCGCGGCCCTCGTCTGGGCGCGCGCACTGCACGCCGCCGCCTGGCTGCTCTTCGGGCTTACCGGGTGGCTCGCGGGCGCCGGGACCGGGTACTTCGCCGGGGTACTGCTCGTGGGCGCCGTGCTCGTCTACGAACACCGCCTGGTGCGGCCCGACGACCTGAGCCGCGTGAACCAGGCCTTCTTCGAGGCCAACGTGGCGATCTCTCTGGGGATGTTCGCCTTCACCCTCCTCGACGCGCTCACGCGCTAGGAGGCGGGGGCTCCAACTCGACGGTACGGCCGCACTTGCAGACCGGGCTCGGGTAGACGATCTCCACCCCGTCGGCGCGCTTCTTGTACCAGAGTTCGCCGCAGTCGGGGCAGCGCACCTCTTCGGCGTTCAGGGCACGCAGCTCCTCGGGTGTAAAGCGGTAGACCTCGCCGCACCAGTGGCAGACCACCTCGGCCCCGCCGTCCTCGCGGATCATGGCCTCGCGCTCTTCCGGGCCAAAGTAGGCCAGCGCGGCCGCCGCCTTTTCGCGGCTGCAGCGGCAGTGAAACTCGAGCGGCACCGAGTCCTCGGCAAACCCGAGCGCTTTTAGGTCGGTCCACTCGAGCCCCAACCCCTCGAGCACCCGACGGGCCGCGCCTTCGAGGCCGTGCTCTGCGAGCAGGTCGGTGAAGCCGTGAACCCCGGCGAGGTTCCGCTCCAGCCGGGCGACCGCCTCCTCTTCGGCGTCGGGAAGCACCTGAACCACGAGCCCGCCCGCGGTTTCGACGGAGCCGCCCGGGGCGACCCGCACGCCGAGAAGCACCGCCGAGGGAATCTGCTCGCTCTGCCATAGGTAGTGGGCCAGGTCTTCGGCGATCTCGCCCGAGACCAGCGGCACCGACGAGTCGAACTGCTCGCCGCCGGCGAGCACCCGCACCACCCGCAGCTCACCCGCACCCACCAGCGCCCCCACGTTCAGCTTGCCGTCTTCGCGCAGCTCGGCCTCGGCCGCGGGGTTCCTGACGTAGCCGCGCACCGCGCCGTCCACCCCCGCCTCGGCCACGAGACCGCCCAACGGGCCGTCGCCATCGACGATCAGCGTCACGCGCTCGCGCGGGCTCTTGCTGAGCAGGAACGCGAGCAGAGCCGCGCCGGTGAGCGCCCGCCCCAGGGCCGCGGTGGCCGTGGGCGAGGTGCCGTGGCGGCGGCGGGCCTCCTCCACCACGTCGCTGGTCTCGGCCGCGAGCACCCGCAGCCGACCGTCTGCGGCCAGCCCCCGCACCAGCCGGCCCATCTAGCCCTCCCCGTGACGGCCGAAGTGGGCGTTGAGCGCCTTGAGCGTGGGTTCGGGCACGAAGCGGCTGACGTCGCCGCCGTGGCGGGCGATCTCCTTGATCATCGAGCTGGAGATGAACGACCAGCGCGTCGCCGCCAGGATGAAAAGCGTCTCCACCTCGGGGTTGAGCTGGCGGTTCAGGTGGGCCATCTGCAGCTCGTACTCGTAGTCCGAGACGGCGCGCAGGCCCTTGACGATGATCCGCGCCCCCCTGGCGCGCATGTAGTCGGCGAGCAGGCCGTCGAAGGCGTCGACCTCGACGTTGTCCATCTCGGCGACGGAGGCGCGGATGATCTGCATCCGTTCGCCGACCGAAAACATGAAGCTGCTCAGCTTGTTGGGGTTGTGCAGCACCGCGACGGTGACCTTGTCGAAGAGACGGCTGGCGCGGCGCACCACGTCGAGGTGGCCGTTGGTGAAGGGGTCGAAGCTGCCGGGATAGACGACGTGCATCAGGTTACCTCCACGATGGTCAGGGCGCTCGAGCCGTAGACCCGGCGCTCGCCCAGGGGCAGGACCAGCTCGCTGGGGTGCTGCAGGATCACGAAGCCCCCGGGGGCGGCGATCCCCGCGTCGAGCACCCGCGCGAACGCGGCGGCGAGGTCCTGGTCGTAGGGCGGGTCCAGGAAGACGACGTCGTAGCGATCGCCCTCGCGCGCGCACCTTTCCAGGAAGCGTTCGGCGGTTTCGGGCACCACCCGGACGGGCAAGCCCAGCTTGTGCACATTTTCCCGCAGGGTTTTTACGGCACCCGGGTCGCTCTCCACGAGCACCGCCTCGTAGCCTTCGCTCGCGGCCTCCAGCCCCACCGCCCCGCTGCCGGCGTAGAGGTCGAGGAAGCGCCCCCGCCGGTGCAGGCGGCCGCGCAGGTAGTCGAAGAGCGCCTTGCGCAGCCGCACCGGGCTGGGACGGGCCGCGTCGGGCACCGCGAGCGTGCGCCCGCGGGCCTTGCCGCCAAGGATCCTAAGCCTCGCCATCCCTACTACCGTATACCGCGTCCGCCAGTTCCGCCACCCGCGTGACCTCGGCGTCGATCACGTCGAGGGTCATCAACATGTCCAGGTGGGCGGCGCTGGTGGCGCGGCTCTCGGGGCGGCCGGCCTCGAGGCGGCTCAGGTGCGCCTGGCGCAGCTTCTGCAGGTAGGCCTCGGTCTCGGGGTGCTCGCTCACGACCTCGCGTGCGAGCACGTGGTTGCCCGTCGCCAGCGCCGTGAAGGCCCGCTGCATCCGTCCGTAGACGCGGCTCGCGGCCTCCGACAGTTCGGCCCGCCCCTCGGGGCTGAACTCCAGGCCCTGGCTGCGCAGCTTGTCCTGCTGCTTGAGCAGGCGGCGGATCTGGTCGGCCAGGTGCTCGAGCTCACCCGCGAGCAGGAGCAGCTTTTCCACCGCCTCGCCCCCGCCCTGGCTCTTCAGGCGCGCCAGGTACATCACCACCGCCTGGGTGAGGCGGTCCACCTTCTCCTCGCGTTCCTGCACGCTCGCGAGGTCGCCCTCGCCCTGCGCCAGGGCGCGAACCGCGGTGGCCATCATCCCCTGCACGTGGTCCGAGATGCGCACCACCTCGCGCAGCGCCAGGCTGAGGGCCAGCTCGGGGGTGCCCAGCGCCTCCTCGCTCAGGTACTTGGGCGATACCGCTCCGCGCCGCTCCGGCAGCATCCGCTCGAGCAGACGCACCAGCGCGGGAATGAAGGGCAGCGCCACCAGGCCCGCGATCAGGTTGAACAGGGTGTGGGCGTTGGCCACCTGGCGCGCTGCCCCCCCGCCCAGTGCCGCCACCGCCGCGCTCAGGGGCTCGAGCAGCGCCAGCGCCACCAGCCCGAAGGCCGCCTTCCAGATCAGGTGGCCGAGCGCCACCCGCCGCGCCTCGGCCCCCGCACCTATGGCCGCGAGCAAGGGGGTGAAGGTCGTTCCCACGGCCGCCCCCACCACCGCGGCGAGCCCGGCCTCGAGGGGGATGCGACCGGCGACGTAGAAGGCCATGGCCATGGCCGCGGCCGCGTTGGACGAGTGGACCAGCGCGGTGAAGACGAGCGCCAAGCCCGCCATCCACAGCGGGTTCGCGGCGACCGCGTCGAGGGCCAGCTGCATCAGCGGCCCCTGGGTCTCGGGGGTGAGCGCTTTGATCATGACGTCGAGGCCCAAAAAGAAGAGGCCGATCCCCGCCACCGCCCTCCCGCCGTGGCGCAGCGGCCGGTACAGCGAGGCGAAGTAGCCAACGGCGATGATGGGCAGCGCGTAGTCGTAGACCCGGAAGGCCGCGAGCTGCAGCGCCATCGTGCCCCCGGCGATCGCCCCCATGCTCATGGCCAGCCCTTCGGCCGCGGCGAGCACGCCCGCCTCGACCAGGCTGATCACGGTCACGGTCATGGCGGTGCCGCTCTGGACCACGGCCGTCACCAGGGTGCCGGCGAAGAAGGCCCGCACCACGCCGCGGGTCGCCCGGGAAAGCCAGGCCCGCAGGGTGCTGCCGCCCAGGGCCTCCAGCGCCCGGCTGGCCTGGCTCAGGCCGATGAGGAAGAGGGCAAGGCCGCCCAGAAGCGTGAGCATCACGTACTCCAGCCTACTCCAAAGGTTCGGGGGCTCCGAAGAGCCCCCTCCTTCGCTTGGTCGGGGAGAGAGGATTTGAACCTCCGACCCCCTCGTCCCGAACGAGGTGCGCTGCCGGACTGCGCTACTCCCCGACGCGCAAAATTCAGTCTACGGGGCCGAAAACCCCCTGTCAAGGCGGTGTAATCGGCCAACACATCTGAGACACTCCGGGGGACCGACTCCTCTTGCATCTTAGCCAGGTACTCCAAGGGGGCCAGGCCGTTGAGCGCGCGATGCGGTCGTTCGCGGTTGCAATCGTCCAGGTAAGCGTCGAGTTCCCTTTGTAGCTCGGGGATCCGGGAAGGCAGGGGCCGGGCGTAGAACTCGTCTTTGAAGGTCCGCTGCATCCGCTCGACGTGACCGTTGAGCTTGGGGCTCTTGGGTGGGAGGACGAAGAGAGCAACGCCCAGGCGTTGGCAAGTTTCTTCAAACGCTGCCATGAACTCACTACCGCCGTCCACTTGAAGGGCCCGGACGGGAAAGGGGGCTTGGGTGATGAGGTGGGCCAGAAAGCCGGCCGCAAGGTTCGCCGTGGCCCGGGTGTGCACCTCGGCCAGGGAGAAGCGGGTGTAAAGGTCCACTGCCGAGAAGTGCTTGACGACCTCCCCGGGTCCTAGGGTCACGG
>JALSIA010000015.1 GCA_026981865.1 Thermaceae bacterium
ACCCGCCTCGCCGTCGAGATCCTGGAAACGCGGGTGGACACCGTGCTCGAGCTCCCCGAACCCCCGGCCGAGGGGCTGATCCCCGAGATGATGGCCGCCTGGTATTTCGTCGCCTGGGCGTCGTACTATCTGGCCATCCTCTACGGCCGCAACCCCGCCGACGCCGAAGTGCTCGCGCGCCTGCGCGAAGAGGCGTGAAGCCGCCGCCCTTTCCCCGCCCTCCGGACCTCGCGGCGGCGGGCGCGCTGCAGCGGGAACTGGCTGCCCGCGTCGAACTCGCCGGGAGCTGGGCGGGGGTGCGGCGGCTGGCAGCGCTCGACGCCTCGATCCGCCGGGGCGGGCCCCTGGTGGCCGCAGCGGTGCTGTGGGACGTGGCGGCCGGACGGGCGCTGGCCGTCGGGGTCGCGCGCCTAGCGGCGGACGAGGTCTTCCCCTACGTACCCGGCTACCTCTCCTTCCGTGAGGCCCCCGTCTATTTAGCCGCGCTCGAGGCCCTGGAAAGCGAGCCCGACGCGCTGCTGGTGGACGGCCAGGGCATCGCCCACCCCCGCGGCCTGGGCATCGCCACCCATCTGGGGGTGCACACCGGGCTTTCCAGCCTGGGCGTCGCCAAGAGCCGCCTCTTCGGCGAGCCCGTGGGCGCACTCGCCGAGGAAGCCGGTGCCGCCGTGCCCCTCTGCTCCGAGGCCGCCCCCGTCGGCACCCCCTGCACCCGGGGACGGCAGGTGGGCTGGGTGGTGCGCACCCGGGCACGGGTGAAACCCGTCTATGTTTCCCCGGGGCACCGTATCGGCATGGACGAGGCGCTTGCGGCCGTGCTGGCCCTGCCGCGAACGACGAAGCTGCCCGAGCCCCTGCGCCAAGCCCACCTCTGGGCGGGCCGGGCGCGCAGAGAAGGCCTGGTGGGGCGCCTCGATTTCGGGTAAAACGAGTTGTGGACGCTTCGCCCCGCCCCAACTGGGTCTACCGTACCGCCAAGCGGATCGTCCGCGGCCTGCTCTGGCTCCTCTACCGTGTCGAGGTCCAGGGCGCCGAGCGGGTGCCGCGGGACGGCCCCGTCGTCATCGCCGCCAACCACCACTCCTTCATCGACCCGCTGGTGATCGGGGTGGTCCTGCCCCGCCCCATCGCCTTCATCGCTCGCGGCGACCTCTTCCGCGTCCCCGGCCTGGGCTGGCTGCTGCGCAAGCTCTACGCCATCCCGGTGGAACGCGGCTCCGGCGACCTGGCGGCCGTCAAGGCGGCCATCCGGGCGCTGCGCGCCGGAATGGCGTTCGGAATATTTCCTGAAGGCCGACGCAGCCGCAGCGGCCACCTGGAACCCTTCAAAACCGGTGCCGCCGCGATCGCCATGCGCACCGGAGCGCGGATCGTGCCCGTCGCCATCGTAGGGACGCGGGAGATCTGGCCCCCGGGCCGACGCCCCCGGCTCGGCGGCAAGATTCGCGTGCTCATCGGGGATCCCATCGATCTCGGCGACGCCAAGGGCCGGCTCGACAAGGCCCACCTGGAAGCGGCAACGCGCCAAATTGAAGCCGCGGTAGCCCGGTTGCTGCCTGAGGATTACTTACCGGAAGGATACTTGAAAAAAACAACCTTACAGCAAGAAACGCCAGAAAACGCGGACCAGGCTTGAATTTTGGGGGCGAGGCGTGGTATAGTCCGTAAGGAAAGCAATATTCAAGGAGGTGTACGTATGGCAAACAAGAAGAAGACGGTTACGAAATCGGATCTGGTCAACCACGTCGCCGAGATCACCGGGCTGAAGAAGAAGGACGCGAAGGCCTGCATCGATACCTTCCTCGACGAGATCGCCACCTTCCTCGACCGCGACTACAAGGTGCAGCTCACCGGCTTCGGGACCTTCGAGGTGCGCAAGCGCAAGGCCCGCACCGGCGTGAAGCCCGGCACCACCGAGAAGATCAAGATCCCCGCCTCCAAGTACCCGGCCTTCAAGCCCGGCAAGGCGCTGAAGGAAAAAGTTCGCGTATAAAGTCCGTACGCGAAAAAGCAGGCCCGCGGGCCTGCTTTTTCTTGGTTGGGGCCGCGTTCAGCCGGCCGCTTCGGCAGGCACGCCGGCGCCCAGGCGCCGCTCGAGCACCCGCCGCTGCTCGGCGAAGGTGCCCCAGTGGGCCTGGCCGTCGATCACGGTGATCGGGGCGACGCGCACCCCGTAGTTCCTTACGGCCTCGTCGGCAACCTCAGGGCGGCTCAGGTCCCGCTCCTCGTAGGCCACGCCACGCGCCTCGAGCCAAGCCTTCACCGCCGCGCAGTCGGGGCAGCCGGGGCTGGTGTAGAGCAGCACCCGGGCCCCGGTGGCCTCGGTGTGTGGCGCGGGGCCCGCGGAGGCCGCTTCGCCCGCGAACTGCGGCGGCTGGAAGTAGCGGAGGCGCAGCGAGTTCGTGAGCACCAGGATGCTCGAGAGGCTCATTGCGCCCGCAGCCAGCGCCGGCTGTAGGAGCAGGCCGGTGAAAGGATAGAAAACCCCCGCGGCGACCGGGATCAGGGCGGTGTTGTAGCCGAAGGCCCAGAAGAAGTTCCAGTAGATCGTGGACAGCGTCTTCTTGGCCAGCGCCCGGGCGCGCACCACGGCGCGCAGGTCGCCCTGCATCAGCACCACGTCGCCGGCCTCGACCGCGATGTCGGTGCCGGTGCCGATGGCCACCCCCACGTCGGCCCCGGCGAGCGCCGGGGCGTCGTTGATCCCGTCGCCCACGAAGGCGACGCGCTGCCCCTTCGCCTGCAGGTCGCGCACCACCTGGGCCTTGTCCGCGGGCAGCACCTCGCTGATCACCTCGTCGATGCCGACCTCCCGGGCCACCGCACGGGCGGTGCGCTCCGAGTCTCCGGTCAGCATGACCACGTGCAAACCCTCGCGGCGCAGGGCCGCGACGGCCTCCTGGCTGCCCTCCTTGACCGGATCGCTGACCGCGATCAGGCCGGCGATCTCGTCGTCCACCGCCACGTAGATTACGGTGCGGCCGGCGTCTTCGAGTCGGGCCTGCTCCGCTGCGAAGCGGGCGGTGTCCAAGCCCAGACGCTCCATGTACCGGGCCGCGCCCACGGCGACCTCATGCCCTGCAGCACGGGCACGGGCTCCGAAGCCGGGCACGGCCTCGAAGTCGCTGACCTCGGGCAGGGTCAGGCCTTCGGCGCGCTCGCGAACGGCCTGGGCGATGGGGTGTTCGCTCAGGCTCTCCACCGCGGCCGCCAGGGTGAGCAGGTCGCCGGTGCTCCACCCCGGCGCGGTCCGCAGGTCGGTCAGCTCGGGCCGCCCCTTGGTGATCGTCCCCGTCTTGTCGAGGACCACCGTGCCGATGCGCGCGAGCCCCTCGATGGCCACGCCCTTGCGGAAGAGCACGCCCATCTGCGCGCCGCGGCCGCTGGAAACCATGATGGCCGTGGGCGTCGCCAGGCCCATGGCGCAGGGGCAGGCGATGAGCAGCACGCTCACCGAGGCGATGAAGGCGTAGTTGAGCCGGGGCTCGGGCCCCACCAACATCCAGACCGCGAAGGTGACGACCGAGACGACGAGGACGATCGGCACGAAGACCGCGGCGATGCGGTCGGCCAGCTCCTGCACCGGCGGTTTGGACTGCTGGGCCTCCTCGACCATGCGGATGATCTGGGAGAGGACGGTGTCGGCGCCGACCCGCGTCGCCCGGAAGAGCAGGCTGCCGTTCTGGTTGACCGTACCGCCCACCACCGCGTCGCCGGCGCGCTTGAGCACCGGCACCGGCTCTCCGGTGAGCATCGACTCGTCGACGTACCCCTCACCCTCGACGACCTCGCCGTCGGTGGGGATGCGCTCGCCCGGGCGCACCCGGATCAGGTCGCCGGGCACCACGGCCTCGATGGGCAGCTCGATCTCCTGCCCGTCGCGCACCACCCGCGCCGTCCCCGCCCCCAGCTCCATCAGCTTGCGAATGGCCTCCGACGTGCGCCCCTTCGCCACGGCCTCCAGGTACTTGCCCAGGAGGATCAGCGTGACGATCACGCCCGCGGCTTCGAAATAGGTGTGCGCGGTGCCCTCGGGGAACCAGCCTGGAGCGATCAGCGCCAGCACCGAGTAGAGGTAGGCCGCCGAGGTGCCGAACATCACCAGGGTGTTCATGCCCGGGCTCTTGTGGCGCAGCTCGGCAACGCCGCCGCGGAAGAAGCGGCGACCGGCGTAGAAGATGACCGGCGTCGCCAGCACGAACTCCAGCCAGCGCCAGAGCTGCTTGGACGCGAGCGCCTCCATCCAGTCGCCGAGGGCGGGAACGACGAAGGGGCCCATGCTGATAATGACCAGCGGGACGGTCAGCAGCGTGGCGAGCCGCAGATCGCGCACGAAACCGGACAGGGTCGCGTCCGTGGTCGAGGCCGCCTCGTCTTCCTCCTGGCTCACGGGGATGTACCCCGCTTCGCGGATCTCGGCCTCGATGCGCGCGAGGGTGACGGTGTCGGGCAGGTAGCGCACGGTGGCCTTCTCGGTGGCCAGGTTGACCGTGGCCTCGAGCACGCCGTCGAGCTTGGAAAGGGCGCGCTCCACGCGCGAGACGCAGCTCGCGCAGGTCATGCCCTCGATGCCGATCGTCGCGGTTTCCACGCGCGGGGTGTACCCCGCCTCGCGCACCGCCTCGAGTAGGGGCTCGAGCTCGGCCTCCGGCTCCAGGACCAACGTCGCCTTCTCGGTGGCCAGGTTGACGCTGGCCTTGCGGACGCCGGGCTGCTGCGCCAGGGCCCGTTCCACGCGGGTGACGCAACTCGCGCAGGTCATGCCCTCGATACCAATGGTTACGCTTCGTTCACTCATGCCTCACCCCTCCCGGTAAGTATACACCCACCCCTCCCGGGGTGGGGTTGGGCGTAGAAAATCTTCGGGCCATTTCGCAAGGTTACTCGTCTTCCCCAAGGAAGGGGCCGTGCCAGCTGTGCACCCAGACCTCGCCCGTGTAGGCGTTGATCGAGAGCATGCCCTCGATACCGTCGCGGCCGAAGTCGAAGGTGTAGTAACCCGAGAAGGCCTGCTCTTCCATGATCCGCGAACCCGGCAGGAAGCCGTTCAGGAAGTTCTCGGCCAGCTGCTTCGCGGCCTCCAGGTCGTAGCGCGCCGGTACGCTCCAGCCCGCGGGCCCACGGTTCCACATCATGTTGGGGCCGGGCTCGGGGTAGACCGCGCCGGTGTAGCGGTCGACCAAAACCTCACCCAACCCGCGGCCGTCCTTGTCCACGATCTGGGCGTAGTAGTTCTGCGAGAAGGCCATGAGGTCGCGGATCTGCGCCCCCGGAGCAAAGCGGTCCACGAAAGACCGCAGCCGTGCCTTGGCCTCGTCCTCGGCCAGCGGGCGCGCGTCGGGCAGGTAGACACCGCCCATCATCATGCCGCCCATGCCGTAGCCGCCCATGCCCATGCCCATGCCGTAGCCGGGTCCGCCCCAGGGCGCGGCGTCGCCGTAACCGCCCATCATGCCGTAACCGCCGCTGCCGTAGCCGTAGCCCGAACCCTGTGGGTAGCCGTAGCCGCCCATCATGCCCTGCGCAAGGACCAGAGCCAGTGCCGTGAGTCCGAGTACCGCCGTGAGGATGTAGGTCGTCTTTTTCATCTCGTCCACCTCCATGGGGCATTGTGGAGGCGGCGTGTAAAGCTTGGGTAAAGCCCCCAGCTTCAGTCGCAGTCGCCCGGCAGTCGGCCGGTGGGCGTCCAGGTGACCCCGGAGTCGCTGAGGCGGCCGGAAAGCCGCCACCAGCCGTCGGTGGGCGGGGGCGCGTCGGGGCGCAGGCCGAGCGGCACCGAGCGCCAGCTGCCGCGCTCGAAGCAGGCCACCAGCACCGGTGTGGTTTCGCCGGCCGCGGGCAGCAGCTTGAAGAGGCCGCGCCCTACAGGCCCCGAAAGCCAGGCGCGGATCCAGCCGCCCTCGAGGCCGATCACCTGAGCCGGGCCCAGGTAGTAGGCCCAGGCGGTGGGGTACTTGATCTCGATCTCGGTGACGAGGATGCGGCTGCCCTGGGCCTTGCCCTTGACCTCGAGCCGCATGCCCGGCGCCAGGTAAGCGATCCAGGGATCGTCGCCAACGAGTTCGCGGTTGCCCACGATGGTGCGCTCGCCCGACCAGCGGACCTGCCCGTAGAAACTGTACTGGCGGTCGTAGGTCTCGTGCCCGTCGTCTTCGTGGCCGTCGTCGCTCCCCGACCCGTTTTCGTGGCCGTCGTCGGATCCGTCGTCGTCGTGTCCGCCGCCCCCGCCGCCGTCGTCGCCCCCATCGTCGCCGCCGTCGTCATC
>JALSIA010000016.1 GCA_026981865.1 Thermaceae bacterium
ACCGACGACCCCGGAGCGGCCGGCTGCTCCGATGCGGGCCTCGCTTGGATTTGCGATGCCGCTGGGGAGACCCCCATCAGCAGCGAGTACTCCTTCGCCAACGGCGAAACGCAGCAGGTGACGCTGGGTGACCCCAACCCCGAGGCGCTCGCCGACGGTATCAACCAAGGTCGGATCTGGATCGGCGCCGAGGTCACCTCGGGCGCGGCCACGGGGGTCTCCTTCGACTTCACCCAGATGGTCGCCGAGGTGACCGTCTTCTAGCCCCACCACCGCATAGGCACGCCCCGCCGGGAGACCGGCGGGGCGTGCGCGCGGAAAGCGCGGTTTAGTTGCCGGCGAGCGCCTCGTCGAGGATCTTCTTCCACTCCTCGTACGGGCGGAAACCCTCGATGAACTTGCCGTTGACGAAAAAGGAGGGGGTGCCGCCGAGACCGAGCTTGCGGGTGAGCTCCTGATCGGCGAGCACCAGCGGGCGCTTCTCGTGGCTGCTCAAGCAGGCGTCGAAGCGAGCCGTGTCCAGGCCCAGCTGGCGCGCGTAGTCGGAGAAGAACGAGGGCAGCTCGTTGGCGGGCACCCGTCCCCACTGGGCGGTGGCCCGGAAGAGCAGCTGGTGGTAGTCGAAGTACTTCCCCTGGTCTGCGGCGCAAGCGGCCGCCTCACCGGCGAGGATGACGTTGTCCTGACCCGCGAAGGGGAAGTCGCGGAAGATGTAGCGCACCTTGCCGGTGTCCACGTAGTCCGTGAAGATGCGGGGCAGGCTCTTCTCGGAGTGGTCCTTGCAGTGGGGGCAGAGGTAGTTCGAGAACTCCACTACGGTGACCGGGGCGTCGGGGCTGCCGTAGACGAAGTGGGCTCCGGCAGCGGGGTCCGCGTCGGCGGTCGCCTGTTTCGGCGCGCTGCTCAGGTACCATAGGCCGCCCCCAAGCAGCACGGCGATACCCAGGACCATAAGAAAGATGGCTCGTTGCATGTGAGCAGTATACGCATCCCAGATGAAAAAGGACGCAAGGCCGCGGCCCCGCCCGCCCCGGGTGGATTAGGGTGAGGGCATGAACGTCCTGGTACTCAACGCCGGATCGTCGAGCCTGAAGTTCTCGCTGACGGACACCCGCGCGCACCGCCACCGTCTGCGGGGCCTGGTCGAGCGCATCGGGCTCCCGCAGGCGCAACTGACCCTCGAAGGCCGTACCGAGGCCGTCGCCGCCACCGACCACGCCGAGGCCCTGGACGCGGTGCTGCGCCGCCTCGATCTCGACCTGGTCGAAGCCGTCGGCCACCGGGTGGTGCACGGGGGCGACTTCACCGCCTCGAGCCGGATCACCGGCGACGTGCTCGAGCGGCTCGAGGCCTACGTCCCGCTGGCGCCCCTGCACAACCCCGCAAACCTGGCGGGCATCCGCGCCGCTCTGGCCGCGCTGCCGCAGCTTCCCCAGGTGGCCGTCTTCGACACCGCCTTCCACCAGACCCTTCCCGAACGAGCCTGGCGCTACGCGCTCCCGCGACGGCTGGCCGACGAGCGGCGCTACCGCCGCTACGGTTTTCACGGCACCTCGCACCGTTACGTTTCCGGCAAGCTCGCCCAAGCCCTGGGGCGGCCCCTCGAGGAACTGCGCGTCGTCGTCCTGCACCTGGGCAACGGCGCCTCGGCCACCGCGGTCCGTTTCGGCCGCAGCGTCGACACCAGCATGGGCTTCACCCCGATGGAAGGGTTGGTGATGGGCAGCCGCAGCGGCGACCTCGATCCCGGCCTGGTGCTCGAACTCGTGCGCCGCCACGGGGTCGAGGCCACGGACCGCCTGCTCAACAAGGAAAGCGGGATGCTGGGACTGGCCGGGCACTCCGACCTACGCGACGTCCACCGCAGGATCGCCGAAGGGGACGCGCAAGCGGCCCTGGCTCTGGAAGTCTACTGCTACCGGATCAAGAAGTACCTGGGGGCCTATGCCGCCGCAATGGGCGGCCTCGACGCGGTGGCCTTCACCGCGGGCGTGGGCGAGAACGACGCGGTGGTGCGGGCGCAGGCGCTCGAGGGGCTCGAGTTCCTGGGCATCGAACTGGACCGCGAGGCCAACGCGCGCGGAGGCCCCCGCATCACCCGCGAAGGCAGCCGGGTATCGGCCTGGGTAATCCCCACCGACGAGGAGCTCGCGATCGCGCTCGACACCGAACGCGTGCTCGCGGGTCAGCCGCCCAGCAGCACCTGAAAAGCGACCATAGCGATGCTCGCCAGCACGATGGCGCTGGCCACCGCGCCGGCGTCGGCGTCCTCGAGGGCGTCGGGGATCAACTCGGAAAACGCCATCCAGATCATCGCGCCGGCGGCGAAGCCGAGGCCCGCCGGCAGGACCGGTTTGAACCACTCCACGAAGAGGAAGGCGGGGACGGCCATGATCGGCTGCGGCAGCGAAGAGAAGACGCTCCACAGCGCCGCCTTCCACCAGGGCACCCCGCGCGGCACGAGCACCAGGCTGATGGCCAAACCCTCGGGGATGTTGTGCACGGCGATCGCGATCGTCACGAAGAGGCCGAAGGCGATGCCGCCCCCAAAAGAGACGCCGACGCCCACCCCCTCGGCGAAGGAGTGAAGGGTCATGACCCCGACGATCAGGAGCGCCTTGCGCGCGTCCAACCCGTTCAGGTGGCCGATGCCGACGTCTTCGTAACGCTCTAGGAACCGGTGGCTCCAGACGATGAAGACGAGGCCCACCACCGCGCCGATCAACGTGCGCGCCAGGCTGTAGCCGACGCCTTCGTAGATCAGCCCAAAGCTGGCCGCGAGCATCAGGCCCGCGGCGATCGCGTTGCCGATGCCGAGCCACGACCGCGGAAAACTACGTGCGAAGGCAAAGGGCAGCGCCCCCAACCCGGTCGCGATCGCGGTGATGAGGGCGTAGTTGAAGACGGCGAAGGCCTGGCTCTCCATAGGGAGGTATCTTACTGCAAGTAATTACTACTTGCAACCTACGGAGGCTAGCCGATCTTCTTCGCTAGTTTGTACAGGGTGTCGAGCAGCTCCTTGCCCAGCGGGGTCAGGGTGTACTCGACGCGCGGGGGCACCTCCGGGTACGCCTTGCGCTCAATCAGACCAAGTTCGGCCAGTTCCTTGAGGCGCTCGGAAAGGGTGCGGGGGCTCACTTTGGTAGCGCGCTCCAAGTTGGTGAAGCGAGTGGGGCCCTGCGAAACCGCGTTGATGATGTCCCATCCCGCCTCGTGCGCGATCGCCTTCAGCACTAGTTTGAATTTTCTATAGTCTTCCATACTTCCTGCAGTTTAGCACATTCGTGTCCGTATTAAAACCCTGTAAAAGTACAATACCACTATGGACCCCAAAGAAATCAAGCCCGACTGGAAAGATTTCCTAGCACTGGTAATCGCAACGTACCAGCTCGTACTCGTTCCCGTGTTAATCATCGTCGGCCTGGCGGCGCTCGCGATCTGGGGCCTGGGGCTTTTGCTGCGGTAAGCTGAACGCAAATGGCCGAGAACGACCACGCAACCGAAGGCCTCTACGAGCGGCTGCCCGACGATTACCGCGAACGGCTGGGGCGGCCCGGGGCCTACCCCTTCACGCGCGGGGTCTACCCGCGGATGTACCTGGACCGGCTCTGGACGATGCGCCAGTATGCCGGCTTCGGGTCGGCCGAGGAGACGAACGCCCGCTTCCGCTACCTGCTCGAGCGCGGCCAGACCGGCCTTTCGGTGGCCTTCGACCTGCCCACCCAGCTAGGACTCGACCCCGACCACCCATTGGCGCTGGGCGAGGTGGGCCGGGTCGGCGTCTCGATCGCCACGATCGACGATATGCGCCGGCTCTTCGAGGGCATCCCCCTGGACCGGGTCACCACCAGCATGACGATCAACGCCCCAGCGATGATGCTGCTCGCGCTCTACCTGCTCGTCGCCGAGGAACAGGGGGTGGGCTGGGACCGGGTCGGGGGCACGATACAGAACGACATCCTCAAGGAGTACATCGCCCGCGGGACCTACATCTACCCACCCCAGCCTTCCATGCGGCTGGTGACCGACGTCTTCGAGTTCGCGAGCCGCGAGGTGCCGCGCTGGAACACGATCTCTATCTCGGGCTACCACATCCGCGAGGCCGGTTCGACGGCGGCGCAGGAGATCGCCTTCACCCTGGCCAACGGCAAGGCCTACGTGCGTGCGGCGCTGGAGCGCGGACTCGAGCTCGACCGTTTCGCCCCCCGCCTCAGCTTCTTCTTCGCGGCCCACAACGACGTCTTCGAGGAGGCGGCCAAGTTCCGGGCCGCCCGCCGGCTGTGGGCCCGGATCATGAAGGAAGAATTTGGCGCCCAGAACCCCAAGTCGTGGATGCTGCGTTTCCACACCCAGACGGGCGGCTCGACGCTGACCGCGCAGCAGCCCCTGAACAACGTGGTGCGCGTCGCCTACCAGGCGCTCGCAGCGGTCCTGGGCGGCACGCAAAGCCTGCACACCAACGCCTACGACGAGGCCTTGGGACTCCCGACCGAAGAAAGCGCCCTGCTCGCCCTCCGCACCCAGCAGATCCTCGCCTACGAGTCGGGCGTGACCCGGGCCGTCGACCCGGCCGGGGGCTCGTTCTACCTCGAACACCTGACCGACCGCCTCGAGGAAGAGGCCAGGCGCCTCATCGGCCAGGTCGAGGAGCTGGGCGGCAGCGTGCGCGCCATCGAAGCGGGCTTCATCCAGCGCGAGATCGAGGAATCGGCGTGGCGCTACCAGCGCGAGGTCGAGAACGAAGAACGCATCGTGGTGGGCCTCAACCGCTTCACCCTCGAAGAGGAGCCGCCGGTTCCGGTGATGAAGATCGACCCCGAGACCGACCGCCGTCGTGCTGCCGAGGTGCATGCCTTCCGCGAGCGGCGCGACGCCGCGGCGGTGGGGCAGGCTCTGGAGGCGCTCGAACGGGCCGCCCGCGGCCGCGAGAACCTCTTCCCCTTCGTCCTCGAGGCCTTCCGCAGGCGGGCCACGCTGGGCGAGGTCGCGGGGGCGCTGCGCCACGTCTGGGGCGAGTACCGGCCCGCGGGCTAGGCTAGCGCCGCCGCCCCAGGGCGCGGCCCAGCAGCGCCAATAGGGTGAGGGCGATGAACGCCCACTTCACCGGAGTGGCCACGAAGGCCACCACGGCCGGCGCCGCGGGCTCGGCCGGGTAGGCGTAGAGGAGCAGCGCGTGCGCCAGGTTCTCCACGTAGTCGGCGGCGGCCGCCCAGACGGGCAGCGGCCAGAGCCGTCCCCAGGGCTCGAGCCGCCACAGCCAGGCCCCCAGGAAGAGCGCGTAGACCACGGGATAGAAGGTATCGGCGACGAGGAAGAGGCCGTAGAGACGGCGCACCTCCGCCCCGCCCGAACGCAGCCAGGCGAAAAAGTCGGCGGGGGTTTGCAGCAGCACCACGTCGGGCGGCGGCGCCCCCGAGGCGAGCTCGATCGCCGGTACCAGAACCGCGGCAAAGACCGCCATGAAGACGGCGGTAACGGCGCCGAGCACGAAAAAGACGCCCGGTCGCGCGGCGGCTTGAACCCACGGTTGGATAACCCGCATGCCCCAGCCTACCAACTACAATGGGAGCGGAGGGTCCCCGATGAAAGACACAGCCGACGCGGTTTGGAAGACCGTACACCGTCACCTGGCCGCCATCTACGCGGGCGACTGGGAAACCTACCTGGAAACCACCGCAGCGGACGTGGCCGTCTACGAGTGGTTCGTCACCCCCCACCGCATCGACGGGCTTAGCTTTCACGAGTTCATGATGGAACACGACTGGATGGGCGTCGGCGCCGACTGGCGCTACGACCTGCTCGACCCGCGGCTGCAGCTCTACGGCACCACCGCGGTGGTCAGCTACACCCTACTGCTTTCGATCCATCGGGAGGGCGGGATCGAGCACAAAACGATCAACGAATCGCGCGTCCTCATCGAGTTTCCCGAAGGCTGGAAGGTCGTGCACGTCCACAAGAGTCCGGCCGGCTGAGCGCAGCGCGGCGGTGGACGAACCAAAAGTGATACTCATTTTCTTGATGATATGTTCATATTTGTGTCTTGA
>JALSIA010000017.1 GCA_026981865.1 Thermaceae bacterium
CGTCGTGCTCGACGGGGGCTCCCAGGTCACCGCCAAGCTCGAGTACAAGCCGGTCGCGGTCGAGGGCGAACCCGGCATCGCGCGCTCGCTCCGGGTGGTTTCGGTCACCGACGCGATGGGCGTGGACCTCCCCGGCATGGCCGAGGTGAACATCAACAAGGACGTGATGATCTACGCCTCGCAAACCGAGGAGCCCGTCTGCGTGACCCTGCAGGCGCTGGACGAGAACGATGAACCGGCGGCCTACGTGCCCGTGGTGGTCAACATCGCCGACGGCAGCTGGATGGACGACCGCATCGCCATCGTCCGCGGCTGCAACGCCGAGGGCAGCTACGCGGCCATGGGCTTCCGCGACGGCCTGATGACCGACGCCGACGGCATGGTGAAGTTCACCCTGTACGCGACCTTCGGCGACGGTGCCTATGATTGGTCCTACGGCATCGCCAAGATCACCGCGGCGGCCGAGAACTCCGACGACACCAACGTGCTCGAGGAGTTCAAGTTCTTCTTCTACAACATCGCCCACCTCTGGGCCGGTTTCGACGGTGACAAGCCGATTCCCACCGACCAGCGCGTCGGCGCGAGCTTCGAGCGGGTCAACCTCTTCGATCCCTACCCGCCCGAAGACATGGAGTACCCCAACACCTTCTGGATCGACACCGCCGTCTTCTCCAAGCAGCCGCAGTTCCGCATCGACGGTGATTTCTGGAGGGACTTCTACGGCGGCAGTTTCTACATCCGCTACGAGATCGTCGACGGGGCCGACAACGTCCACTTCGTGGGCTGCGACGATCCGGTTTCGCCCACGGTGTGCAACGACTACGACACCAACATCGGCCTGCAGCCGAACGACGACATCGGTCTTGAGGACCTGCCCATCAGCGCGACCGTAAAGGCCACGCTGGTCATCGTGCAGCCGTACGGGCAGACCGAGTACGCCTTTGACCTCAAGGACTACACGGTCACCAAGACCTGGATCGGCAGCTACCTCAAGATCGACAAGCAGATCGATCACCACGTCCTGACCTGGTACGGCCCCGAGCACACGCTCGACCCGGCCAACGCGGTGCCCGCGAACTCGGTCTTCACCGCCACGGTGACCCTGACCGCGACCAACGAGGGCAACGCCCCGGTCTACGACGTGAGCATCGCCGACCAGCTGCCGGCCGAGCTGGGCGTGATCGAATCCACGCTCAACCCCGCAGGCGGCACCTACGACGCCACCAACCACGTGGTCAGCTGGAACTACCAGACCGCGGGTGCTTACGAGCCCAAGTTCAACCAGCTTGATCCGGGCGAATCGATCACGGTAACCTTCCAGATCTACGTGCGCCAGAAGCCGGGCTTCTGCGTGGATCCTGAAGACCTCGCGGCCGCCAAGTTCTATGCCGTGCCGTTCATGTTCGGCTACGATGACGACGGCGACTACTGCTACGAAGACCCGTACTTCGTGGTCAACGGTGCGCAGCAGCGCGACGTGACCGCCAGCTGGTTCACCGGCGCCCCCGAAGCCGAAGGCGGCTTCCAGGCGGTCGTGGACTTCAACGGCTGGTACAACGAAGACCAGGCCATCGTTTGGGCCGTCCGCCCGATCTTCGACATCGACAAGACCCTGACCAATGCTCAGGATCTGCCGCTCCAGATCGGCATGGACGCCTTCTTCGACATCACCCTCTACAACCTCGACCGCCCCGAGTACGCCTCGTTGATGGCGCAGTACCCGGCGGAGTTCGACGGCTCCTCGCGCGACAACCCCTACGGGCGCGACGTGCAGGTGGGCGACGGCTTCCTGCTGGGCCTCGACTTCAACACCACCAACCCGCTCACCCTCGTCGACGACGACGGCGTGAACCCCGACCAGACCTTCGCTCCCAACGCGGCGCCGGGCGACTTCCTCGGCTTCGCAGACAAGAGCATGTTCTGGGCGACGATTCCGCTGATGGGTGGCGGTGACGTGGCCAGCACCACGCTGGTGCTCGAGAACAACCTCTCGGGTATCCACATCAACCTCGCGGGCGCGACGGCGGCCAACATGAACCAGTTCACCAACAACTGCCGCCCGCCGTACAAGGGCGTGGACGCTGCGGCCATCGGCATGCCGAGCATCCCGGCGCTGACCGGTTTGGTCATCGACTGTGACTGGGTCTTCGTCATCGAGCCCACCGACCCGTGGGTCGAGCTGAACGGTATCGGCAACTGGGACGTCTACACCTTTGACCCGAACGTCACCCGCGGAAGCGACTTCTACTACCTCTACGAGATCCGCAACTCGGGTGACGGCACCGCGCAGGGGGTTTCGCTGGTCGTCGAGCTCGACAACGCCAACGCTACGATTCTTGGCGGTACGAGCAGCCACACCGCGGTGGCCAGCTTCAACGGCTCGAGCCTGAGCTTCACCCCCTTCGACCTGGGTCCGGGCGACACCGCCTTCTTCGTGGTCTTCGCGCACGCCAACGCCGTAGGCAACAACTCGGCGACGGCGACCGTGGACTACGCCAACCCCGACACGCAGGCTCCGCTGGTGCCCTACAGCGTCGTGGAGACCGTGTCCATCCAGCCTCCCTTCTAGCCCTCTCGGGCCCCCGGACCGCATAGCGGTTCGGGGGCCGCCCTCTTTTTTCTGAACTATGAAACGAACCCTCCATCTTGCCCTTCTCGCAGCGGTCGCGCTGTTGCTGGCGGCGTGCGGCACGACGCGCACGGCCGCCATCACCTCGCTGGTCGTTACCGTTCCCAACGCCACCGTCAAGATCGAGGGTGTGGAAAAAATATTGTCGATTCAGTATCAGGTCGGCGGCCGCGGGGGCGCGGCCCTGGAGGGCCCGCTTCCGGCCGGCAGCTACGTTTTGCCCTTGGAGGGGCTCATGTGCTACGGGTCGAACCTGCTCAAAGTCTCGGCCCAGGTCGTCAGCAACGGGGGCGCGCAGCTCACCCTCGAGCGCAGCGTTACCTTCGACTTTACGCCGGACCCCCCGCAGCTGGTGCTTGCGGATCCCGTGGCCGCCGAGCCCGGAAAATTCATCTCGGTGCCCGTACGCATCGACAGCAGCGTGCGTTTCGGCTGCCCGGCGTCGCTCGAGTTTAGCGACACCACGGGGGCGCTCCTGACCAAGGAACCGCTGATGGTGCCCGGCCAGACGAGCGTGGTGCTGCCGCCGCAGTCGGCCGAAGGTACCTACGGCTACACCCTCGAAGCCTCCCTGGGCGACTGGCGGGTGCGCCGCCCCTTCCAGGTCGAGGTCGGCCTCCCGGTCGTCAAGGGGCGGCTCGAGCTCGTCCTCGAGGGCGTGACCGCCGCCGACGTGCTGGTGAACCAGGGTGCGCAGACGATCTTCAGTGGCACCGTAAACGGCAGCACGGTCCTCGAGCTTCCCGTGGGTACCTACACCGTCGACGGCTTGCCGCTGGACGGCTACGTCGATCCTCCGGCGACCGACGTGGTAGTGGTCGAGGGGCAGACGACCCAGGTGACCCTCACCTACACCCAGGGCACGCCGCCCCCGCCCGACGGCGGCATCACGCTGCTGGAGCCCGTCGACGGCGCGGTGATTACCGAACCCCGCTTCAACGTGATCGTGGACCTGGCCGATCCCGGGCAGTACGTGCGCATGGACGTGCAGTTCCTGGACCGCGGCATCCTCGATTCCTGGTACGTGGACGGCAACAGCCACTTCGTGCGCGAGCTGATCCTCGACCCCACGCTCTACAACGGGCCGCACGACCTGCTCGTACGCGCCATGAAACTCGACGGCACTTGGGTGAACGGACCCACCCATGCGGTCACCCTCAACGTGCCCTGGAACGCCTCGGCCTACGTCGAGTACCAGAACCTGCCGGCGCGGGTGCGGCTGGTGCCGGGCGACAGCACGAGCTTCAGCGCCACCGTTCGTTCGCGCAACGGCTTCGAGGGGGCCGCGCTACTAAGCGGCGACCAGAACGACAACCTCGTGGTTTCGGTGAGCCCTTCTCAGGTGGTGCTGGCGAACGGGGGCAGCCAGAGCGTCACCGTCACGGTGCAGGTGCCTGCGGACGCGGTTTCCGGAGAGTACGCCCCGCGCCTTTACTGGCAGGACGCATACGGCCTGCGCCGGGGCTCGACGAGCTTCACCCTGCAGACCTCGCGGCCGCCCGAGGTGGTGCTCGACGTGCCGGTCAAGCCCACCGCCGCCCCGGTGACCGTGACCGCGAACGTAAACGACGACGGCACCCTCGACCGGGTGGAGTTCTACCTTGACGGTGACCTGGTGGCCACCGATACCGAAGCCCCCTACACCTGGAGTTGGGACCCCGGTTTGCAGGTCAACGGTGTGCACACGGTGCGTGCGCGGGCCGTCGACAGCCTGGACTTTTCCGGCGAGGCGCAGGCCAGCTTCGACTTGAGCCTGCCTTTCGGGGTGCGCGACGAGGTCGCCCTCCCCGGTGTGCCCACGGCCGGGCCGGTGGTGCTGGGCAGCGGGGTTTACTGGGGCGGCGACGGCTGGGTCGCCCGGGTGGACAGCGACACCCTCGCCTTGAGCCAGCAGGTCGTTTCGGGGCAGGTGCTGGAGCTGTGGAACGATCAGGGCATCCTCTACCTGCGCACCACCCAGGGGGTGTACTACATCGGCGCCGACCTCACAGGCCTGGTACCCGTTTGGGAGCCAGGCACCCCCGTCGGCGTGCGGGCGGGATCCGCCTACTTCGCCTCCGGCAGCGTCCTCCGCGCCGCGGGCACCGGCCCCTGGTCGCTGGACGTGGGGGAATCGATCGTCGGCCTGGCTACGGACAGCAACTACGTCTACGTCGTCACGCCCACCCACATCCTGGCCTACGCCCACGGCGCGGCCGGGCCGCCGGTGACCTACGAACGCCTTCAGGTCGCGCCCGCGGACGCCACGGGCGGCTGGGGCCGGCTCTGGCTGGTGACGGGTACGCAGCTGGTCGGGCGCGACTTCGCGCTCAACCCGGTGCAGGACCCCGAAGCGCTGGACGCCGTCAGCTGGTCGGCCAGCGGGGTGACGGTCACCGCCGACGCGCTCGCGGCGCCCGACGGCAGCACCACCGCCGAGCAGGTCACGGCCAGCGTAGAGGGGTACGCGCTGGGGCAGACCGTCGACGTCAAGGAGGGGGAGACCTACACCTTCAGCTTCTGGGCCTACCCGGGTGCGGGCACCGAGGCCTTTTACGGCGTCACCGACGCGGGCGGTACGACGCTGGTGCCCGAGACCGAATACGCCAGCACGCTGGTGGCGGGCACCTGGACCCGCGTGCAGGTCACGTTCACCGTACCGGCGGGCACGACGCAGGTCGTGCTCTACCCGCTCGTGCGCGCGGCGAGCGGCCAGGACCCGCCGCTCGCCGCCGACGTGGACCTCTACCTCTGGGGCGTGCGCCTGGATGTGGGCAACGCCGCCCTCGACCCCGCTCCGACGGTGAGCTACGACCTTTGCGGCGCCTACATCGGCCGCAGCCGCACCGGCGCGGTCTGGATCCACGACGCGGGCGGCTGCCTGACCCGCCTCGACGACACCGGGCCGGCCCTGTTCCACACCTTCGCCGGGCCGCTGACGGCCGCTCCGGTGACCGACGGGCCCGTCTTCGCCACCGAGGCCGCGGGCGGGCTCGTGGCGCTCGACGCCGCGGGGGCGGTGCTGGAGCGCCAGACCCCGGTGACGGCGGCCGCCCCGGTGGGTGCGCTGGCCGACGCGGTCTGGCTCTGGCAGGCCTACGACGACGGCGTGGCCCGCCGCATGGACCCGCTGCCCTGAACCCGGGTAGCGTGGGGTGGGAGGCGGGTGTGCACCTGGTGCTCGTGGGTCCTACCGACCGGGGCAAGTCCACCCTCGCGCGGGCGCTGGCCGCGCGCGCCGCGCGGCGGTTCGGCCGCGCGCACCTGCTCGACTTGGACGTGGGTCAGGGCAGCCTGCCGGGGACGGTGACGCTCTTCCGCTGGGACCGCAGCGGCGTTCGCGCGTGGCGGCGGCTGCTGGTGGGCCGGGTGCAGCCGCTCGGCGCCGAGTCCTGGCTGCTGGCGGCCTCGGCGCGGCTGGCGCGGACGGCGGGTG
>JALSIA010000018.1 GCA_026981865.1 Thermaceae bacterium
TGCGGGCGATCTCTACGTGCGGGTGCGCATCCGGCCGCACTCCAAGCTGCGGCGCGAAGGTAAGCACCTGATCTACACGCTCAAGCTGGGCCTCGCCCAGGCGGCGCTGGGCAGCCAGGTCAAGGTACCCGCGCTCGACGGCGAGGTGCCGCTCGACGTTCCTCCCGGTACCGAACACGGGGCCGTCTTCGAGCTGGAGGGAAAGGGCCTGCCCGACCCCCGCGGCGGCCGCCCCGGCCACCTGCGTGTGGTCGTCGAGCTCGAAGTGCCCAAGAAGCTTTCCCCCCGCGCCCGCGAGCTGCTGCGCGCTTACGCCGAAGAAGTGGGCGAGGAGGTGCCCGCCGAGGGCTGGTGGGAGAAGGTGCGCAAGAAGATCTTCAAATGAGCGGGAGGTGGGGTGTAGGACCTGCGCGCAACCAATGAGGTAACGGGCGGGCCGCTTGTCGGCCGCATAATTATCCATTACGATGTTGGGAGCGCCGGGAGGCGCGGTTTACTATGCCGGCACGCAAAGATCTGAAGACGATCCTCATCATCGGCTCCGGGCCCATCACCATCGGCCAGGCGGCCGAGTTCGACTATTCGGGCACCCAGGCGGTCAAAGCGCTCAAGCGCGAGGGCTACCGGGTGGTGCTGGTGAACTCGAACCCCGCGACGATCATGACCGACCCCGGCCTGGCCGACGCGACCTACATCGAACCGCTGCGGCTCGATTTTCTGGAAAAGGTCATCGCTCGCGAGCGCCCCGACGCCCTACTGCCCACGCTGGGCGGGCAGACGGCGCTCAACCTGGCCATGGAGCTCTACGAGGCGGGCGTGCTCGAGCGCTACGGTGTGGAGCTGATCGGCGCCAACTACGCCGCCATAAAGAAGGGCGAGGACCGCGAGCAGTTCCAGGCAGCCATGAAGCAGATCGGCCTTGACGTGCCCCGCGGTCGGATGGTCTCGAGCCTGGAGGACGGACTCGCCTTTGCCCGCGAAGTCGGCTACCCGGTGATCGTGCGCCCCAGCTTCACCCTGGGCGGCAGCGGCGGCGGCGTGGCCGCGGACGAAGCCGCGCTCCACGAGCTGCTGGGCCGCGGCCTGCGCCTGAGCCCGGCACACACCGCCCTGGTCGAGGAGTCGATCGTCGGCTGGAAGGAGTACGAGCTCGAGGTGATGCGCGACCACGCCGACACCGTCGTCATCATCACCTCGATCGAGAACGTCGATCCGATGGGGGTTCACACCGGCGACTCGATCACCGTCGCCCCGGCGCAGACCCTGACCGACGTCGAGTACCAGAAGATGCGCGACGCGGCTAAGGCCATCATCCGCGAGATCGGCGTCGACACCGGCGGCTCCAACATCCAGTTCGCCGTCGATCCAGATAGCGGCCGACTGGTCGTCATCGAGATGAACCCGCGCGTTTCGCGCTCCTCGGCGCTGGCCTCCAAGGCCACCGGCTACCCGATCGCCAAGATCGCCGCCTTGCTGGCCGTCGGCTACCGGCTCGACGAGCTGCCCAACGACATCACCAAGAAGACCCCGGCCTCCTTCGAGCCGACGATCGACTACGTGGTCACCAAGATTCCTCGCTTCGCCTTCGAGAAGTTCCGAACCCTGCCCAACACCGCCGGCGGCTTTTCGGACGAGTTGGGTACCCAGATGAAGAGCGTCGGCGAGGTGATGGCCATCGGCCGCACCTTCAAGGAAAGCTTCATGAAGGCGCTGCGCAGCCTCGAGTTCGACGTCTCCGCCGATGTGGCCGGCCTCTCGGTGCCCGAGCTGGAGCATCTGCTCGTGCCCAACCCAAAGCGCATCTTCGCGGTGCTCGAGCTGCTGAAGCGCGGCACCCCGGCCGAGGAGATCGCCGCCGCCACCGGCATCGACCGCTGGTTTTTGCACCACTTCAAGGAGATCGCCGCCGAGACGGCGCGGCTCGAGGCCGCCAGCCCTTCAGAGCTGAGCGCCGCCGAGCTCTACGCCCTCAAGCGCCAGGGGCTCTCCGACGCCCAGATCGCCGCCGGCGTCGGCCTGGAAGAGGGCGAGGTTCGCGAAAAACGCCACGCCGCCGGCCTGCGCCCGGTCTACAAGACCGTCGACACCTGCGCCGCCGAGTTCGAGGCCTACACCCCCTACCACTACTCGGCCTACGAGGCGGAGGACGAGGTCAGCGACAAACAGGGGCCCTCGGTGGCCATTCTGGGCTCCGGCCCCATCCGCATCGGCCAGGGCGTCGAGTTCGACTACTCGGCGGTCCACGCCGTCTGGGCGCTGCAGGAGGCCGGCTTCACCACCCTGATGGTCAACTCGAACCCGGAAACCGTCTCGACCGACTACGACACCGCCGACAAACTCTACTTCGAACCGCTGACCGCCGAGGACGTGCTCGAGATCCTCGAGCGCGAACGGCCCGACGGGGTGATCGTTCAGCTGGGCGGGCAGACGCCGCTCAAACTGGCGCGGGCGCTGGAAGCGGCGGGCCAGCCCATCTGGGGCACCTCGCCCGCCAACATCCACGCCGCCGAGGACCGCGAGGCCTTCAACCGGCTGGCCGCTGAGCTGGGCATTCCCCAACCGGCGGGGGCGGTGGCGGCCGACGAGCGCGCGGCTCTGGAGCACGCCCGCCGGCTGGGTTACCCGCTGATGGTGCGGCCCAGCTACGTCCTGGGCGGGCGGGCCATGCAGGTGGTGAAGAGCGAAGACGAGCTGAGGGCCTACCTGAGCCAGGTCTACGCCGAGCTGGCCGCGAGGCCAACGATCCTGCTCGACGCCTACCTGGACGGCGCGATCGAGATCGACGTGGACGC
Source organism: Thermaceae bacterium (assembly GCA_026981865.1). GTDB lineage: Bacteria > Deinococcota > Deinococci > Deinococcales > Marinithermaceae > Oceanithermus. The sequence continues at coordinate 2,793 of JALSIA010000018.1, forward strand.
CCTGGCCGACGGCGAGCGGGTGGTGGTGGCGGGGGTGATGGAGCACGTCGAACGGGCCGGGGTCCACTCGGGCGACTCGGCCACGGTGCTGCCGCCGCTGACGCTCCCGGCCGAGGCGGTGGAGACGGTGCGCGAGTACACCCGCAAACTGGCCCGGGCGCTGGACGTGCGCGGCCTGCTGAACGTCCAGTACGCCTACAAGGACGGCACCGTCTACGTGCTGGAGGCCAACCCCCGCGCCAGCCGCACCGTACCCTTCGTCTCCAAGGCGGTCGGCCATCCGCTGGCCAAGTACGCCGCGCTGATCAGCGCCGGCAGGACGCTCGCCGAGCTGGGCCTCGTCGAGGACCCCGCACCCGGCTTCTACTCGGTCAAGGAGGTCACCGTACCCTGGCTCAAGTTCCCCGGCGTCGTCCCCTGGCTGGGGCCGGAGATGCGCTCGACCGGCGAGAGCATGGGCCTCGACCGCGACCCCTACCTGGCCTACTACCGCGCCCAGCTGGGGGCGGGTCACGTTTTGCCGCTTGCCGGCCGGGTGCGCTTCATCGACGCGGACGACGGGCTGATCCACGCCTATCGTGAAGCCGGCTTCGAGATAACCGAAGGCGAAGACTACGACCTGCTGGTGAGCCTGTCGCCCGACGCGGAGCTGCGCCGGGCGGTCGAGCTGGGCCGGCCCTACTTCACCACCCGGGAGGCGGCGCTGTGGGGGCTCGAGGCCGTGCGCCGCGCCCGCGAGGCCGAGCTGGAGCCGCGGCCCCTGCAGGCCTGGCACGGCTGAGCCGGACATTCAAGAAGGAGGGCCGCGGCCCTCCTTTGCTGGCGACGGCCGGCGGGACTCAGTCGCCGCAGGGCACGACCAGCACCGGCACCTTGGCGAGCTGCACCACCCCGGCGGTGGTGGACCCCAGCAGCAGCCGCCGCAGCATGCCGCCGCCCTGGCGCCCCATGACGATGCGGTCGTAACCGGTCTCCGCCTCCGAAACGATCGCCTCGACGGGGTGCTCGCCGCGCACCAGCAGCCCCTTGGCGAACCGGCCCGCCGCCTCGGCCTTCTTCACCGCCTCCTTCAGCACCTCGTCCTCCTCTTCGGAAAGCTCGGGTGTGGGAACGAGGGTGCTGGGGCTGTAGAGCACGTGCAGAAACGCCAGGCCCGCGCCCAGCTCGGCGGCCTCGCGGATCGCGAACTCGACGGCCTTCTCCGCGCAGGGGCTGCCGTCCGTCGGTACCAGGATCATCTTGCCCATGGTGCCCTCCTCCGCCCTCATTGTAGGAAAAACCCCGCGCGGTGGCGCGGGGCGAACGTCTGCAAACGCGGGTCAGGCCTCTTCGGAGGTCGGCGTATCGGCCTTCTTCTTGGCCTTCTTTTTCTTCTTGCCCCCTGCGGCCTTAGCTGCAGCGTAGGCCTCGGCGGCCTTCTGGGTGCGCTTGCGGTCGGGCTTGATGCGGGCCGCCTTGCCGCGCAGCTCGCGCAGGTAGTAGGGGCGGGCCTGCCGCACCTTGCCGTAGCTGACGACCTCGACCTTGTCGATCAGCGGCGAGTGGAAGGGGAAGATGCGCTCCACGCCCTCGCCGTAGGACACCTTGCGCACGGTGAAGGTGGAGTTGAGGCCGTTGCGGTGGATCTTGATGACCACGCCCTCGAAGGCCTGCAGGCGCTCGCGCTTGCCCTCGACGACGCGGTAGGTTACCCGCACGGTGTCGCCCGAACGAAACTCGGGGATCCCTTCGCGGTAGTGGGGTTGTTCGACGGCCTTGAGCAGGGCACCACGGTTCAGCTTCATGGGTTTCTCCTTTCCAGCGGAACCCCGTGGGTTCATGGACAAGTCATGGGAATCGCGCCCCTGTGGGGGCAACACCGGTCAGTATACAGGCCCTTTTGCACTTGCGTCAAACTTTGGCAGGGGCAAGCCTCAATCGTCAGCGCGGGGCTCACCGTGCGCCGTAGCGGACCCATGTGTCCGCCCTGATTGGTGCGCCGTTCGTAGTGCGTGGCAACCGAGCAGGTTCGTGACCGGTAGCTGGTGGCATGGGGTAGGCCCCGTTAAAGGCAACTCGACCCCTGCTTTCGCAGGGACAGGCCCCGGGTCATGCCCGGGTCAGGTCCGGAACCTCGCCGCACGCCCGAGGAGCCGGCAAGCACCTAGGGCTGCCGCAACCCAAGCCTTGCCGTAGGTGCATTCAACGGTGCCCCCGAGACCCCGGATCTCGCTTCGCTCGTCCGGGGAGATGAGGAAAGGGGTACAGTGCGCAAAAACAACCCGTCGTTCCGGACGAGCAGGTCGAAAGACCTGCTCGATCCGTAACCTCTCTTAGCGCACTGGAGTCGCCGGATGCCTTCGTTAGCGGCAACAACGGGATCCTGAATCGAGTTCAGGACAGGCCCTGAATTGAGTTCAGGACGGCACCGGCTCTCGCTTCGCTCGTCCGGGGTGACGAACGGAGGCCGTGGATACGGACGCCCGGGGTTCGGGCGATCGGGGTACAGGGATTCTACGCGCCGGGTTCTTCGTCCAGCTCGGCCAGCCAGCGCAGGTCTTCTTCGCTGAGGGAAGCGGTGCGCAGGAGTTCGGGGCGGCGCTCCAGCGTGCGCCTGAGCGCCTCGCGGCGGCGCCACTCGGCCACCTTGCCGTGATGACCGCTAAGCAGAACTTCAGGAACCGCGAGCCCGCGGAACTCGGGCGGCCGGGTGTACTGGGGGTAGTCAAGCAGGCCCCACGAAAACGAGTCGAGCCGATGGCTCTCGGGGTCGCCCAGGACCCCGGGCACCAGCCGCGCGGTGGCCTCGATGACGGCCAGCGCCGCCACCTCGCCGCCCATGAGCACGAAGTCGCCCATCGAAACCTCACGGGTCACGAAGCGCTCGACCCGGGCGTCGATGCCCTCGTAACGGCCGCTGACGAGGACGAGGTGCTCCTTGGTCGCGAGCTCTTCGGCCAGGGGCTGGCGGAAAGGCTCGCCGGACGGGGTGAGCAGGATCACCTCGTCGGCGGGGAGCTGGTCTTCGATCGCCTCCACCACCACGTCGGGGCGCAGCACCATGCCCGCGCCCCCGCCGTAGGGGTAGTCGTCCACCTGGCGGTGCTTGCCCGGGGCGTAGTCGCGAATGTCGCGGATGTCGATCCGGATCAGGTCGCGCTGGATGGCCTTGGCCAGGAGCGCCTCTTCGGTCCAGGGCCGGATGAGG
>JALSIA010000019.1 GCA_026981865.1 Thermaceae bacterium
GCGGCGGCGGCGAAGGTGATCGCCGCGGTGAGGGTGGTCTTGCCGTGGTCGACGTGACCGATGGTGCCCACGTTGACGTGGGGCTTGGTTCGTTCGAATACACCTTTGGCCATGGTTTCCTCCTTGCAGTCGGAACCGGCCCGTTTGCGCCGAGACCCAAACGGGCGCGGTCCGGACTTCCTTTGGAGCTCGCGGCCGGACTTGAACCGGCGACCTCACCCTTACCAAGGGTGTGCTCTACCTGCTGAGCTACGCGAGCGCACGTGGAGCGGGAGACGGGACTCGAACCCGCGACCCTCGGCTTGGGAAGCCGATGCTCTACCAACTGAGCTACTCCCGCAGGTGGTGGGCAGGGCTGGATTCGAACCAGCGAAGGCATACGCCAACGGTTTTACAGACCGTCCCCTTTGGCCACTTGGGTACCTGCCCACGCGACGTTTTGCTGGAGCCACCCAGGGGAGTCGAACCCCCAACCGCCCGATTACAAGTCGGGTGCTCTGCCAGTTGAGCTAGGGTGGCACCCTGGGCGCTCGAAAGCGGGGGATGGAACCCCGCCCGAGGGACTAGGCTATCATACCCCCAAAGGGGTGTCAAGCCGCGTGGGAGCGAGGTTTTCAGCGCCTCCGGATTTCACCCAGGGCAAGGTTCAGGGGCCATCGTTGCACCAATCCGGCGCATAACCCGACCGTCCCGAAGCCAGGTTCCCGCATCTCGGGATCTCGCGGCGGGCCGCAACCAGCACGACGACCAGGACGGCCGGTATATACCGCCCGCTTCTCACGGTCGCACCTCCACGACCAGCAAGCGCCAAGTCGCTCTGTCGTCGGGGTCGCGGCGATCAGCGGTAATGAGGGCCAGTCGATCAGGTATGCGCGGCGAGTCGTAGGCCCAACCGCCACTGACGATGGCACGGTCTTCGGGAATTGTCCACACAATAGGATATTTTTCATTATTCCAGCGTTGCCAACCCAGCACTTCAAACCAAGCATCGGGTGCGTTGGGTGTTTGAACAACCCATGCGTTGAAGTAATCGTATCCGCGGTGACCGTCTGTATCGAGAGGATAACCCTCGCGCCTGAAAAGCAAAAGGCTGCCCGATGGGGATACGGATAGGGTAGGCGGCCACAACAGCTCAAAACGGTACTTCCACCGATGGCTTTCTCGCTAACGCTCCGCGCCCTAGCCGCGCTGCATCCCGGATCATCCCGTTCCACCTTCACAAACCGCCCAGAAGCCGGCACGAGTACCGTGCAGTCGTGCGATCCGAGACAGGTCCAGGGCCGGTCGCCAAGTTCATCTTTCGAATCCACCGGAACCGCCGGGCGCCAGTTGCCGATCTCCAGGTCTACCACGGCGAAACGAAGATCGTTGCCAAAGGTGTTGACGGTTCCCGGTGGATCCCGCTGGGCGTCGAACCAGTCGGCCACGACCAGGAAGCGCCCCCCAGGGAACCAGCGGGTCTCTTCAGCACCGGGGGCGGGCAGGTCGAGAAGGACCTTGACCTCCTCCGCCAGGGCGGGGAGGGCGCTGGCTGCGAAGCCGAGGAACAAGGCCAGGGGCAGCAGGCGTTTCATGACCAGTCCTTTCGGTACTGGTTGCAGTTTACTACATTTACTGCATTTCGTGCAAGTTCATTCGTTGGAAGGCATCAGGGGTTGTCGGAAGGGGCGGGGACCGCGCCAGGCGAGCAGGACGCGGGGGTGAAGTCGGAAGCGCCGTAGTCGATTTCGGCCGGCCCTGCGCCCATTGGGGATTCGGTGCAGCCGTTGGGCGTGAAGTCGGAGCCGGTGAAGCTGCCGGTTGTTTCTGGGCGTTCCTTGATTTCTGCGTTTCCTGCGGACGACCCGGCCGAAGAGCCGACGGCTGCCACAGACAGAATTTCTAAGCGCCGCAGGCGGGGGTCGAAGACCTTCTTTTGGCCCCTGGGGGCGAGCAGGAGGGCGAGGCGGCGCTGGCCGGGGCGGGGGTCCCAGCCGAAGGAGACGAGGACGCGGTCGCCGCCGACGCGGTAGAGCCGCCGGCGGTCGGAGGTGCGGATGAGGGAGACCTCCTCGTAGACGGAGCTGTCGAAGGGGGATTCAAAGGGAATGTAGTCGGCGTCCCACACCATGGCCAGGCCGCGATCGGGGCTGTAGGGGTTGGGGTAGGGAATCAGTATGGGCCCGCCGCGCCGGCCCGTGGCCGCGGGCAGCTCACCGTCTATCTTGACGACGCGGAAAGCCTTCAGGGGGTCTTCGGCCGGGTCGTAGGGTCCGGCGTCGTAGTAGCGGTCGCTTTGGGGGTCGTAGCGGTAGAGGAAAAGGCCCTGGACGCTTTCGACCACGATCCAGCGCCCTTTCTCGTCCGGCCAGTCGCTAAACGGCGAAACCTCCTGGGGCAGGGCGCGCAGGTAGAGCTCGCCCGCGGGGCTGACGGCCCAGAGGCAGTTGCCGCCCGAGTCCATGGCCAGGTGCACCAGGCCCGGGTCCTGCCAGTCGCCGCGGCGGGAGGCGAGCTTGACGGGGGTGGAGCGCCGGGTCCGGGTTCGAAGACGAGGAAGCGGCAGATGCCGTAGGGAAGGTTGCCTTCGTCTTCTTCGCTGAACACGCCGGCGCAGTGGGCGAGGAGGATATGCCGGCCGTCGTGGAACCAGCGCAGGTCGGTGGTGTAGGGGGCGGGGAGGTCGAGGAGGACCTTGACCTCTTCCGCCAGGGCGGGGAGGGCGCTGGCTGCGAAGCCGAGGAACAAGGCCAGGGGCAGCAGGCGTTTCATGGCGGCTCCTTTTAGCGTTGAACATGGGCTGTACCGTTTTCGGGCATGTGCCCGTTCCACGGCTGCATAGGCGTGGCTGCGGGGATAGGGCGGGGGCATACGTTAGTCGCTGCTCCTGTAAAACCTCTTCTTAAGCGCGCCCAAGAGGCGCTGGGCAAGGCCTTTGCGCGCAGGGGGCAGCGCCTGGGTGCGGGTGCGGACGGGCAGGGCCATGCCGAGCTGCCGCAGCTTGTGCAGGTAGAAACGCACGTCGTCGAGGGGCACACCGGTGCGTTCGGCGATTTCGCGGGCCGAGGCGCCGGGAATGAGCAGGACCCTGGCGCGGTCGAGGAACTGCGCGAGGCGCCGGTCTTCCACCGGCTCTATGCGCAACAGACGAAACAACGTATCTGGATGGGGCAGAAGGTCACGCGCCTCGCTGAGTTCGTCGTTGAAGGTTGCGGCGGAGACGAGCAGCTTTTGAATGGGAATGCCCACGACCTTGCTCTGGCCTTTGGGCCGGACGCCGGGAAGAAATTCGAACCCGCCGCGGCGGGCCTGCATCAGCCGGCCGATGACGCTACGGACCTGCAGGGCATCCACCGGCTTGCCGGCCACGTGCAGGCAACAAAGGGTGCCTTTGCGAACGTACAGCGTGGCGCTGGGCTGCCCGGGAACGTTGAAGATCTCGAGCGCTCCCTCCTGCGTCCCCAGCAGCGGCAGCAGGTCGGCCAGCGAGATGTGTTCGAGGTTCCCAAAGACGGCCACGCGCTTTCCTCCGGGCAGGTGCATTTTACAAGATTTCCGGTTGTACGTGCGCCTGCATTCGCTTTACTTAGGATGGGGCGCTCCAACGCCGGCGCTGCGCATGAGAAAGCAACCCCCTGAAGTCAGGGGGTTGTGGAAGGACCGGGCCTATGCCTGGGCGGCGGGCTGGGTCTTCTTCCGGCGCGCGCGGGCGCGCTTGGCGCGCTTGGCCCGGGCCTCGAGCTCGGCCAGCCCCCCCACCAGCGCCAGGTCCAGCGCCTGGTCGAGGTTCTCGACGAAGTGGAAGGTCATGTCGCGCTGCAGGTTGCGCGGGATGTCGCGCAGGTCGGGCTCGTTCTGACGCGGCAGGATGACCTCGCGGATGCCCGCGCGGCGCGCGCCCAGCACCTTCTCGCGCACCCCGCCGATGGGCAGCACCCGGCCGGTGAGGGTGATCTCGCCGGTCATGGCGACGTCGTGGCGCACCGGCACCTCGGTGAGCGCGCTCACCAGGGCGCTCGAGATGGCGATGCCGGCCGAGGGGCCCTCCTTGGGAATGGCGCCGGCGGGCACGTGGATGTGGATGTCGGACTTCTCGAACTTCTCGAGCTCGATCCCGAAGCGTTCGGCGTTCTTCTTGGCGTAGGTGAGCGCCGCCCGGGCCGACTCCTTCATCACGTCGCCCAGCTGGCCGGTGAGGATGAGCTGGCCCTTGCCGGGCATGATGCTCACCTCGACGAACATGATGTCGCCGCCCACCGGCGTGTAGTACATGCCGGTGGCCACGCCCACCTGGGGCTCGCGCGCCTCGGCCTCGGGGGTGTAACGCGGCGGACCCAGGTACTTCTCGAGGTCGCGCTCGGTGATGCGCACCCGCTTCTTGCCCTCCTCGAGGATGCGGCGGGCCGCCTTGCGCAGCAGGCTGCCGATCTCGCGTTCGAGGTTGCGCACCCCGGCCTCGCGGGTGTAGTGGGTGATGAGCCGCATCAGCGCCGCCTCGGTGATGTGGACCTGGCCCTTGCTCAGACCGTTTTCCTCAAGCTGCCGCGGCAGCAGGAAGCGGCGGGCGATCTCCAGCTTTTCCTGCTCGATGTAGGAGGTGAACTCGATCAGCTCCATGCGGTCCATCAGCGGCGCCGGGATGAGCTGGGGGAAGTTGGCCGTGCCGATGAAGAGCACCTCGGAGAGGTCGAAGGGCACGCCCAGGTAGTGGTCGGTGAACTCCTTGTTCTGGGCCGGGTCGAGCACCTCGAGCAGCGCCGCCGCCGGGTCGCCCTGGAAGCTCTGCCCCATCTTGTCGACCTCGTCGAGGAGGAAGACGGGGTTCTTGCTGCCCGCGGTCCGCAGGCCCTGGATGATGCGGCCGGGCATGGCGCCGATGTAGGTGCGCCGGTGGCCGCGGATGTCGGACTCGTCGCGCACGCCGCCGAGGCTGACGCGCACGTACTTGCGCCCCAGCGCCCGGGCGATGGACTTGGCGATCGAGGTCTTGCCCACGCCCGGAGGGCCGACGAAGAGCAGGATCGGACCCTTGTTGACCTCCTCGGCGGGGATTTCACCGCGCTTGGCCCGCTCGTAACGCAGCTTGCGCACGGCCAGGTACTCGAGCACCCGGTCCTTCACCTTTTCCAGACCGTAGTGGTCCTCGTCGAGGATCTGCTTGGCCCGTTCGATGTCGAGGTTGTCCTCGGTGCGAACGTTCCAGGGCAGGTGGACGATCCAGTCGAGGTAGGTGCGGATCACCGCGGCTTCGGCCGAGTCGGGGTGCATCCGCGCCAGGCGGCCGAGTTCGCGGTCCACCTCCTTGCGCACGTTCTCGGGCAGGTTCAGCTCCTCGATGCGCTGGCGCAGCTCCTCGACTTCCTCCTCGCCTTCCTCGCCGTGGAGCTCCTTCTGGATCACCTTCATCTGCTCGCGCAGGAAGTACTCGCGCTGGTTGCGGTCGATCTCCTCCTTGACCTGCTGCTGGATACGGCGCTGGGTCTCGATCAGCTCGAGCTCGGCGTCGAGCAGCACCAGCACCCGGCGCAGGCGCTCGGCCACGTTGGCCATCTCGAGGATCTTCTGCTTGTCCTCGAGCTTAAAGTCCATGTGGAAGGCGATGTAGTCGGCGAGCTGGCTCGGGTCTTCCAGCTTCTGGATGTACTGGGCCACGTCGGGGCTCAGGTACTTGCCCTCCTTGAGGATGGCGGCGAAGCGCTCTTGCACTTCGCGGAAGAGGGCGCGTACCTCGACCTCGCCTGCGGTCACGTCCTGGATGGGCTCGACCTCGGCGGTCAGGTAGCCTTCGGCGTCCTCGTAACGCCGTACGCGGGCCCGGGCGAAGGCCTGCACCAGCATCTGCACCGAACCG
>JALSIA010000020.1 GCA_026981865.1 Thermaceae bacterium
GACCCCGGATTAAGTCCGGGGCAGTCTCTCGGATCAAGTCCGGGGATACGAAATCGGGCGAACAACCCCCCTCCGGTTGCTTCGCAACCACCTCCCCCAGGGGGGAGGTTTGGTACCAGCCCTCCGATTGCCGTTAATCCTCCAACAACCCCACGAACCCCACCGGATCCGGGTCGAGGCGCAGGCGGGTGCCTTTGGGGGGCGGCAAATCGGATAGCCAGTCGCGCAGAAGGTCGGGCTCGGCCGCGCGCAGGATGAGGTGGAAGACGTAGCGGCCGCGCACGCGGGGGACCGGGGCCGGGGCGGGGCCGAGGAGGGGTGCAAAGGGTGCGGTTTTTTGGTAGTCGCCCAGGCGCTTCTTCAGGAACTCGGCGGCCTCCATGGCCGCGGCGCGGGCGGTGGCCTCCTGGCGGTGGCTGAACTCGAGCACCACCATCCGCACCGCCGGCGGGTAGCCGAGCATGCGCCGCAGCACCAGCTCGGTCTCGGGCACGCCGGTTACGTCGCCCTCGATGAGCGCCTCGACCGCCGGGTGGTCGGGCTCGAAGGTCTGCAGGGCGATCAGCGGGCTGCGGGTGGGGTGCAGGTCGGCCAGCTGCCACAGGAGGCGGTGGTAGCGCTCGGGGGCGCGGAAGTCGGAGGCAGGCAGAAACCCCTCGGCGTAGGGGAGCAGGATGAGCGCCAGCTCCGGGGGCGCGGGGGTGCGCAGGAGCGCCGTGGTGCCCACCACCGCGCCGGGTTCGCCGCGCTGGAGGGGGGTGAGGTCGTCCTTGCGCTCGGCCGAGTACTGAAAGACGGGCAGGTCGGGCAGTCGCTTTTGAATTTCCTCGGCCACCCACTGCACCCCGGGGCCCGCGTAGCCGAAGACCTCGCCGCCGCAGACCGGGCAGACCTCGGGCGCGGGCTCGCTGTGGCCGCACTGGTGGCAGACGAGCCGGCCGCGGCGGCCGGGTTTGTGGAAGCGCAGCGGCAGGTCGCAGTTGGGGCAGATCGGCTGCCAGTCGCAGCTCTTGCAGAAGAGGCGGCCCGAGTAGCCGCGGCGGGCGACCAGCACCAGCGCCTGGCGGCCCTTGGCGGGCACCTGGGCCAGCAGTTCCATGGCGCGGCCGCTGAGCGGCCAGCCGCGCTCGCGGCGCAGGTCGATGGGCAGCACCCGGGTGCGCGGGGGCCGAACCAGGAGGCCCGGCTTTTCCACCACCTCCACGGCGGGGGTGAGGCTCAGGTAGTGGAGCTCGGCCCCCAGCAGCGCGGCGCGCAGCTCGGCCAGGCGCACCGCGTGCGCGCGGCTGCCGGAGGCCAGCTTGTAGGCGTCGGCGCCCTCGTCCGTTACCACGATGCGCCGCCAGCGGCGGGGCATGAGGAGCGCCTGGTAGCTGCCCAGGACCACCGGAGACGTTTCACGCCACAGCGCCCGCCTGAGCTCCGGGCTCTGGCCGCCGTGGAAGGGCAGCGCCGGTGGCGGCCATCGATCGTAAGCATGCTCGAGCGCGTAGCGCTCGGGGAAGAGGACCAGCGTCTCGCCCTGCGCGGCCAGGCCCGCGGCGAGCTGCAGCCGCTCGGCCCAGCGGCCGCCGCTTAAGCGCTGTGGCGGCTCGGGAACCGGCAGCGGCTCGAGCGCCGGGCCGGCGGGGGCGGGGGCGCCGAGCTGGAGCTCCAGCTCGCGCCAGCCGGCGTAGCCCTTCTCCACGAGCGCCCGCACCACCCCCGGCCCCACCCCGGCGGCGGCGGCCAGGGCGGTCTGGCTCTCGGCCTCGCCCAAGGCGCGCAGGGTCTCGAGCGCCGCCCGCTGCTTGGGGGTCAGCTTGTCCGAGGGCGCGCGCAGCGGCACCAGCGTTTTGCGCGTGGGCTTTTGCTCGCGCACCCGCTCCTCGAGCACGCCCCCCTCGCGCAGCTCCTCGACGAGCGCCGGGTCCAGCTCGGCGGCGTCGCGCCAGAGGGTGAGCCGGGGCAGGTCGGGCCGCTGGGCCCCGTCCACCAGCCGCACCTCGTGCACCAGCGGCGGCTCCAGAAAGGGGGCCAGGTCGGCGAGCAGCTGCCCCGGGGGGGCGAAGTAGAGCTCGGCGGCGCGCTTTACGAACTCGATGCCGGCCTCGTCCAGGAAGGGTTCCTGGTCCAGGTAGCCGATCGCGTGGCGCAGGGCGAAGGCCGCTTCGCCGGCCTCCTCCACCCCCACGACCACCCCCACCCGCACCCCCTTGCGGAAGGGCACGGCCACGCGCACCCCCAGCGGCGGGGGAGCCGCCCCCTCGGGCGGCAGGTAGCTGAGCGGGCCCAGGGGCAGGGGCAGGAGGACGGAGAGCTGCATCTAGCCCCAGGATACCGGCCGTAGAATGGGCGCATGAAGATCATCGGCGTGCTGGGCGGGATGAGCTGGGAGTCGACCGTGGTCTACTACGAACGCATGAACCGGGCGGTGCGCGAGCGCCTGGGCGGGGCGCACTCGGCCGAGATCCTGCTCTACTCGGTCGACTTCGGGCGCATCGAGGCGCTGCAGCACGCCGGCGAATGGGAGGCCCTGACCGAGGAGATGATCACCGGTGCACGCCGGTTGATGCTCGGGGGTGCGGCCTTCCTGGTGATCGCCACGAACACCATGCACAAGATGGCCGAGGCGGTGCAGGCGGTGACGGGGCTGGAGGTGCTGCACATCGCCGACGCCACCGCGGCCGCGGTGCGGGCGGCCGGGGCGCGGCGGGTGGGCCTTCTGGGCACCCGCTTCACCATGGAGGAGCCGTTCCTGCGTGAAAAACTCGCGGGCTGGGGGCTGGATGTGCTGGTGCCGGACGCGGAAGGCCGCGAGCTGGTGCACCGCATCATCTACGAGGAGCTGGTGCAGGGGGTGGTCCGCGACGAATCGCGCCAACGGTACCGGGAGGTGATGGCGCGGCTGGTGGAACGCGGGGCCGAGGGGATCGTTCTCGGCTGCACCGAGATCGGGCTGTTGGTGGGGGCGGACGACGCCAGCATGCCCGTCTTCGACACCACCCGCATCCACGCCGAAGCGGCGGTGGAGCGGGCGCTCGCGGGCTGATGCGCGCCGCGCTGGCCCGATGGGCGGTGGTGGGGGCGGGGTTCTTCCTGTTTGGCAACCTCTACGCCCCGCAGCCGCTCTTGCCGGCGCTCGAGCGTGGCTGGAACGCCGCCGCGGGGGCGGCGGGCCCGGGGATGAGCGCGCCCATGCTGGGCCTGGTGCTGGGCTCGCTGTTGTGGCCGCGCACGGGCCTGCGGGCGGGGGCGATGCTGGCGCTGGGCGCGCTGGGCGTCGCCCTCTTCGGGGTGCTGGGGGCCTGGGCGCCGGGCCCCTACGCCTGGGCGGTGCTGCGCCTGGGCCAGGGCCTGTCCGCCGCCGCGGTGCCCGGGGCCTCGTTTGCGCTGTTGCCCCGGCTCTTCGGGAGCCGGGCGGCCGCCGCCGCCGGCTGGCTGGTGGCCGCCAACACCGTGGGCGGGGCGCTGGGGCGGGCGGGGGCGGGGGTGCTGGCCGGGTGGTTCGGCCCCGCCGCGGCGCTGGCGCTGCTGGCGTTGCCGCTGCTGGGGCTTGCCTGGGCCGTGCTTCCGCTGGGCGGCCGGTTCGCGCGCGCCGAGGCGCGCGTCCACGCCGGTGCGGGGCCGCTGCTCGCCTTCGGAGCGGGGCTCTTGTTCGCCAACCTCTTCGTGGCCAACCTGCTGCCCTACCGGCTCGAGGCCGCGGGCTACGGTCTGGCGGCGCTGGGGGCGTTCTACCTGGCCTACCTGGGGGGCACCGCGGGGGCGCTTTTTGCGGGCGCGCTCTCCGGGTGGCTGGGCCCCGTGCGCGCGGGCGCCGCGGCCCTGGGGGCGGCGGGGTTGGGCGCGGCGCTGCTCGCGGCCCGGCCGCTTGCGGGGTTTGCGCTGCTGCTCGCCGGGCTGTTCGGACTGCACGCCCTCGGCGGGGCCGCCGCGGGCCGCCGCGGCGCCGGAACCAGCGGCGCGTACGTGAGCGCGTACTACCTGGGCGGGGCGCTCGCCGGCCTCGTCTACCCCTTCTTCCTGCCCCGGCCCTTCGGCGGGGCGCTGGGCTTCGTGGGGGCCTTGCTGGCGATCAGCGCGACGATGCTGCCGCGGGCGCTAGCTGCGCCCACAGCCGGGGACGGATGAAGGCCGCCGGGTCCGTGGTCTGCCCCAGGAGGCGCACCTCCCAGTGCAGGTGGGGGCCGGTCACCAGCCCGGTGGCGCCCACGTAGCCGAGCAGGTCGCCCCGCTGCACCTTCTGCCCCGGTTCGACCGCCCGCTCGGAGAGGTGGTAGTAGCCGCTGCACACCCCCAGGCCGTGGTGCAGGACCACGGCGCCCCCGCGCACGTAGAGCTGGTCCGAGAGCCCCACCACCCCCGCGGCGGGGGCGTAGACGGGGGTGCCTTCCTGGCCGCGCAGGTCCACGCCGCCGTGCCAGCCGCCGGGGCGGCCGTTGTAGCTGCGGCGGGTGCCGAAGGCCGAGGTCTCCTCGACCCGATCCAGCGGCCAGCGCCAGGGGCCGCGCCAGAGCGGCTCGGGCGTCCAGGGGCCGCAGGCTTCGAGCAGCCGCGCCTTCTCGGCGCGGATCCGCTCGCGGTCGAGGAGGGCGTTCTTCTCCTCGCTGAGCACGATGTTCTCGCTCGCGTAGCCGCCGGCTGCGACCAGCAGCTCGCCCTTCAGGCCGGCCCCCTCGAGCGCGAAGGGGTGGAGCCCCGGCCGGGTGTCCGCGGGCACCGGCACCAGCGCCACGCCGCGGGCGGCCGGCACCTGCAGGTTGAAGACCCGCACCGCGGTCACGCCCGGGGGAACGCGGAAAACCGCGGGCCTGCCCTGCACGGGGGGCCAGGGGTCGACCCGCAGCCCCCAGGCCTCCGGCCAACCGGGCTCGCTGGGAATCACCAGCTTCTGCCCGGTGCGGATCAGGTTGACGTTCCGGATCCCGTTGGCGGCAGCCAGCACCTCGAGCGGCACCCCGTAGTTCCGGGCGATGCGGTAGAGGGTTTCGCCCGGCCGGACCACGTGCACCGGCGCCGCGGCCAGCGCCAGGCCGAGCACGAAGCAGAGCCAGACGAAGCGTTTCATTTCGCCGCCATGGTATCCGGCATCAAGACGAGCACCGCGTGCCCCCTGGCCACGAGCCGGTCGCCGGCGAACATCTCGCTGTCCACGACCACCTTGCGCTCCTTCACCTCGACCTTGCGCCCCACGAGCCGCAGTTCGACGCCCAGCGGGGTGGGGGCCAGGTAGTCGACCTCCAGGTGGGCGGTGACGAAGCGGGGGGCCTGTTCGCTGCCGGGCTCCTTGCCCTCGGCCTGCATCTTGAAGATCGCCGCCGAGCCGGTGGAGTGGCAGTCGATCAGGCTGGCGATCAGGCCGCCGTAGACGAAGCCGGGGATGGCCGTGTGGTAGGGCTCGGGGGTGAAGCGGCTCTCGGTGCGCTCGCCCGCGGGGTAGGTCTTGAGCTGGTGGCCGTGGGGGTTCAGCCGTCCGCAGCCGTAGCAGTGGGCCACGTCGTCGGGGTAGGTGTCCTGAATGGCGATCCGCATACCTCAGGGTACCGCGTACCCGTCCCTTGGGGGCGCGCCGGGGCCAAAATTGGACCGGCCGCGGAAGCGGCCGGCTCAGGCATGTATGTATGAGAGCGGGTTACCACTCGAGGCTCATCAGCTCCTGATTGATGCGCTGCTTGTTTTCTTCGTCGAGGCGGCGGGCTTCGTCGGAATCGAAGTCGATCTCGAACAGCGTTTCGGCCTCCTGATGGGCGTACTCTTGGTAGGTTCCGGGTTCTTGCATCATCGCGACCTCCTTCTTCCTTAACCCTAGGTTAAGGAGGCCTTCATGGGGACGG
>JALSIA010000021.1 GCA_026981865.1 Thermaceae bacterium
GTCCCCGGGGACGTCCCGCACGAACAACAAGAAGTTGCCGCTCGGTCCGTGGTAAGCGAGGACCGGATTCAGAAAGTCGTAGGTGCCCGACAGGCCTCCTGGAGGGCCGCTCGAGCCGCGCCGCCACTCGCGGCGCGCCAGATCGAAGAGCCAAAGATCGCTGGCGCGATCGCCACGCCACTCCTTCTGCCCCCCGAACAGCGCCAGCAGCCTGCGGTCCGGATCAACGGCGATCGCATAGAACAGCCGTCCCCAGAGCTCCTCGGGTAAGGGAAACTTACCGACCTCGTTGCGGTGCACGTCGTAAAAGTACAGGTGCTTCTGGTCGGACTTGCTCATCAGGCCGAACACCGCGTCGGACGAGCGGTCGTAGGCCACGTCCCGGTGAAGCGCCCGGCGCGGCCAGGTGTCGGTCCGGTCGGGTTGTGCCATCTCCCACTCGCGGTCTTCGACGTGAAGCAGGAAGGGGCCGGGCATGGCGTAGGGTTCGATCCGCACAAAGTTTTCGTCATAGCGCCCCATGGGAACGCTACCGTGCGAAACGATGCCCGCGACGACCGCAAACGCTTTCTTGCTTTCCACCCAGGTGCCCTGCACCAGGCACATGCGTTGCGGCGTCCGGGGCACCGCCAGCTCGCTGAACGCGTCCTGCAGCGGGTCGTACGCCAGCGTGTAGGGGGTTTGTGCCGCGCTCCTTGGGTAATGCCCCCCGTGCCGGAGGACGCGGTGGTGGACCGGGTCGTAGGTGACCGCGGTTTCGTAGACGCTGTTGGGGGCGTCGTCGCGCAGCCGCTCCCAGCGGTTGGGCTCCAGGTCCGGGCGGTACTCCACCGGGGGCTCGTAGGGCTCGATCGTGGGGTCGGGTTCGCCTGCGGTGGGGGGCCGCCCTCCGCCACAAGACGCCACCATCAACACGACCAGCAGCCCTGCGGTCCAGCGCAGCCCGCCCCGAATCTTCCGTACGTTCACTTTCGTTCCTCCACCCTCTTGCGTAGCACGCCGTTGCTTTGTCTTCAGGGGTCGGCGACGTGAGCCTAGGGTCGCGGACCGTAGTGGGGCAACGGTTGCCCTCGTTCGTAGGGCCCCAGGTCGGGAGCCGAGCCCGAGTAGGCTCCTCCCACGTTCGGCAGGGGGGTACCCGCGTCCACGAGCGGGCACCCCGCCTTGAGGCTTAGGTACTCCAGCGGAACCTGCTCGGGAGGACGCTTGGGATTCCAGGTCTCGAAACAGTCGTTCCGGTCGAACACCACGCCGTGAAGCTCGACGTTCTTGTCGGCCTGCAGCTCGGCCAGGTCCACGTAGCGGTGGATGCCGAACTGGAAGGCCCGGGGCGCGCCGCCCCAGTCGAACCCGTCGTAGTCGAGCGTGGAGACGATGCCCTGGTCCTTGTAGTGCTCCCATATGTAGCGGCCGTCCACCGAGACGTAGACGTTGTTGAGGGAATCCAGCACCTGCATGCCCAGGTAGCCCTGCGCCGTGATTACGTTTTTCCACCCAAGGAACAGGTTGTGGGCCACGAGGGCTCGGGTGAGCGGCGCCTTTACCTTCATGGCAGACTCACGGACGGTGGCCACCTGGTTGCGGAGCACGTACCAGGGTCCGCCGTTCATGGGCTGGAAGCTGATCCCGTGGTGACGGGCGTTGGTGATGCGGTTTTGCCAGATGCGCACGTTGGCGTAGCCGTAGTCGCCCTCGATGCCGTCGTCGGTGGTGTCGTGGATTTCGTTGCCGAAGATGTCCACGTTTTCGAGGGGGTAGGAGATCCCGTCGCCCGTGAGGCTGATGTCGTTGTAGGCCACGGTGTGCCCGGGCGTCCAGAACAGCTCGATACCCTCCCCGGTGTAGGTGACGGCTGGGCAGCCGTTATCGTCGTGAATCTCTTCATCGTCGGGACCCAGGCATTCGCGCAGGTCCTTGTCGCCAACGATCACGTTGTCCGTGATGACCCAGCCCTCGCCCTTGTACACCTCGATGCCGTGGTAGAAGTCAGTAAGAAGGTTTTTCTTGATGACCACGCGCTTCTGCAGGCCGTAGTAGGCCTTGATGCCGTACTGCTTTTCCACGTTCGGATCGCCCCGCAGGTGCACACCCTCGATCCAGATGTAGCTGGCCGCCACGCGCACCATATCGGTGAAAACGACGCCGTCCTCGGCGGCCTTCCAGACGATCCAACGACCCTCTTCTCCGGGCTTCGACAGAAAGATCTCGCCGTTCTTAAAACCCTGGTATTCCCCCGCGTGCAGCAGGAAGACGTCGCCCGGCTGGGCGTGGTCCTGCGCTTCGGCGATGCCCCGGTAGGGGTCGTCCTCCGTTCCTGTACCGCCGCCGTTCCCGGGGACGACGTGGTACCTCGGTGCGCCTTCTGGAATGGAAGGTTCCGTTCGGGTGGATACACGAACCACGCCTTCGTCGACAAGGTTGCCGCTTTCGTCGGTCAGCGTCAGCCAGACTTCGTACGCCTGGCCGGGCTCGAGGAACATCACCGAACCCGCAAACCCGTTGAAGGGATCTTTCCTGCCGTCGCCTCTGGGAATGGGGGGCTCGTAGTCGATGCGGTACAAGGGGTACCCTTCCTGCCAGTTTCCATTTCCCTCCTCGCGAAAACGTACGCGCACGGCTCCGCGCTGTTCGGTGGACCACTCGATGCCAATGGAGTGGAGGGTGGCGTAGGTCCGCAGCTGGCCCAGCCGGGGAGGGTGGTCCGGCCCGCTCACGGGTGGCGCAGGATCCGCATCTGGATGTGCGGCCCTGCCGCAGCCTGTCAGCGCCAACGCCGCAACGAGGATTATCCCGGCGAGCATGCTGCCGGTAGTTCTTCTTTTGAACATGGACGCACTATAATATGCGATATTGTGATGAATTATGTGATAGTACACATTTTGCTTGTTCTTTTAGCGCAGCAATCCAACCAAGCGGCGGACTGAACCCCCGGACAACTGCCATAGGGGCGGGTTTTATAGCGACTATGCCGTGGAAGTGGTTGGGCATGGCCACGAAGGCGTCGAGTTCGATGTGCGGGTAGTGGTCGGGCAGGCCGCTCCAAACATCTTCAGCGATTCTTCCTAGGGCGTTTAATTCTAATCCGCCCTCCACGGCCTCCCCGAAGCAACACGCCCGCCCCTGCGTCACCCGCGCGACGAAGCACACCCCCGGAGTGCGGTAGTCAAACGCCCCGTTTGCTGCGGGGACGCTCCGGCACGGCTCCCCCTAGGGCCGCTCGCGCGCCAGCAGCTCGAGCACCGCCCCGTAGAGGCCGAAGAGCGCGTTTTCGTCCAGCTCCTCGGCGTTCCAGGTGGCCGCCACACAGTAGCGCGTTCCCGCATCGTCTTCCAGAAGCGTGGTCAGGTTGAGCACGCCCGGCTCGCTGCCGCCCTTGTAGACGACCCGCCTCCAGGCCTCCCGGCGGGCCAGGCCGGGGTTGATGCCGGCAAGCGGCGTATCGGCGGCGCGCTGGGTCAGCTCGCAGAGCTCGCGGACGCTGTAGAACCACTCGACCTCGGGGGCCGGGGGCGCGGCGAAGAGCTGCCGCGCCGTGGGCAGCGGACGGCGCTCGGCGTCCGCCACGATCTTCCGCCGCTCGCTCGCACTGGACTCGCGCCAGCGGCGGGCCAGGTCGGGGTTCGCCTTGATCACGAAGGCTGCGCGGGTGGTGAGGAGCGGAACGTTGGCGTAGGCGTACACCTCCACCCGCTCGCGCCCCAAGCGGTGGATCAGGTGGTCGGTGGCGGTGTTGTCGCTCTCCGCGATCATCCGCCCCGCCAGCGACGCAAGCGTGACCGGGGTGCCCGCGGGCCAGTCCGCCAATGCACCGGTGGGCAAGCTCCTGTAAGCGTTCTCGAGCGGCACCACCTCGTCCCAGGCGAGCGCGCCGGCCTCGATCTGGTCGAGCAGCGCCGCCAGCACCGAGAGCTTGAAGGCCGAGCCCACGGCCAGGCGCGCGTCGGGGTCGAGGGCGGCCAGCACCTCGTCGTTCTTGAGTACCAGGAGGCTCTTTTTCCCCGGAAGCGCCGCCATCTTCTTTTGCGCATCGGCCAGCGAGGCGAACCGCGGCCGGGGCGGCCCAAAGAAGAGGCCGGCGATCCGCCCCTGGGCGTCCAGGGTGATGCGGACCGGCACCTCGCCCTTTTCGAAGACGGCCGCGTACCCCGCGCCCTCGGGGCGCACCCCCTCGAACGCGCCCAGCTGGCCCGCGAGCCGATGCACGATCGCCGCCACCTGGGCGGCGGGCACCTGCTTCAGGAACGACGGGGCGAACCAGCGGCTTTCGATCGTCTGGGTGAACAACGCCTCCACCCGCGCCGCGGCGGCGTCCTGTGCCAGGGCGGGCGCGGCCAGGGCGAGGGCCAGCAGCCACCCGACGAAGGCGGGCCGCAGGCTCACGACCGCGCCCCTTCCCGCTTCCAGACCGTGTACGAGAGCACCACCAGGTACCCGGTCGCGAGCAGCAGCGCCGCCATCATCCCCCAGAGCACCCACTCCGGCGGCCACCACCAAGCCGCGGCCACGACAGCGAGCCCAAGGCCGATGAAGATCCAGCCGCCAACCCGGTTCGTCGCCTGCCAGGCGCGCGGGCTCGACAGCGTCCAGGGGGTGCGCACCCCGAAGACCCAGTTCTGGGGCGCTTTGGGCAGGTAGTTGCCGATGAGCGCAAAGGTCAGCCCCAGGACCACGAGCAGCGCCCGCAGGCCCCCCTCGGCCTGCGACGGCACGCCCTGAAGGGTGGTCCAGGTCAGGTAGAGCACCCCCAGCTGCACCAGCGTGAGCACCCAGGCGGTGGCGGCGACGAGGAGCGGCCAGGCGCGCCAGGGCCCGCGCCGGCTGGGATCGAAGCGCGGCCAGAGCGCGAGCCCGCCCGCGACGAGCAGCTGCACGGCCGGCAGGATCAGGATCTCGAACTTCGACCCCCAACGGTCCACCTCTCCGGCGGCGTTCCAGTGGGCCGGGACGCGCTCGGGGAAGACCGCGAGGGCGGCTAGGGTGGCCGCCCAGCTAACCGTCAAGGCCAAGGCGGTGAGCGAGTGGCGTTTCATCCTCCGCTCCTTTCCCCAGCTCCATCAGGAAGGCCAAGGCCTCCTCCATCACCGAGGCGCTCAGGCGGTAGACCCGGCGGTTGCCGCGCACCTCGACCTCCACCAGGCCCGCTTCGCGCAGCACCCGCAGGTGCTGGCTGAGCGTGCTTCGGGCCAGGGGAAAGGCCTCGGCCAGCTCGCCGGCGCTGCGCTCGCCCGAGCGCAGCGCGCGCAGCACCTCGCGCCGCGTGGGGTCGGCCAGGGCCTTGAAG
Source organism: Thermaceae bacterium (assembly GCA_026981865.1). GTDB lineage: Bacteria > Deinococcota > Deinococci > Deinococcales > Marinithermaceae > Oceanithermus. Next base: position 5,282 of record JALSIA010000021.1, read on the forward strand.
AGCCGGTTCAATGGCACGGGTACATTGTAACACGTTTTATTACGTAAGTTACCGAAACGGCAACCGGGCCGTAGGGCGGCGTCGGAAGGCCGCGCTCGTAGGGCCGCAGGTCGAGGGATGCCCCGCAGCGGGGCGGGCAGCTGCGCCCGGCGGCCCGGCCGCAGGGGCAGGCTCACCAGCGGCGGGCGCGGTCGGCGGAGGTCGGACCCGGGAGGCCCCTTCCTTGAGCGCCCCCAACCGCGTTAGCGCCGGGGTGGGTATAGATTGGAGGGGTGTCCCCCCGCGTGCGCACCCTCCTCACCCTGCTGGGCCTCTCCGGAGGGCTGGCCTTCGTGGTGGGGAGCGTCCTCTTCCTGAACCCCGACCGCTACACCGAGGGGGTCTACCTCTTCATCTACGGCAGCACGGCGATGTTGCTCGAGCGCCTGGGGCGGCTCTGGCTGGACGGCGAGGGTTGAAGCCGGCTCAGCGGTCGAGCTCGAAGTAGCGCCGCAGCGCCTCGG
>JALSIA010000022.1 GCA_026981865.1 Thermaceae bacterium
GGGTAGAGGTAGAAAGTGTCCGTCGTGTACGCGACGGGTCCGGGGGCGCCGGAGGCGTCGGTCGTCGTCTCGGCCGTCACCGTGGCGTCGGCGTAGAGGAGGCCGTAGAAGCCCTGCACTTGGGTCCCAAGGTAGAGGCGGCCCTCGAAACCGGGGATCTGCGGCAGCGCGGTGGCGTAGCCTACGGTGGTGGTCACGCCGCCCTTGACGGCGCCGCGGGCGCTGAGGCGGTAGGTGGTGCTCGGCTGCAGGGCCCCTGCGGCCAGGTCCGCGAGGAGCTGGTCGTCGGGTTTCAGGCCGAACCCTCCGGTGTCGAGGAAGGCGCCGGCCGCCAGCCGCAGTCCGGGAACCCCGCTGGGAACGTCGAACTGGAAGAGCGGGGTCGGCAGCGTGCCCGCCGGAGGCCCCGAGGAGGCGGCGTAACGTTCGAGATCGAAGGGGTTCCCCGATCCGTCGGTGATCTGGACGCCGTCTGCGCTCACGTGGAAGACGATCTCGGTCGGGCTGGCGGGCGGGTTGAGCACGAACTCGCCGAGGTGGCTCGCCTGGTCGTAGAAGGCGAGCAGATCGAAGTTGTCCTTGAAGACGGCCCGGTCGGTGAAGTAGTAGAGCGGGCTGACGCTGGGCCGCAGCGCCAGGTTGACGAGCCCCAGGGGCAGGGTGAAGCCGCCGCTCGCACCGAAGCGGTCGCCCGGGTACGCGGCGTAGGCGGGGTTCAGGTCGGCGGCCGCGGGCCCGGGGAGCGTCAGCCCGCCCATGCCCAGGCTGCGTACGTCCTGCGCGGACGTCGGCCCCAAGAGTGCAAGCAGCGCGCCCATCCATAGAAATCGCTTCATGAGGGTCCTCCGTAAGGTGGCATTTGCTCCAGCATAGACCCCCCAGGGGGCGGCGAACACCCCCAGGCGAGGGGGCTCAGACCCGGGGCGTCGTCCCGGTGCGCAGGTGGGCCAGGTGGGTGAGGGCCACGGCCAGGGCGTCGGCGGCATGGCTGCTCGAAGGCGTCTGCTTGAGGCCGAGCAGCGCCCGTACCATGAAGGCGACCTGGCGCTTGTCGGCTCGGCCGGTGCCCACGAGGGCGCGCTTCACCTCCATGGGCCCGTACTGGAAGACCTCGAGCCCCGCCTGCCCCGCGGCCAGGAAGACCGCCCCCATCGCCCAGCCCACCTTGTAGGCGAGCTCGTTCTGACGGTAGAAGAACTGGGCTTCCACCGCGACCGCCTCGGGGTGGTGTTCCGCGATAGCGCCGGCGACCGCCTCGTAGATGGCGGCCACCCGCACCGCCGCCGGGTCCCCGTGCCGGGTGCGCACGAGCTCGGCGTGCAGGAAGCCGGTCCGGGCGCCGTCGCCCTCGACGACGCCCAGGCCCAGGTTGCTGATTCCGGGATCGATGCCCAGGACGACCACGGCTCAGGCCACGACGCCTTCCAGGTCCAGGTTCGAGTAGACGTTCTGCACGTCGTCCAGGTCTTCCAGGGCTTCGATCATGCGCAACACCTTCTGCGCCTCTTCTTCGGGCAGCGCCGTGGTGTTCTGCGGGATCATGGTGATCTCGACCGCGTCGGGTTTGAAGCCGGCCTCCTCGAGGGCGCGCGCCACCGCGTAGACCTCGGTGGGGTCGGTATAGACCTCGAGCACCCCGTCGGATTCCTCGAGGTCCAGGGCCCCCGCCTCGATGGCCGCCTCCTGGGCCGCCTCGCCGGTGTCGGGCAGCACGATCAGGCCCTTGCGCTCGAACTGCCAGGCCACCGCGCCGCTGGCGCCGAGCGAGCCGCCGTGCTTGCTAAAGACGTGGCGCACCTCGCCCGCGGTGCGGTTGCGGTTGTCGGTAAGCGCGAAGACGAGCAGGGCGACGCCGCCCGGGGCGTACCCTTCGTAGACGATCTCTTCGTATTGGGTGGCGCCTTCGCCCTCGCCGCGCAGCTTGGCGAGCAGCCGCTCGATGTTGTCGGCGGGCACGTCGTCGCGCTTGGCGGCCTCGATGGCGTTGCGCAGCTGCACGTTGCCGGCGGGGTCGGGTCCACCGCCCGCGCGCGCCGCCGCGGCGATGGCGCGCATGTGCTTGGTAATCAGTTTGCCGCGCTTGGCGTCGTTGGCCGCCTTCTTGCGTTTGATCTGGGCCCACTTGCTGTGTCCAGCCATGCATCACCTCGTTTTCCACGCCCATTATAGGGCGCGCGCGTGTTAGCCTGAATCCAGGATGAAAGCCCTCGTCAAGGAAACCCCCGCGCCCGGCCTGACGCTCCGCGAGGTGGACGTGCGCGAGCCCGGACCGGGCGAGATCCTGGTCAAGATCCGCGCGGCTTCGATCTGCGGCACCGACCTGCACATCTGGCGCTGGGACCACTGGGCCGCGGGCCGGCTCCGACCCCCGGTGATCACCGGGCACGAGTTCGCGGGCGTGGTCGAGGCCGTGGGCCCCGGCGTTTCCACCCCGCGGGTGGGCGACCACGTGAGCCTGGAGAGCCACGTCGTCTGCCACACCTGCTACCAGTGCCGCACCGGCAAGGGGCACATCTGCCAGAACACCCGCATCCTGGGCGTGGACACCAACGGCGGCTTCGCCGAGTACGCCACCGTGCCCGCCGAGAACGCCTGGGTCAATCCGTCCGACCTGCCCTGGGAGATTGCCGCGGTGCTCGAGCCCTTTGGCAACGCCGTCCACACCGTCTATTCGGGCGTGGGGGTCGAGGGCAGGACGGTCCTCGTCACCGGCGCAGGCCCCATCGGGCTGATGGCCATCGCGGTGGCGCGCGCCAGCGGGGCCACGCTGGTGGTGGCCACCGATCTGCAGCCCTACCGCCTCGAGTTCGCCCGGCGCATGGGCGCCGACCGGGTGGTGAACGTGCGCGAGGAGGACCCCGTGGAGGTGGTGCGCGACCTTACCGGCGGCCAGGGGGTGGAGGTGCTGCTTGAATTCTCGGGGAACGAGAAGGCCATCCACCAGGGTCTGCAGGCGCTGATGCCGGGCGGCGAGGCGCGGATTCTGGGCATCCCCTCCGACCCCATCCGCTTCGACCTGGCGGGCGAGCTGGTGATGCGCGGCATCACCGCCGTGGGCATCGCCGGCCGCCGCCTCTACGAGACCTGGTACCAGGGCAGCGGTTTGATCTACAGCGGCCGGGTGGACCTCGAGCCGCTGATCACCCACCGCTTCGCGATGGCGGAGTACCGCGAGGCCTTCGAGCTGCTCGAGCGCGGCGAGGGCGTGAAGGCCGTGCTCTATCCGGACGCCTGACCCCCAGCTTGCCCATGGCGGTTCAAACAATTAAACTAATTGCATGAATCCTATACTGGCCGCGCTCGGTCGCGCGCGAATTCCAGAAAGGCAGACGGAGCGCCGCGGGCGCGCGCGCAACGGGGTCGAGCCGCACGCGGGCTAGGGGGCAACGTGGAGTTCGAATCCGTTCTCGGCGCCCGCTGCCCCGTTTGCGGCGGCGATCTGGACGCTCCGGGGCTGTGCCGGCGCTGCCGCTCCGAACTGTACGCGCGGCGCTGGCAGAACCTCGTCTACCTGGGGGGCTACCGCAAGTGGCGCGGCGCGGTGCGGGCTCTGAAGTTCAAGGGCGGCCGACGGCTGGTGGCACCGTTGGCCGATGCCCTCGCCGAAGGGGTGCGCGAGGCCGGATGGGGGCTCGACGCCGTTACCGCGGTCCCCACCACCTGGTGGCGGGCGCTCGTGCGCGGGTACAACCCCGCCGAGTTGCTGGGGCGGCGCATCGCCGAGCGGCTCGAACTGCCTTTTGTGCGCGCGGTGGCGCGCAGGTACACCCCCAGCCAGACGCGCCGGCGACGCGACGAGCGCGCGCGCATGAAGGCCGGTACCTTCTTCCTCCAGCGCGAGCTCGAGCACCGTCGCTGGCTGCTCGTTGACGACGTCTGGACCACCGGGGCCACCTTCCGAGCGGTGGAGCGGGTGCTGCGCGCCGGCGGTGCGGAGGCGGTCTACGGCGCGGTGATCGCCGCGCGACAGGACGGGGACTGGTAAACTGCAGGCAGGGGGAGGGCCATGCCCAAAATTCGTAGGCTGCACACCTTGCTCGAGCACATCGAGGCCGGCCGCTACCGCCTGGGCCCCCACGTCGCCCGGCACATGCTCCAGGAGGGTTTCCTCGAACGCGACGTGCTCACGGCGCTGCGCTGGGGGCGTGAACTCGCCGTCTACCCCGAGGACGCGCGCATGCTCGTGCTGGGGTACATGGTCTTCGGGGGGCGCGTCAAGCTGCCGCTGCACGTGGTGCTCGATTACGCCCGGCCGCGCTGGGTCGACATCGTCACCGCCTTCATCCCCGAGCGTCCGCACCGGGTCTACTCACGCGCCCGCCTGGCCGCGCTGCTGCGCTTTGACGGCGGACGCGAGGCCGTCGAGTGGGCCGGTGGGACCGAAAACCGCCCGCCGCGCGAGGCGGCGGGCTAGGGTAGGGAGGGCGGAGGGCGCTACTTCTTGGCGACCTCGAAACCCGCGTTGATCCAGGCGGTGATGCCGCCCTTGAGGTTCTTGACGTTCTTGTAGCCCAGCACCTTCAGGTAGGTGAGCGCGTACTGGCCGCGTGCGCCCGCCTTGCAGTAGACCAGGATGGGCTTGTTGAGCGGAGGGAGCTCGCCCAGGTGCTGATCGAGTTCGGTCAGCGGAATCGTGACCGCGCCCGGGATTACCCCGGTTTCGTCCCACTCCTTGGGCGTACGCACGTCGAGGATGAAGGGGTTCACCTCGTCGATGAAGTCGGCCGCCTTGTCCGGGGTGATGAACCCCCAGTGCTGGGTGCTGACCTCCTGGATCACCTTCATCACCGCTTCGGCTGCGGCCGTGTTGGTGACCTGGGTCTGGGCGAAGACGCCGAGCGAAATCAGGCCTAGGATACCGATCCAAACTGCTCTTTTCATGACGCACCTCCGGTAGATTTGCTCAGGGGACGCTGCCCCTAGAAGCCGTGCACGAAGAGCGAGTGCTGGCCCGCTTCCACGATCCAGCTACGGATGACGAATGCGCCGGCGACGGCGCACAGCGAGGCCAGACCGGGCGCGCGCCGCGCCAGGAAGGCGGCCAGGAAGAGGAGGGCGCCGCCCAGCAGGAACACCCCCCAGTCCCGCAGCCACAGGGCGAAAGCGGCGCGCGCGTCGGCGCCGCCGCTCATCAAGGCGACCGGGTAGAGCACGGTCAGACCCAGACTGGCCAGCGCCGCGACCTGCAACCAGGGCGCCGCCTCTTCCCGGGGGCGCAGCCAGACGACGACCGCCAGGGCGACGAGTAGACCGCTTACAGGGAAGAGGGCGAGCAGCAGGTGGTCCCACAAGGGGCGTGCGGCGTTGGCGGCCAGGGCGTAGCCCGGATAGGCCAGCACTACGGCCGAGGAGAGGGCGAGCGCGCCCGACCAAAGCCTGCCGGGGCCCAGGCGCAGGGCCAGCAGCGCGAGGGCCGCGGCGCTGGTGGCCAGGCCCCAGGCGCCCCACCAGATGGCCGCGCGCGGCGCGAAGCTGAGGAAGAGCCAGACGTGGCTGAAGCGGAAGCGTGCGGGCGACTCGGCCCAGAGCATGAAGAGGTCCAGCACGATGAAGCCCAACGCCCACCAAGCCAGGCGGCGCGCCTCGTCGGGCCGACGCAGGCCCAGCACGGCGGTGTAGAAGGCCGTGCCCCCGGCGAGGGCGACGAGGAGGAAGTGCACCTGCGTGGTCCCGTGC
>JALSIA010000023.1 GCA_026981865.1 Thermaceae bacterium
GGTGGCCTCGAACGCGGTGCCCGCGGATCACCCAGAGCGCCGCGCCGCGGCCCGCGCCGGCGTGCCGGTGATGGCGCGCATGCAGGTGCTGGCGGGCATCCTCGAACGCGGCCGCTCCATCGGCGTCAGCGGCACCCACGGCAAGACAACGACGACCTCGATGATCGCCCACGTCTTCACCGAGCTGGGGGCCGACCCGGTGGTGCTGGTGGGGGCGGCCGTACCCAGCCTGGGCGGCAACGCCCGCTGGGGCGCGGGCCGGCACCGCATCGCCGAGGTGGACGAGTCCGACCCCCTCTTCGCCGAGGTGGCCGTGGACCTGGCCGTGCTCACCAACCTAGAGGACGACCATGTGGCCGCGGGCGTCGCGCGCCAGACCTACCACGCCGACTACGCCAGCTTGCGCGCCGCCGCCCGCGCCTACGCCGCGCGCGCCGGCCGCGTGCTCTACAACGCCGACTGGGCGGAGCTGGAAGCGCTCACCGAGGGGCTCGAGCGCGTGGGCTACGGCTTCGAGCGCGGCCGCTACCGCGCCGAAGACGTGCGGCTCGAGGCGGGCGGCAGCCGCTTCGTGCTGACCCACGCCGGCGCGCCGCTCGCCGAGGTGGCGCTCGCCGTCCCCGGCCGCCATAACGTCGAGAACGCCGTCGCCGCCCTGGCCACGGCACACCTGGAGGGCCTGGACCCCGCCCTAGCGGCGCGCGCCCTGGCCGGTTACAAGGGCGCGGCCCGCCGTTTCCAGACCACTGGCCAGCTGCGCGGGGCCTGGGTCGTGGACGACTACGCCCACCACCCCACCGAGGTCCGGGCCACCCTGGAAGCGGCGCGGGCCACCGGCCGGCGGGTGCGGGTCGTCTTCCAGCCCCACCGCTACCTGCGCACCCAGCAGATGTGGGCCCGCTTCGCCGAGGCGCTGCGGGGTGCCGACGAGATCTGGGTCCTCGACGTCTACGCCGCGAGCGAGAAGCCCATCCCCGGGGTGAGCGGGGCGCTGATCGCCGACCGACTGCGCGAACTGGGGCACGAACGCGCCCGCTTCGCCGCCTGGGAAGAGGTGCGAACCGCGCTGGCGGAGAGCGCAAAGGCGGGCGACCTGATCCTCACCATGGGCGCGGGCGACGTGTGGAAGCTGGGGCGCGAGCTCGTGGAGGGAGCGCGGTGAAGGTCGAGCGGCGCAACCTGGCCGAACTCACCACCCTGGCCGTGGGCGGCCCCGCCGAGGTCTGGACGGTGGAATCGCCCGAAGACCTCGCGCGGGCCGCGTCCGCACCCTACCGGGTGATGGGGAACGGCTCCAACCTGCTCGTCGCCGACGGCGGGGTGCCGGAACGGGTGATCCGCCTGGGCGGGGTCTTCGCCCAGGGCTCTGTGGGGCGTCCACGACCGGGCGAGGCAACCCACCTCACCCCCTGGATCGGTGCAGGAACGTTGTTGCCGAGCCTGGTGCAGGAAGCCGCCCGGCTCGGCCTTTCGGGGCTCGAACCGCTGCTGGGCATCCCCGCGAGCGTCGGCGGCGCGGTGCGCATGAACGCCGGCACCCGTTTCGGCGAGATCGCCAACGTGCTCGAGGCCGTCGAGCTCTTCCACGAAGGGCGCTTCCGCGTCCTCGACCCCAGCGAGCTGGGCTTCGGCTACCGCACCAGCCGCCTGCCCGGGGGGGCGATCGTGACCCGGGTGCGCCTGCGCCTCGTGCCGGCGCCGGCCGCGACCATCGAGGCCCGCATGGCCGAGGTGGACGCCGCGCGCAAGGGGCAGCCGAAGCGCAAGAGCGCCGGCTGCGCCTTCAAGAACCCCCCGGGCGACGCCGCCGGGCGCCTCATCGACGCGGCCGGGTTCAAGGGGCTCCGTGTGGGCGCGGCGATGGTGAGCCGCGAACACGGCAACTTCATCGTCAACACCGGCGGGGCCCGCGCCGAGGACGTCTGGAAGCTGGTCAAACGCATCCAGGAGGAGCTGGGGCTCGAGTTAGAGTGGGAGGTATGGGGGGAGCTGCCTTGAGCCGTTTCGTGCTCGCCTTGTTGCTCGGGGCCACGCTCTACGTGGCCAGCCTGGTCGCCTGGCCCATCGAGCGGGTCGAGGTGGCGGGCAACGCCCATCTCGAGCGCGCCCGGGTGCTTGAGCTCGCCGACCTTTACCCGGGCGACCCCTGGCTCTGGGCGACCCAGGGCCGGCTCAAAGCCCTGCGCAACGACCCCTGGGTGCTCGAGGCGCGGCTGGAGCGGCCGCGTGTGGGTGCGGTGCGCATCGTCGTGCGTGAGCGCGTTCCCGTGGCCACGCTCGAGACCCCGGAAGGCCCGGTCGGCCTCGCCGCCGACGGTACCCGGCTGCCGGGCGCCCAACCCACGGGCCCCGTGATCGAGGGCTTCGGCCACGACCGTACCCTCGAGGCCTTGCAGATCGCCGCGCTGATGCCCACCGCCAAGCGCATCGCCTACAACCCTGCGGGTTTTACCGTAGACTGGGAAGGAAGGCATCTTTGGATCCGCAACCTGGAAAACCTGCGGGTCTGGCTGCCGCGTGTGAACATGATGCGGGGTAACGACGTAGCCATTTATTCCTGGGGGGTGAGCATCCGCCGATGAGCGATCGCATTATCGTTGGACTGGACGTAGGGACCACCAAAGTCTGCACCGTTATAGGGGAACAGAGCGAGGACGGAATCCTCGACATCATCGGCGAGGGCACCGTCCCCTCGCAGGGTATGAAGCGCGGCGCGGTGGTTAACCTCGACAAGACCACCGAGGCCATCCGCGCCAGCGTCAAGCTGGCCGAACGCGTGGCCGGGGTGCCGGTGGAGCGCGTTTTCGTAGGCATCGCCGGCCCCCATATCAAGAGCGTGACCAGCCACGGCCTCGCAGCCATCCGCCGCGGTCACAGCATCGGCCCCGCCGACGTGGAGCGCGCGGTCGAGCAGGCCAAGGCCTACCCCTTCGACGGCGACTACGAACTGATCCACGCGCTGCCCCTGGAATACCGCGTGGACGGCCAAGAAGGCATCAAGGACCCGCTCGGTATGGCCGGGGTGCGGCTCGAGGTGGACGTGCACCTGGTGGCCGCCGCCACCGGCCCGCTCACGAACCTGCGCCGCGCCGTGGAGGCGGCGGGGCTGGAGATCGAGGGGTTGGTGCTCCAGTCCTACGCCTCCGGCCTCGCGGTGCTCAACCCCGAGGACCACGAGTCCACGGTCATGCTCGTCGACATCGGCGGCAGCACTACCGACGTGGCCGTCTTCCAGAACGGGCAGCTGGCGCACTCGTCGGTCATCCCCCTTGGGGGCGAGCAGGTGACCGGCGACATCGCTCAGTTGCTCAAGATCCCGCTTGAGGAGGCGGAGCGCATCAAGAAGAAGTACGGGGCGGCGCTCGTCGAGATGGCCGACCCCGACCTGATGCTCGAGATCAACCAGGACGGCAACCACGTGCGCGACGTGCCCGCGCCCGAGCTGGCCCACTACATCCGGCCGCGGGTGCGCGAGGTCCTGCTCCTCGCCCGGGGGGCGGTGGACGAGCAGCTGGGCCCGCTCGAGCTGACCGTGCACAAAGTCGTGCTCACCGGAGGCTCCGCGCTCTTGCGCGGGGTCGAGGAACTGGCCTACCAGGAGTTTCACCTGCCCGTGCGCCTGGGCCGCCCCGAGGGGCTCTCGGGGCTGGCCGACGTGGTGGCCTCGCCCGCCCACGCCACCGCGGTGGGGCTGGTGCACTTCGGCAGCAAGCGCGAGCCGGCGGCCTCACCGGCGCGGCGAACCCGCCGCGAACCCGCGCGCGGCGAACGCGAGCGCGAGGGCAAGGACGCCGGCATCTGGGAAAAAATCAAGGGGATCTTCGAAAACTTCTTCTAGGAGGCGGCATGCAGGGTGCAACGATCAAAGTCATTGGTTTGGGAGGGGCCGGCAACAACGCCGTGAACCGGATGATCGAGTCCGGGCTCCACGGCGTCGAGTTCATCGCCGGCAACACGGACGCGCAGGTACTGGCGCGCTCGCTCGCCGACATCCGCATCCAGATGGGCGAGAAGCTGACGCGCGGTCTGGGGGCCGGGGCCAACCCCGAGATCGGCGAGAAGGCTGCGCTGGAGACGCGCGACCTGATCGCCGAGCAGCTCGACGGGGCCGACCTGGTCTTCATCACCGCCGGTATGGGGGGCGGCACCGGCACCGGCAGCGCCCCGGTGGTGGCGGAGATCGCGCGCGAGATCGGCGCGCTCACCCTCGGCGTCGTTACCCGCCCCTTCAACTTCGAAGGGCCCAAGCGCCGACGCGTCGCCGAGGAGGGGATCAAGCGGCTGCGCGAACGCGTGGACGCCATGGTCGTGGTCAACAACGACCGCCTGCTGGCCGCCGCCGACAGCAAGAAGATCGCCCTGCGCGAGGCCTTCCTGATGGCCGACCGGGTGCTCTACCACGGGGTCAAGGGCATCTCCGACGTCATCAACGCCCCGGGCGAAATCAACGTCGACTTCGCCGACCTGCGCAACATGTTGAACGGCGCCGGCCAGGTCCTCATGGGAATCGGCGCCGGCCGCGGCGAGAACCGCGTCCAGGAAGCCGCCCAGACCGCGATCAACTCCCCCCTGCTCGACCGCACCATCGAGGGGGCGCGCAACGTGCTGCTCAACGTGGTGGGCTCGGAAGAGCTCACCCTGGCCGAGGCCATCGAGGTGGCCGAACGCGTGCGCGACGCCACCGGCATCGAGGACGTGGACGTCCTCTACGGCATCACCTACGACGACCGCGCCGCCGACGAGATGCGCATCGTGCTGATTGCTTCGGGCTTCTCCGAGGCCACGGTGATGCCTGCGAGCGCCGAGGGCTCGAGCGGCGCCTTCGACCCCAACGACCTGGAGATCCCCGCCTTCATCCGCTACGGCGACGAGGGCCCCGGCCGCCTTTAGTACCCGAATCCAGGAAGAAAGCCCCGGCCGTCGCCGGGGCCTTTTCACTTAAGTCGGCTCATCACCAGCCCGCTTATTCGACCTCACCCTTTCGCAACGCCATGAAACCCTGCCTGCACGGCCCCCGTTTTGGTCTCTGGCCTTTGACCGGTCCGCAGCGTGCTGCTATGCTATACTCATTACACTATCCGCTACCGCCCCTTCCCCGTCATAACGCCAACTTAGGGATTGGAGGAGGCGATGAAAAAGCTCTATTGGGTTCTCTCTCTCTGTTCTTCTGGCCTTCCTGGCGGGGTGCTCGTCCGGTGAGGACCGGGCGGGGAGCCGCGCGGACGACCCGCGGGCGGTAGCGGAGCCGGTGCCGGTGGTGGCGGCGCAGGCGCTCTCGCTGCGGTTCGGGCTGGGCCGCAAGGTGAGCCTGCAGGAGGTGGGGAGTCAGGAGGCGGCGTCGCTTCTGGTCGAAGACGTGGACGGCTACCCGCTGGTCTACCTGACGGTGCTGGGGCCGGAGGCCCGGGGCGGGTTCTGGGAGGCGGCGCGGAGGGCGGTGGCCGCGGGGGAAGGGCACTACCTGGTGGCCACGGGGGCGAGCACCCTCTACTCCCCTACCCTCTTTGCCGATACCGGCGTTGACACCCTCGAACATCTGCTGGCGGCGGCCGACGCGCTGGGCGGGCCGGAGGCGGTGGCGCGGGCGGTGGGGTTCGGCGACCCGGGGCACTACTACCTGGTGGACCGGGCAGGAAGGTACTGGGACGGCTATACCGGGGA
>JALSIA010000024.1 GCA_026981865.1 Thermaceae bacterium
GGACCTGCGTGGCGCCTACATCGGCGAGCCCTTCAACCCGGTGGCGATGTGCATCATGGACTTTGGCGACGACGCGGTGCTGCCCGAGTGCGACTTCACCGACATGCTGGCCGGGCGGGGCATGCCCTCCTGCGGCGTGATGGCCCGCGGCCGCTCGGTGCGTATCGCCAAGATGCTCTTCGAGTCGATGTTCTTCGCCACCCTCTTCTAGGAGGCAGCCATGGCCAAGGTAGAAGAAAGGCTCGAGCGCATCGAGCGCATCCTGGAGGACAGCGGGATCGCGTTCCTGGCCGACCTCAAGGCGGGGCCCACGCTGGTGCAGAACATGGGCCTCCTGATGGAGCCCAAGAACCTGCGCCTCCTCACGATCCTCGATCGCTTCCTCGAACAGGCCGACGCCCTCGAGCATGCCGCCGAGGCGTTGGAGAAGATCGACAAAAGCGGGGTGCTCCAGCTCGCGGGCGACGCCTCCGAGACCTTGATGCACAACCTCAGCCTGCTGATGGAGCCCAAGAACCTGCGCATGCTGGCCCATCTCGCCAACCTGACCGAGGTCCTCGCCGAGATCGACCCTACGGCGCTGGGGATGCTCGTGGAGGCCGCGCGCAAGGCTGCGGGGGAAACGTTGTCGCCGGAGGTGGTCAAAAACCCGCCCCGGGTGGGGCCCGTGGGGTTGTTCTCGCAATTGAACGACCCCGAGATCCAGCAGGCCCTCGGTCTGCTCTTCCTCCTGCTGCGTCTCCTGCCGCGGACGCTGGCCCACCTGCGCCGGGAGATGGAGGAAATCGAGGCCGTAATGGATAAAATGGCCAAGAAGTGAACGGTCCGGGGCGGATTGTCCCTCCAGGTCACCGTGCCGACCGGCGTAGGCTCGGGTTAATGAAGAACGAAAGCCGTATCCGCCATCTGCGCAGCTCGCGCTACAAGCGCCTGGCGGCCCTGTTCGGAGGGCCGCTGGGCGTGGCGCTCATCGGCCGCGCGGACCTGGCGGCGGTTTTCGAACGGGCGCTGGCGCACTGCCCGGGGCACGACAGCCTGATCTGCCGCGCCACCGGCGGGGTGCCGCGGGTCTGCTTCGTCCAGAAGATGGAGCAGATGGCGGCCTCGACGGCGCGCGGGGGCGAGACCCGGCGCGCCTGGGAGCGCGGCTTCCTGGAGAAGGAGGTCCTCCCCTGCCTGGAGACCTTCGAGCGCGCCTTTCCCCCGGAGCTCGAGCCCGTGCTGAGCTACACCAAAGGCGAGATCGAAGCCGACCTCGCCTACCTGGGTTAGGGGGCCGCCGGTTCAGGGGCCGCCGAAGGCCGGCGGGGTGTAGACGTAGTACCGCCCCAGCATCAGCATGGCCGCGACCGCGGCCGCGGTGAAGACGATCATGGCCAAGGTGCGGCCGACGAGCGCCAGGTCCACCTCTCCGTTTTCGGTAGCCAGCATGCGCGGATTGAAGGTGAAGTAGAAGAGCGTGCCGACGATCAGGGTTCCTGCCGCAAACACGGCGACGTAGATCAACCAGTCCATGTTCCCTCCCTCACGGGAGCGCCCGCAGGCGCTCGAAAAGCGGCGTCCAAGCCTCTTCCAAGTCTAGCAGACCCGCGGCGTAGACCCCGAGCCCCCGCGTCGCCGCCGCGTGGCCCTGGGGCGCAGGGCTGCCCGGGCGCGAGCCGTCGAGCTCCGGCGAGGCCCACCCCGGGTAGAAGCGCCGCTCGCGGTAGCGCAGCCCCGTGGGGGCGGTGCGCGCCTCCTCGATCGGCGGCGCCGCGTGGTCCAGCGGCACGCGGGCGGGCTCGCCGTCCAGCCGCGCCAGCTTCCAGCCGCCCCCGGCGTGGTGCAGGCCCGGCTCTTCGCGGACGAGCAGCACCGCCTCGGCCCCCGAACCCTCGAGGGCGTGTTCGAAGGGCAGCAGGTCCCCACCCGAGGCGTCCAGCCCCAGCACGATGCGGCCGCGGTAGGCGGTGGGCAGCTGCCGCAGCACCTCGGCGGCGAGCTCCCGCGGCGTCCAGACGAGCAGCGTAGCGCCGCCGTGCGCCCCCTCGAAGGTGGCCAGAACGGTGCCGAAGGCGTCCACCCGGGCGCGGGTGTACCGGGAAAACACCTCCAGGTCGGTCGCAATGGCGTCCAGCAGCGGTCCCGGCATGAAATCAGCTTACCGCACGCGTGCTATTCTTCTATACGTGCCCACCCTGTTGCTTTCCGACATCCACGGCAACCTGGCGGCTTTGGAGGCGGTGCTCGAGCACGCCCGCCGTCACCAGTTCGAGCGCGTGCTTTTCCTGGGCGACGCGGTCGGGTACTACCCCGACGGCGACGCCGTGATCGACCGTCTGCGGGCGCTCGGCGCCGAGGGGGTTATGGGCAACCACGACGCCTGGATGCTGACCCAGGACGTACTTGAGGGCGAAGGGTACGTCTTCGAGATCCTGCGCTGGCAGAGCGAGCATCTGAGCGCGGAGAACCGGGCTTGGCTGGCCGCCCTGCCCTGGACCCGCGAGGGTGAAGGCTGGATGGCGGTGCACGGCAGCCCCTGCGACCCCTTCCTCTACGTGGACGACCTCGATCTGGCGCGCGCGGCCTTCGGCTGCACCGCCGCGCGCTGGATCTTTCACGGCCACACCCATTTGGCCGGAGCCTTCACCGCCCTGGACGGACCGAAGGGTCCCTGGGTGCGCTACAAACCCTTCACCGAGGCCGAGAACCTGCTCAAGGTGGGGCCCAAGGCGCGGGCGATGGTCAACCCGGGCTCCGTGGGTCAGCCCCGCGACGGCGTGCCCCTGGCCGGCTACGCGGTCTGGGACGAGGAGGCGGGGACGGTGCGCGCCTACCGGGTCGCCTACGAGATCGAAGCGGTGGCGCGGCGGGTCGAGGAGGTGGGCTTCCCGCCCGCGCTGCACCAGCGGCTCAAGAAGGGCAGGTAGGCCGTGACCCAAGTGATCGGGCACGAGCGGCAGCGGCGCTTCCTGGCGCGCAAGCCGGCCCAGAGCCTGCTCTTCGTGGGGCCCGAGGGCGTGGGGCGCCGCACCGTGGCGCGCTGGTTCGCCTACGGCCTCAACTGCGAGCGCGGCTTCCCGCCCTGCGGCGCCTGCGCCTCCTGCCGCTTGCAGCACCACCCCGACCTGTTCGAGGTCGCCCCGCGCACCCTGACCAAGACGGGGCAGACGGCGCGCCGGCCCCAGATCCACCTGGATCAGATCGCCCCCCGCGCCGGCTCGGAAGAGGAGAGCCTGCTCGAGTGGCTTGCGACCGCGCCCCGCCACCGCGCCAAGGTGGGGGTGGTGGACTCCGCGCACCTGCTGGGCGAGCCGGCGGGCAACGCCCTGCTCAAGATGCTGGAGGAGCCGCCCGCGCACGCCTACCTGATCCTGATCGCCCCCAGCCGTGAGGCGGTGCTTCCCACACTGGCAAGCCGCAGCCTGACCGTGGGGTTCGGGCCGCTGCCCGAAGACGAGCTGCGGCGCCTCACCGGCGACGAAGCGGCGCTGCGGTACAGTGAGGGTGCGGTGGGCCGCTTGAAGGCCGCCCTGGCCGATCCGGCGGGTCTGGCCGAGGCGGCGAGCGCCGCCGAGGCGTGGATCCGGGCGTTGGCCGGGGAGCCGTCCGAGCTGCTGGCGCAGACCGAGGCGCTGCGCCGGCTCGCCGAGGGCCCCTTCGACCCCTGGGTCTTCGTAGCCCGGGCGCTTGAGGTCTGGCCCCCCGCCGCGCGCCGGCAGGCGCTTGGGGCGCTGCTGGAGGCGCGCGAGGCGCTCGAAGCTTACGTGGCCGCCGACCTGGTCTACACCCGGCTGGCCCTGACCCTGAGGAGGCTTTATGCCGAACTGCGTTCGGGTTCGACTGTTTCACGGTAGGGAGCCCAAGCTCTACGAGATGCGTTTCAAAGGGGAGGCTCCAACCGTGGGTACCAAGGTGGTGACGCGCACCCCCCGGGGGCTCGAGCTGGGCGAGGTGCGCGCGGCGCCGCACGAGGTGAGCAAGGCCTTTGGCGAGGTCGTGCGCGTCGCCGACGCCGGCGACCTGGACCGCGCCCACCGCCTGCGCGAGCAGGAGGAGAGCCTGAAATGGTGGCTGAAAGCGCGGCTGCGCGCCAAGCTGCCCCAGGTCAAGGTGCTCGGCTGCAACTACACCCTCGACGGGGGGCACGTCGTCGTCTACTACGCGGCCGAGAACCGGGTCAACCTCGGGGGCGTGGTGCGCGAGATCGCCCGCCACGCCGGCGCCCGGGTCGAGTTCGTGGCCAAGGGGCCGCGCGACCAGACGGCCTTCCTGGGCACGCTGGGCATGTGCGGCCTGGAGAGTTGCTGCAGCACCTGGATGCAGCAGTTCGCGCCGGCCACGATCCGCATGGCGCGCGACCAGCAGCTGCCGCTGAGCCCCGAGAAGATCAGCGGGCCCTGCGGCCGGCTGCTCTGCTGCCTCGCCTACGAGCACCCCCACTACAAGGAGCTGCTGGCGGACATGCCCAAGAAGAACGCCAAGGTCTGCACCTCGGCGGGGGTCTGCGGCAAGGTGATCAAGCTCAACCCGCTCGCCGGGACCGTGGACCTCTACACCGAGGGCGGGGGCGTGATCACCGCGCCCAAGGAGGACCTGCGCCCCCGCGAGAAGGAGGGGTAGCCATGGAGTTTCAACGGGTCGAGGACAAGCCGCGCCACTTTAACCACTTCTATCCGGCCATCGCCGCGGTCATCGGGGTCGAGGCCGAGGGGCGGGTGAACTTCATGCCCGCGGTCTGGAACGTGGGGCTCTCCTTCGATCCGCCGCTGTTCGGCGTAAGCGTGAGTCCCAAGCGCTTCAGCCACGGTCTGCTCGAGACCGCGTCGGCGTTCAGCATGACCTTCCACCCCTACGAGCAGGCGGAGCTGGTGCAGCGACTCGGCTCGGCGAGCGGCCGCGAGGTCGACAAGGTGGCGGCCTTCGACCTCGAGGTGGTGCGCGGCCGCGCCCTCGACGTGCCGCTGCTCGGCGGCTTCTACGCCGCCTACGAGCTCGAGAAGACGGCGGCGTGGCCGGCCGGCGACCACACCCTCTTCGTGGGCCGGTTGCGCGGCGTCTGGGAAGACCCTGCGGCCTTTGCCGCCGAGGCCCTCGATCCGGCGCGGGTGCGGGCGCTGCTCTACTTCGGGCGCTACCGGTACGGGTACCCGGCGCCCGAGACGCGGGTGCTCGGGAAGCGCTAGCCGTGTGGGCCGAAAGGGTGCGCCGGCAGGCGCGCCGGCTCAGGGTGGGCCGCGGCTTCTTTGAGGCGCAGCTGCTCCTCGCCGACGGCAGCTTTCTGCACTTTCGCCACGACCCCCACACCCGCTGGGTGCAGGCCTGGGCGCCCGAAGCGGGCGGCGCCGCCCCCGAGCTGGTGCCCCGGATCGAACGGTTCCGCCTGAACCGGCGCCACCTGGAGGTCTGGTTCGACGACGGCAGCCGCCTCGAGGTGCGGCTG
>JALSIA010000025.1 GCA_026981865.1 Thermaceae bacterium
GTGCGCAACTGCACAGCGCACTCGAAAAGCTGGCGGCCGAGCGCGCCCGCCTCGACGAAGAGGCCGCACGCTTGGCGCAGCTGCAGCCGCCCGAACCCCCGACCCCGCCCGGCCCCGAAGAGGAGAGGGAGCGCCTACGCGCGGAGTGGGAGGAACTCGCAACCGAAACCGCGCAGGCCGAGGAGGCCGCTCGGGCGACCGAGCGAACCTACGCCGAACAGCAGCGCGCCTTCCGGGTGTACCGCGAGGCGCTGGCGCGCTACGAAGCGGCGCGCGAGGCCCACGCGCTCGCGCGCAAGGAGCGGGACCGCTGGGCGCAGGCGCTGGCGGAGGCCGAGCGCGACCTCAAGGGGGCGCGGGCGGCGCGGGAGGAGGCTGCCGCCCGGGACGCCGAGCTGCGCACCGTGCTCGAGGGGCTGCGGGATCGGGCGGACCGCTTACGGGCGGAGCTCGAGGCCGCACGGCGCGAGGCCGAGCGTCTGGAAAAGCTCGTCGCGGGAGGATCCGATCTCGCCGAAGGGCCGCGCCGGCTGGTGCGTTGGCGTCCCGCGGGCATGCTCGGGGTGGTGGCCGACCTGCTCGAGGTTCCTCCGGGCCTGGAGACCGCCGCCGAGGCCGCCCTAGGCGCCCGTATCCAGTGGGTGCTCATGGAGGACGAGCGTTCCCTCCGGGAGGCCGTGGCGCGTCTGAAGCGCGAGGGCGGGCGGGCCACCCTGCTGGCACGGGATCTGGCCCGCCCCCGCACCGGCGACCTGGGTCCCTGGCTCGGACGTGAAGGGGTGGTCGGGGCCGCCCGGGAGCTCTTTGCCGTCCGCGGCGAGCGCAAACTGACCGACGCTCTCTTCGGGGACACCCTGGTCGTTGAGGACCTCGAGGTGGCGCTCGTGCTGGCGCAGGAGAAGCGCCGCGTGCGCATGGTCACCCTCGCGGGGGAGGTGGTCGAGCCCCTGGGGTCGGTCAGTGGAGGCCGGACCGGTCGCGGAGGCGGCGCGCGCCTGGAGCTGCGCAACCGGCTGCGCAGACTCAACGGTGAACGGGAAGAAGCCGAGGCCGAGCTGCGACGCGTCGAGGCGGAAATGCGCGAGCTGCAGGCCGCCCGCACCGCCCTCGAAATCGGGCGGCTGGAGGAGCGCCTTCGCCGTCTAAGCGCCGAACGCGACGCGGCGGCGCGGGCCCTCGAGCGACTCCCTGCGCCCGGCGCGTTGCCCGAACCGCCCGCGCCCGTCGCCGAACCGGACGACGGGCCGTTGGAAGCCGCACGGCGGCGGCTGGAGGTCCTGCGTGCCCGCCGCGCCAAGCTGGGGGCGCAGCTCGAGGCCTGGAAGGAGCACGACCGCAACGTCGCCAACTACCGCCTGGCGCTGGAACGCTACGAGGAGCGGCAGGAGCGCCTGGCCGCCCTGCGGGGCCGCGCAGAGGGGCTGGCGCGGGAGCGGAACCGTATGGAGGAGCGATTGGCCGAGGTCGAATCTCGGCGCAACGAGTTGACGCGTGAGCTGCAAGCGCTCGGTCTCGAAGACCTCCGCGAGCGCGTGCGCGCGCTCGAGGCGGAAGCCCGGGAGGTAAAGGCGCAGCAGCAGGCGTGGCTCGAACGGCTCGCCACGATCGCGGGCGAGGCCGAGGAGATCCGGCTGCTGCTCGCCCGCCGCGAGGCTACGCTGGAGGAAGTGCTGCGCGAGGGGGCCGAGCTGCCCCCCGGCGACCACGTCGAGGGCACGGTGCGCAGGCTGCAACTGCGCCTGCGCGAGATCGAGCGCGAGCTCGAGGGAATCGGCCCCGTCAACCACCGGGCGGCCCAGGCCCTGGAGCAGCTGCAGGCGGAGCTGGGCGAGGTGGAGCGGGCGCTGGGCGAGGCGGAGGAGGCGGCCCGTAAGCTCACCCTCGAGACCGACGAGTTGCGCGAGGCCTACGACCGGAAGCTGCAACAGGCCTTCGCCCGCTTCCGCGAGCGCTTCGCTTACTACGGTCGCGCCCTCTTGGGCGGCATGGCGGACGTGAAGCTGGACGAGGAGGGACTGCACCTCATCGTCCAGCCGCAGGGCAAGCGCACCCGCGACCTGCGGCTGCTCTCGACCGGCGAGAAGACGATGGGCGCCTTGGGGTTCCTCTTCGCACTCGCCGAGGTGGGGGAGGGGAGCCTGCCCATCGCCGTTCTCGACGAGGTGGACGCCCCCCTCGACGAGTCCAACATCCTGCGGTTCGTCGGCTTCCTGCGCGACTTCGCCCGCCAGCGGCAGTTCATCCTGGTCACCCACCAGAAGCGCACGATGGAGGCCTGCGACGTCCTCTGGGGCGTGACCAACCGCGGCGGGGCCAGCTTGGTCTACAGCCTGCGCCGGGAAGAGGCGGGGTCGTGAGCTGGCGCGCCTACGCCCTCGTTGCGGTGCCCCTCGCGCTGGCGGCGGAGTACCTGAACTGGGGCGGGGCCTGGGTCTTCCTGCTGTCCGCCTGCGCGTTGTTGCCTCTCGCCGCCTGGATGGGGCGCGCCACCGAGGAGCTGGCCGCGCGTGCGGGCAGCACCGTCGGCGGGCTGCTCAACGCCACCTTCGGCAACGCCGCTGAGCTCATCATCGCGGTCATCGCCTTGAACGCCGGCAAGGTCGAGGTCGTCAAGGCTTCGATCTCGGGCTCCCTGCTTTCCAACCTGCTCCTGGTGCTGGGGCTTTCGATCCTGCTGGGCGGCCTGCGGCACCACCGCCAGCGCTTCAACGCCCAGGCGGCGGGCCTGCTCACCACCTTGCTCACCCTCGCCCTCGTCGCCTTCATGCTGCCCGCCTTCTTCGACCTGGCGGAGCGCACCTTCTACGGGATCCGCGACCCGGCGCTGCCCGACGCCGCCTACAGCCTGGCCGTGGCCGGGGTGTTGATCGCGGTCTACCTGGCCAACCTCTGGTTCTCGCTGGTCACCCATCGCGACCTCGTCGGCGGACTCGAGGAAAGGCACGCGCCCGAATGGAGCCCCGGCCTCGCCCTCGCCGTGCTGCTCGCCTCGACGACCGGCGTCGCCGTCGTCTCGGATCTGCTCGTGGGCAACATCGAGGCGGCCACGCAGACGCTCGGCCTCTCCGAGTTCTTCGTGGGGATCATCGTGATCCCGCTCGTCGGCAACGCCGCCGAGCACCTGGCGGCGGTCTCCTTCGCGGTGCGCAACAAGATGGACCTCGCCGTCCAGATCGCGGTGGGCTCGAGCCTGCAGATCGCGCTTTTGGTCGCGCCGATCCTGGTCGTCTGGGGCTGGGCGGTGGGGCGGCCCTTCGACCTCGTCTTCCACAACCCGCTCGAGATCGCCGGGCTTGTGGCCTCGATCGTGATCACCAACGCGGTGGTCCGCGACGGCGAGACCCACTGGCTCGAGGGCGTGATGCTCCTCGGGGTCTACGCGCTACTCGGCTTCGCCTTCTTCTACACCCCGCGCTAGCGCCGCGCGCACGCGGTGGGGAAGGCCCGCGAGCACCCGCGCGTAGCTGTGGCGGATCAGCTCCTCCACCAGCGCCCGGGGCAGGGTTCCATCGAGGACCAGGGTGTTCCAGTGGCGCTTGTTCATGTGGTAGCCGGGGAGGACGCGGTCGGGGTAGCGCGCCCGCAGCTCCAGGGCGCGTTCGGGGTCGCACTTGAGGTTGATCCGCACAGGGTCTTTGCGCAGGCTGGTGAGCAGGAAGATCTTGCCGCCGACCTTGAGCGTCAGGGTGTCCAGGTCGAAGGGGAAGTCCTCGCGCACCCCGGGCAGCCTGCGGGCGTACTCCAGTACCTCCTGCAGCAGGGTCACGCCTCCTCCTCCAGCCGGTCCACCGCGTCGCGCAGGCCTTCGAGGTCCATCTTGGCGTAGATGGCGCTGGTGTTGACGTTGGCGTGCCCCAGCAGGCGCGCGGTCACGTGCAGGTCGCCGGTGGCGCGGTAGAAGCGGGTGCCCGCGGTGTGGCGCAGCATGTGGGCGCCGCGGTAACGGGGAGGGAAGCCCAGCGCCTCGTAGTAGCGCGCCAGCCGCTTGCGCAGCAGGCTGGCGGAAAGGCGACGGCCGCGGTTCTTGCGGCCTCCGGTGTTGACGAAAAGGGCGTTCTCGCCGGGTTCGGCGTAGGCCCGGCGCAGCCGACGCCAGGCGGTCAGCTCGGCGGCAAGGCTGCGGGTGACGGGGACGGTGCGCTGCTTGCCGCCCTTGCCCGAGCGCACCACGAGCAGACGCTCGGTGTCCAGGAGGTCGGATTCGTCTAAGTGAATTACTTCACTAATGCGCAGCCCCGCCTCGGCCATCAGGCGCACCATCGCCCGGTCGCGGCGCTTGCCGGCGTCCTCGGGGTCGTCCAGGTGCTCGAGCAGCCGCCGGTAGAGCTCGAGCGGCAGCGCCGGGCGGCGTTCCTCGCGGGGCGTGGGGTCGGCGGGGGCGTGCACGTCGTCCGGGGCCACCGCCGCCCCGGCCCACTCGAGGGCGCGGTAGAAGGCGCGCACGCCGGCCAGGTAGGTGGCCACGCTCGCGGGCTTGAGGGGGCGGGCGTTCTCGGGCAGGTGGCCGCCGGCCGTCTGCAGCTCGCTGAGGTAGCGGTCGAGGTCGTCGCCCGTGGCCTTCAGGATCGGCACCCGGGGCCCCGGCGCGCCCTCGGGCCAGGCCCAGGCCAGGTAGTCGCGCAGCGCGGTGCGGTAGGTGCGCAGGGTCTCGGGGCTGACGAGCGCCTTCTTGCGGCCCTTGAGGAAGAGGTAGGCCTCCAGCAGTTCGATGAGCCGCGGCTCGTCGCGTTCGTGAGCGGCCTTCACCGCCCACAGCCGGCGCTTGGCGGGGTCGGACCAGTTGGCCAGGGGCTCGAGCATGCCTCAATCTAGCATATTCCTGTTAAGGGATATTAACGGGAATATTATCGGCCCTGGACACGGCCACGAAACTTCACGGTGGATCCCCGCGCCCAGCGCCTGGGCGCGGGGATCGGGTCTCTTCGCTCTAGCGCAGCGGCCAGGGCACCCATTTACCGAAGGCGTCCTTGGCGGTGTGGTCAATGTAGGCCCCGTATCCTCCAAGTGCGAACACCGCCGCGCCCACGAGGAGCAGCACGACGACGGGCAGCCGCCACCCCGGAGAGCGGTACGCCAGCGGCGTCAAGACGGCGGCGAGGCCAAGGGCACCGTAGCCGAGGGCCCACATGAGAGGCGCGCGGGACAGCCCGTGCTGCAGGATGGCGACCGACAGGGCCAGCAAAGCGAAGCCGCCGAACAGAGCGGTCCAGGTCAAAGGGGTTAGATCCAGCCCGTGCCAGATCGCGAACCCCGTCAGCAGCAGGACCACGCCAAAGAACAGCGCGGGCTCCCCCATCAAGATGTTGTAGGCCCCCGGCAGCGGCCAAGTCAGCGTGACGTGCAGCCCGGGCAAGGCCAGCAAGAGCCCCGCGGTCCAGAAGGCGAAGGCCCAGGGCCTGCGTTCATCCGGTGAGGCCCGGTCGAGGTGCGCGTAGCCGTACACCGCGGTAAAAACGGCACCCATGACCACCGCGACCATCATGACCGTCAGGTAATCGATGAACATGCTGTGCCCCCTTTCAAATACATGATCGTATAATCAAATGGTCAAAGAAAGGGACAATTGACTCCACCGCCACGAGCGGAGACACCCGCACGGGCGCAATGAGGAAGACTTCGCAGGGCGGCCGAGCCCGGAACGCTTAAGTGCTAGAATGGCGCCGTGATTCGCGCCGTCAAGGGAACCCACGACCTGCTCGGAACCGCGCTCGCCTACCACCGCACCGTCGTCGAGGCGACCCGGCGCTGGGCCGAGGCCGCGGGCGCCGAGGAGATCGCCACGCCGATCTTCGAGCACACCGAGGTCTTCGAGCGCGGCGTGGGCCAAACCACCGACATCGTGCAAAAGGAGATGTTCAGCTTCACCGACCGCGGCGGCCGCTCGCTGACGCTCCGCCCCGAGGGCACCGCCGGCGTGGTGCGCGCCTACCTGGAGCACGGGATGAAGGTGTGGCCGCAGCCGGTGCGCCTGTGGTACGCGGGGCCGATGTTCCGCGCGGAGCGGCCCCAGAAGGGCCGCCAGCGCCAGTTCCACCAGACCGGCTACGAGGTGATCGGTGCGGCCGAACCCGAAGTCGATGCCGAAGCGGTGGCGCTTTCCTGGCGCATTCTCGAAAGCCTGGGGCTGCGCGGCCTTACCCTCAAGCTGGGCTCGGTGGGCGACCCCGCCGACCGGGAGCGCTACAACGCCTACTTGCGCGAGCGGCTCGAGCCCCACGCCGAACGGCTCTCCGAAGACTCGCGGCGCCGGCTGCAAACCAACCCCATGCGCATCCTCGACTCCAAGGCCCCGCCCGACCGCGAACTCCTCACCGAGCTGCGGGTGCGGCCCATGCTCGACTTTCTGGGCGACGCGGCACGCCAGCACTTCGAGGCGGTGCAAGCGCGGCTGCGGGCGCTCGGCGTCCCCTTCGAGGTCGACCCGGCAATCGTAAGGGGGCTCGACTACTACGTACGCAGCTCCTGGGAAATTCATCACGACCGTCTGGGCGCCCAGTCCGCGCTCGGCGGCGGCGGCCGCTACGACGGCCTCAGCGAGCTGCTGGGCGGACCGCCGGCCCCGGGGGTGGGCTGGGCGCTGGGCGTCGAACGGGTGGCCCTGGCCATGCAGGCCGAAGGCCTCTCCCCCGTCCCCGCCCCCGGCCTCGACCTCTACGTCGTCCCGCTCGAGCCCGAACTCGTCCCCCGGGCGCTCGAGGCGGCCGCCGCCTTCTGGCCGGAGCTGCGCGCGCAGTACGCCCTGAAGGCGCGCAAGCCGGGCAAGGGGCTGCAGGAGGCGGAAAAGAAGGGGGCGCGCTACGCGGCCCTTCTCGGCCCCGACGAGGCCGCGGCGGGCAAGCTGACGGTCAAGGACCTGAAGACGGGCGAACAACGCACGCTGAGCCCGGAAGAAGTGAAAGAATGGATTCGAGGTGGAACGGCGTGAAACGCACCCATTACTGCGGTGAACTGAACGAACGGCACGAGGGCGAGCGGGTCCTGCTGCAGGGCTGGGTGAACCGCCGGCGCGACCTGGGCGGCCTCGTCTTCCTGGACCTGCGCGACCGGACGGGCCTCGTCCAGGTGGTGGTCGATCCCGAAAGCCCCGCGTTCGCGGCGGCCGACCGGGTCCGCGGCGAGTACGTGCTCGTGGTGGAGGGCGCGGTGCGCGCCCGCCCCGCCGACCAGGTGAACCCCGAGCTGGCGACGGGGCGCGTCGAGGTTGCGGCCGAGCGCATCGAGGTGCTGAACGAGGCGGAGACCCCGCCGTTTCCCGTGGACGCCTCCTGGCGCGGCGAGGACGACCCCGCCGAGCGCGTGAACGAGGACCTGCGCCTCAAGTACCGCTACCTCGACCTGCGCCGCAAGCCGATGCTCGACCGGCTGCGGCTGCGCCATGCGGTCATCAAGGCCATCTGGGACTTCCTCAGCGACGAGGGGTTCGTTCAGGTGGAAACCCCCTTCCTCACCCGCAGCACCCCGGAGGGGGCGCGCGACTTCCTGGTGCCGAGCCGGCTCGAGCCCGGCAAGTTCTACGCGTTGCCGCAGTCGCCGCAGCTCTTCAAGCAGATGCTGATGATCGCGGGCGTGGACCGCTACTTCCAGATCGCCCGCTGCTTCCGCGACGAGGACCTGCGCGCCGACCGCCAGCCCGACTTCACCCAGCTTGACCTGGAGATGTCCTTCGTCGCCCAGGAGGACATCTGGGAGGTCAACGAACGCCTGGTCGCCCACGTCTTTCGCGAGGCGCTGGGGGTGGAGCTGCCCCTCCCCTTCCCGCGCATGCCCTACCGCGAGGCGCTGGAGCGCTACGGCTCCGACAAACCCGACACCCGCTTCGGCCTCGAGCTCGAGCCGGCGGACGCGCTCTTCGCGGAGTCGGACTTCAACGCCTTCCGCGGCGTGCTGGAGGACGGGGGGGTGGTTCGCGGGCTGCGGGCGCCCGCTGAGCTCTCGCGCAAGCAGATCGCGGGCCTGGAAGAGGTGGCGCGGCGCTACGGCGCCAAAGGGCTCGCCTGGGTCAAGGTAGGCGGGGAAGGCCTCACCGGCGGCATCGCCAAGTTCCTGGACGCAGGCGCCCTGCGCGCCTGGGGGGCGCGGCCGGGCGAGACCGTGCTCTTCGTCGCCGACCGCTGGAACACCGCGCTCGAGGCCCTGGGTCAGGTGCGCCTGGCGCTCGCCGACATTCTCGGTGTCGAGCGCAGCGGCTGGAACTTCCTCTGGGTCGTCGACTTCCCGCTGCTCGAGTGGGACAGCGACCTGGAGCTGTGGACCTACATGCACCACCCCTTCACCTCTCCGCACCCGGAGGACCTGCCCCTGCTCGAAACCGACCCGGGCCGGGTGCGGGCGCAGGCCTACGACCTGGTGCTCAACGGCACCGAGGTGGGCGGGGGCTCGATCCGTATCCACCGCAGGGAGCTGCAGCAGAAGATGTTCGACGTGCTCGGCATCCCCCACAAGGAGGCCGAGGAGAAGTTCGGCTTCTTCCTCGAGGCGCTGCGCTACGGAGCGCCGCCGCACGGCGGCATCGCCTGGGGGCTCGACCGCTTCCTGGCGCTGATGAGCGGCGCGGCGAGCATCCGCGAGGTCATCCCCTTCCCCAAGAACCAGTCGGGCCGCGACCCCCTCACCGGCGCGCCCGCGCCGGTCTCGCCCGAGCAACTGGCGGAGCTGCACCTGAAGATCGAGGAGTAGCCGGTGAAGCTGCCCTACCTGCTCGTCGACGCCTTCACCCGCACCCCGGGCACAGGCAACCGCGCGGCGGTGCTGCTCGACGCCCGCGGACTCACCGACGAGCAGATGCACAGACTCGCCCGCGAACTGGAAACCCGCGAAACCGTTTTCGTCACCGACTGGAAGGACAACGTCTTCTCGGTGCGCTTCTTCACCCCCGCCCGCGAGGTCGAGTTCGCCGGCCACGCCGCGATCGCGCTCGCCGTGACCCTCGCCCTCCAGGGCCGGATAGCCGAGTCCCAGCGCCACCTTTTCCTGCAGACCCCCGTGGACAACGTGCCCGTCCACCTGGAACGGGACGCGTCCGGAGCGATTCAGGCCGTCATGCGCGAGCCCGCGCCCCGTTTCCGCGACGTGCTCTCCTGGACTGCTTTGCGCGAGCTGCTCGAGGCGCTGGGCATCAACGAACGCTACCTGCACCGGGGGCTGCCCAGCGGCGTCGCCTTCAGCGGCCTGTGGTCCGCCTTCGTGCCCCTGATCGCGCCGGGCCTGGTCGACGAGCTCGAGCCTGACATGGAACGGCTGGTCGAGATCTGCTCGGCGCTGGAAGTCGACACCGTGCACGCCTACGCTCCGGTGGGTCCGCGCGCCTACTACGCCCGCGACTTCGCCCCCGCGCTGGGCATACCCGAAGACCCGGTGACGGGTACCGCGAACGGGGCGCTGGCCGCGCTCTTGGCCCGCGCCGGGGTGGTGCCGCGGCGCGAGGGATCGGCCGAGATCCAGGTCCTCCAGGGCCATCACCTGGGCGTGCCCGGCGTGGTGCACGTGCGCGTGGAGTACGCCGTATCGGGCGAGCCCTATGCGGTCTACGTGGGCGGTCCGGCGGTCGTCGCCCATTCCGGGTGGATCGGGGTGCGATGACGCGGCTCGTCTTCGTCGACGTCGACGGCACCCTGCACGGGCCCGATGGGGTTCCCGAATGCGCCTGGCGGGCCGCTCGCGAGGCGCGCCGGAGGGGGCTGCACCTCTCGCTCGCTACCGGCCGCCCCGGCGCCGGGCTCAGCCTCGACTACGCCCGCAAACTCGACCCTGCAGGGCTGCACGTCTTCCACCAGGGGGCGTTGGTGGCCCGTGCCGACGGCACGCCGGAGCACGCCGTACGCCTGCCGCAAACGGCTTACCACCGGATCGTCGACCTGGCGCGCGCCCACGCCCTGCCCCTCGAGGCCTACACCGCCGAGGGAGGGATCTACGTCGAGCGCGC
>JALSIA010000026.1 GCA_026981865.1 Thermaceae bacterium
TGACCTGGAGGCCCACGAGCATCTCCTGGGCGTTCCCTTTTCGCGTGCGGACCTGCAAGGCGTACACTTCGAAGCCACCGTCATCCGGGTGCAGTGGGTCGTCCGCCCCGGCCCCGCCTGGGAACGGGCGAGGGCTGCGGTGGACGGGGCAACGAAGGGGCTCCTCTCGTGGCACCTGGGCACCAGCCCCGCGACGCCGGGGGTGCTCTACGCCTCGTTGCTGGAACGCGGCGCGGGCAAGCTGAGCGCGGCCCGCTGGGTGGCCGGGCGGTTCGGGGTGACGATGGCTGAGGTGGCCATGATCGGAGACGGGGCCAACGACCTGGAGCTGATCCGCGCTGCCGGCGTGGGCATCGCCATGGGCAACGCCCCCGACGAGGTCAAGCAGGCCGCCGACCACGTGGTCGCGCCGGTAGAGCACTGCGGCCTCGCCGAGGCCCTGGAGACGCTGTGGTCCGGGCGCTGATCGCGCTCGACCTCGACGGCACCCTGCTGGGGCACGGGATCTTCCTTCCCGATGCACCGCGGTTCCTCGGGCGCCTGCGGGCGGCGGGCCACCTGCTTGCCGCCAACACCGGCCGCTTGCCGGCCGGCTTCGCACTGGAGGCGGCGCGGCGTATCCGCCCGGATGGTTTGCACGCCTTTTCCGACGGCGCCCTGATCGCCGACGCCCGCGGCCGTATCCATAGCCGCCGGGTGCTGAGCCGCTCCGCGGTGCGGCGGCTGCTCGCGGTCCTCGACGCCCACGAACTCAGCGCCGAGTTTCACACCGCCCTGGGCGTCCGCTACCACCTGGCGACCCGGCCGCCCGAAGACCGCCACGAGCACGTAGCGGCGACGGGCACGCCCTCCTTCGCCCTCGATCCCGAGGCCGTGCCCGGCCTGCCCCTCGTGGGGGCCTGGCTGCTGCGGGTTCCTGCAAACCGCCTGGAGCGGCTGCGCGAGGAGCTGGGCGAGGGGGTTCGCGTCGAAGCCTACGGACCCCGCGAAGAGCACTGGATCCTCGGCCTCAAACCGCCCGCGGGGCACAAGGGAACGGGGCTGCTCGAGCTGGCCCGGGCGTACGGCGTCGCCCCCGAGGCCACCGTGATGCTGGGGGACGGCCTCAACGATCTCGGCGGCCTCGAAACCGCGGGCCTGGGCATCGCCGTGGGCAACGCCCCGGAGTTCGTGCAGCAGGCCGCCGACCGCGTGGTCGCGCCCGCAGACGAAGGCGGCCTGTGCGAGGCCGCCGAGCTGATCCTAAAGACCTACGGCCGGGCCTCGGCCCGGCCGTAGGGCGAGCGCATCTCCGCTTCAGTGCGGCAGTGCGTCGCGCAACAGGCCGTAGACCCAGGTGCCCAGAATCATCCCTGCGAAGAGAACCAGGTAGGCCGGCCAGCCGGCGCCGATCAGCGCCAGCGTGGGCCCGGGGCAGGCGCCCGCCAGCGCCCAGCCCAGACCAAAGATCGTTCCGCCGACGATGTAGCGGGTCCAGGTTCGGGCCTTGTCGTTGATCCTGATCTCGGGCCCTTCGAGGCTGCGCTTGCCCTGCAGCAGTCGGATGCCGATCATGGCCACCACGATCGCGGACAGGATCATGCCGTACATGTGAAAGGCTCCGAACTGAAACATCTCCTGGATGCGGTACCAGGAAGCGGCCTGCGACTGCACCAGGGTGACGCCCCCGAGGACGCCCACCAAGAAGTAGGCGACACCAAAGATGAACCTCATCCCGCACCTCCGGTGATCCAGGCGACCAGCCCGGGCAGGATCCACCAGGCTCCGATCAATCCGCCCACGAAGAAGAAGACGACCGCCACCAGCGAGGGCAGCTGCCAGGCCGCAATTCCCGTGATCGCGTGGCCCGAGGTGCATCCTCCCCCGTAACGGGCCCCGAAGCCGATCAAGAAGCCGCCGAGCAGCAGATAGACCCAGACCTTCCAGGAGGCCAGCGCGCCGAGGGCGAACAGCTTGACGGGCACGAGGGCCTGCGGATCGTCGAGCCCCCAGCTCTTGATGCGCTCGAGCACGGTTCCGTTGAGGCTGACCGGGTCGCCCGGGTAGAGGTAGCCGGCCAGGAAGCCCCCCGCCAGCAGCCCCAGCGCGAAGAGCAGGTTCCAGGCCTGGCTTTTCCAGTCGTACTGGAAGAAAGCGGGTTTCTTGCCCGGCCACATCGCGCAGACGTGGCGCAGGTTGGCCGAGATGCCGAAGTCCTTGTTTCCTAGCCAGAGCAAGAGCGGTACGATCAACCCCAGCAAGGGG
This sequence comes from Thermaceae bacterium, assembly GCA_026981865.1. Lineage (GTDB taxonomy): Bacteria > Deinococcota > Deinococci > Deinococcales > Marinithermaceae > Oceanithermus. The sequence continues at coordinate 2,245 of JALSIA010000026.1, forward strand.
CCGGAAACGTACCAGGGCCAGAGTTGCGTCATGATCTCTTGCACGTCCTTCACCTCCCGCTTCGCGCTCATTATTTACCCCTGAGCGTCCAATGCTTAGGGCTATCCGTCCCGTCAGAAACCCGTGACGGGCGCGAGCTCAGAGGCGATAGTAAAGCACGCTTGACAATACGTCATGCGTACTTTACCCTTGTGTCAAGGAGGCTTGACATGGGTATGGGACAACCGAACCCCCACGAACTACGGGAAGCCGCCCTGCGGCGCCTGGAGGAGCGGTACGCCGAAGCCGGCCGTTTCCGGGCGCGGTGCACGGTCATGCCGCGGTGGCGCTTGGTCCTGGCGACGGGCTTCAAGTTTGCGGCGACCTGGCTCCTTCGGGCCGCCCGGCGCTTGGAGGTGGAACGCCTTGAAGAACAGGCTTCCGGTGCTTAGGGCCGAGCGCGGCTGGAGCCAGGCGGCGCTGGCCGAACGTCTGGGCGTGAGCCGTCAGACGGTCAACGCCATCGAGAAAGGGCGTTACGACCCCAGCCTGCCGCTGGCCTTCAAGATCGCCGCGGTCTTCGGTTTGGCCATCGAGGACGTCTTCGAACCCGAGGAAAGCGAGGCTGTCCATGCCGAACGAAACCCCTAAGGTAAAGATTTCCATCAACGGAACCGCGATCGTGCTGGCCGTCGTCGCGCTGGTGGCTTTCTGGGCGGGGGCGGTTCCGGCCGCCTGGGCGCTGGTCTGGGCCTACCTGGTGGGCGTGCTTCTCCTCGCCGTAGCCATGGCTTGGATTGGCATGGTCACGCACCCGGGCCAGGTCCGGGTGGCGGCGGTCGCAAGCGAAACCGCGCCCCGCGACGGCGACGGCTTGCTTAGCCGAAGCACGCGTACGGCGGTCTTCTCGATCTGGGTCGCGGTGACCGCGATGGCCTTCCTTTACCTGGCCTACTCCGGCCGACCCCTGCTCCTGCTGCCCGCGCTCTCCCTCTTTGCGGTGGTGTTGCCTGGCGCGTCCGAGCGCCTGCTCGTGGACGAGTACGTGCGCTCGGTGCTGGTCCGGTCCTCGACGGCGGCGCACGCCGCAGGCCTTGTGGCGGGCTTTCTGGTGCTCGTGCTCGCGCGACCGGACGCTTTGGAGCTCTTCGCAGCGATTCTCGCGGTCTACGCGATCGTGCTCGAGTGGGCGGCCTGGCGCGAGCTGCGTTAAACTCGGTGCATGCAACGTGCGTACATCGAAGAGATCGCCCGTTACGAGGGGCAGGAGGTGCGGCTCGCCGGCTGGCTGGTGAACCGGCGCAGCAAGGGCAAACTGCACTTCCTCATCGTTCGCGACGGCACCGGCTTTCTCCAGGCCACCGTCTTCAAGGGCAACGTGGACGAGGCCACCTTCGTTCGCGCCGACCACCTGCGCCAGGAGACGTCGCTCGAGGTTTGGGGACGGGTCAAGGCCGACGCCCGCGCCCCCGGCGGCTACGAGGTCGAGGTGCTGGGCCTGGAGGTGCTGAGCGAGCCCGAGGGCGAGTACCCCATCACCCCCAAGGAGCACGGCATCGAGTTCCTGATGGACCAGCGGCACCTCTGGCTGCGCCACCGCCGGCCCTGGGCGGTGCTGCGGATCCGCGACGAGATCGAGCGGGCCACGCACGACTTCTTCGCGCAGCGCGGCTTCGTTCGTTTCGACACCCCGATCCTGACGCCCAACGCCGTCGAGGGGACGACCGAGCTCTTCGAGGTGGACCTCTTCGACGGCCAGAAGGCCTACCTGAGCCAGTCGGGCCAGCTCTACGCCGAGGCGGGGGCGCTGGCCTTCGGTAAGGTGTACACCTTCGGCCCCACCTTCCGCGCCGAGCGCTCCAAGACCCGGCGGCATCTGCTGGAGTTCTGGATGGTCGAACCCGAGGCCGCTTTCATGCATCACGAGGAAAACATCGCCCTGCAGGAGGCCTACGTGAGCTACTTGGTGGGGCGGGTGCTCGAGCACCGCACGCGCGAGCTGGAGTTGTTGGAGCGGGACCCGGGCGCGCTCGAGCCCGCGGCCGCAGGCGACTACCCCCGCCTTAGCTACAAGGAGGCCATCGAGCTGCTTGAGAAGATCGCCGCGAGCGACCCCGAGGTGGAGGCCCTCCCCTACGGCGAGGACTTCGGCGCCCCACACGAGGCGGCGATCAGCCGCCAATTCGACCGGCCGGTCTTCATCGAGAAGTACCCCGCGTCCATCAAGGCCTTCTACATGCAGCCCGACGACGAGGACCCGAGCCTGGTGAAGAACGACGATCTGCTCGCCCCCGAGGGCTACGGCGAGATCATCGGCGGCTCCGAGCGCATCCACGAGCCGGGGCTGCTGCTGAAGCGCATTCGCGAACACGGGCTGCCCGAGGAGGTCTTCGACTGGTACCTGGACCTGCGCCGCTACGGCAGCGTGCCGCACGCGGGCTTCGGGCTGGGGCTCGAGCGCACCGTCGCCTGGATCGCCGGTCTGACCCACGTGCGCGAGGCCGTCCCCTTCCCGCGAATGTACACGCGGATGCGCCCATGAGATAAGTATCACGAACCAGGAGCTTGTGAATTATGAGCCTATCACTTCCCTCAGGCGTCGAAGCCCTGCTCGTACGTAAACCGGAAAACGTCCGCTACCTCTCCGGCTTCACCGCCCCCGAGGACGCCTGGATCCTTTACCGTCCCGAAGCCCCGGTGCTCTTCACCGACGCCCGCTACGGCGAACAGGCGCCCGCGGAGTCGCGCGTCCCGGTGGAGATCGTGAACCCCCGGGAGGGCTACGGCTTCCTCGAGCCCCACGTCGCCGGTCTTCGCGTCGGCTACGAAGCCCGCCACCTCCCCTGCGCCGAGCTGGAGCGGCTGCGCACGGCCACCTCGGCCGACTGGGTGGCGACCGAGAACCTCGTGGAGCGGGCGCGGCGCGTCAAGAGCCCCGAAGAGATCGCGCGCATCCGGGCCGCCGCGGCGCTGGCCGACCGGGGCCTGACCTGGCTGCTGCCCCGCATCCGCCCGGGCGTGCGCGAGCGCGACCTGGCCCTCGACCTGGAGTTCTGGCTGCGGCGCGAGGGCGCCGAGGGCGCGGCCTTCGACTTCATCGTCGCCTCGGGGCCCCGGGGGGCGCTGCCCCACGGCGTCGCTTCGGACCGGGCGATCGAATCCGGTGAGCTCGTCACCCTCGACTTCGGGGCCGTCGTCGGCGGCTACCGCTCCGACATGACCCGCACCGTCGCCGTCGGCCAAGTCACCGGCGAGATGCGCCGCGTCTTCAACGTGGTCCTGGAGGCGCTGGAGGCCGCGCTGGAGGCGGCCCGGCCCGGCGTGGCGGCGCGGGAGCTCGACGCCGTGGCGCGCCGCGTCATCGAGGCCGCCGGATACGGTCCTCAGTTCGTCCACTCCCTGGGGCACGGCGTGGGGCTGGAGATCCACGAAGCGCCCTTCCTGAACGCGCGCTCGGAAGAGGTGTTGGAGCCGGGGATGGTCGTCACCCTCGAGCCCGGCGTCTACCTTCCGGGCCGGGGCGGGGTGCGCATCGAGGAGCTGGCCGTCGTCACCGAGGAGGGGGTCGAGCTGCTCAGTCACAGCCCCCGGGGCTGGACGGAGGTCTGAGGCGTGCGGCCGGCGTTTGCGGTCCTGCTGCTCGCGGCACTCGCGGCCTGCGCCCCGCGGGCGTCGGCGCCCGCCGCCGCGGCCGCCCCCACGGCGGCCGAGCGGGTGCACGTCGTGCAGCCGGGCGACACCCTCTTCGCCATCGCGCGCCGCTTCGGCGTCAGCGTCGAGGCGCTGCGCACGGCCAACGGCCTGCCGGACGACCGCATCCAGCCCGGCCAGGTCCTCGTCGTGCCCGGCCCTCCGCCTTCGCCCGCGGCCCCGTTGGGCTACGTCGAGGAAGGGGTGGCCTCCTGGTACGGGCCGAACTTCCACGGCCGTCGCACCGCGAGCGGCGAGGTCTTCGACATGTACGCCTACACCGCGGCGCACCGCACCCTGCCGTTCGGCAGCGTGGTGCGGGTGACCCGGCTCGATACCGGCGCCCGGGTGACCGTCCGCATCAACGACCGGGGTCCCTTCAAGAAGAACCGCATCCTCGACCTCAGCTACGCCGCCGCGCGCGAGCTCGACCTGATCCGTAGGGGCACCGCGCGGGTGCGCATCGAGGTCGTCGGCTTCGAGGACTGACGTGCACTACGGATTCCACAACTCCATCAGCGGCCGGCGCGGCTACGCCGCCGCCCTCGACCGAGCCGAGGAACTGGGCACGACCGCGGCCCAGCTCTTCGCCAAGAGCCCGCGCAGCTGGCGCACCCGCGGCCTGCGGCCCGGCGAGGCCGAGGCCTTCCGCGACGCGCTGGCCATCGGCCACGTGCGCCGCACCGCGATCCACGCCTCCTACCTGGTCAACCTGGGAGCCGAAGGGGAGCTCTGGGAGAAGAGCGTCTTCAGCCTCGCCGACGACCTGGAGAAGGCCGCCCTACTGGGGGTCGATTACGTGGTCGTGCACCCCGGGTCGGGGCCGCCCGAGCGGGTGCGCGCGGGGGCGCTGAAGGCGCTCACCCTCGCGCCGCAGGGCCCTTGGCTGCTGCTTGAGAACGTGGCCGGCCGCGGCCGCAAGGTGGGGCGGCGTTTCGAGGAGCTGGCCGCCTTGATCGAGGGCACCCCCCTGGGCGTGGCCTTCGACACCTGCCACGCCTTTGCCGCCGGTTACCCGCTTCACCGAGACCCCGCTGCCGTACTCGACGAGCTCGACCGCACCGTTGGCCTCGAGCGCGTGCCCCTGGTGCACCTCAACGACTCGCAGGGTGCCCTCGCAAGCGGCGTGGACCACCACGCCAACCTCGGGGAGGGGCAGATCGGCGCGGCGCTCGCCGAGATCGTCCGCGACGCGCGCCTCGTGGAGAAGACCTTCATCATGGAAACGCCCAAGGCGGCCGACGTCCACAACCTACAGACGTTCCGTCGCTGGGCGGGGCTCGACTAGACCTCGAGGACGTCGTAGGCCCGCGCCGCGGGGTCAAGCACGAAGCGCAGCCGGTCGCCTTCGCGCAGCTGCCCCGCCCGCGCCAGGTCCGCGGGGTGCAGGACCGCGGGCTTGGCGTAGCCGCCGATGGTGCCGCGGTCGGCGAGGAGCAGCATCGGGGCGCCCCCCGGGGGCACCTGCACCGCCCCCAGGGGCACGCCTTCGCTGGTGACCTCGCCCCCGGGAACCGCGGCGCCCTCGAGGCGCACCCCCATGCGGTCGGCCGCCGCTACGCGGAAACGGCCGCGCAAGAGCGCCTCCAGGGCTCCGGCGCCGGCCTGCGGCCCCGGGCGAAGCCGCAAGACGACCTCGGAACCCGCCCGGCCGCCCCGGCACCAGGTACGCGCCGTTCTGCGCAAGCCGCTCCGTGCGGTCGCGGCCTGCAGCCGGTCGCCGGCCCGCAGCGGACGGCCGATGCGCCCCTTCAGGTCGGGGCTTACGCTGCCCATGAAGCGGCCCAGCGCCAGCCCGCCGGGCACGGCCAGGTAGGCGCGCGCGCCGCCGGAGAGGGCACGCAGGTCCAGGCGCTCGCCGCGCCGCAGGGTGCGCGCCCACGCCCGCATGCTTCCGTGGGCGTCCTGCAACGCCACCGCCACGGTCACGCCGGCCCGGGCTTCGAGAACCGGCCCGACGAGGTTCAGCTCCAGCGCGGCCGCTTCGGGCGGGTTGCCGATCAGGCGGTTGGCGACGCCCAACGAACGGGCGTCGAGGGGGCCGCTGCGCGCCAAGCCGAAGCGGCCGGCGCGAAAACGTCCGCCGTCGACGGGAAGGGTGAGCAGCCCGGGCTCGAGCACCTCGAGCACCGCCGCGCCCTCCCCCGCCCCGAGCAGCTCTACGGCCTCCGGTGGACCGGGCGGGTCGCCCTCCCGCGGTACGAACCGCACCCGGTCCCCGGGCTCGAGCAGGAAGGGCCGCGCGCGGTGGGGGTCGTAGACCCGAACCAGGGTGCGCCCGAGCAGGTTCCAGCCCCCGGGGCTCTCCTGGGGGTAGATGCCGGTCTGGACGCCCGCGATGCCCACGGCGTGCGCCGGCACGCGCTCGCGGGGGACGGCGCGCCTGGGCAGGCGCAAGGCTTCGGGCAGCTCGGCCATGAAAGGAAAACCCGGGGTGAAGCCGACGGCGTAGACGCGGTATTCCGTACCGGCGTGCAGCCGCACCACCTCCTCGGGGCTCAGGCCGGTGCGCTCGGCGATCTCGGGCAGGTCAAGACCGCCGTAGTGGACCGGGATCTCGACGCGGCACCCCTCCGGCCCCTCCCCCGCCTCGAGGCCGCGGGCCCAGCCGGCGATCGCACCGGCGTCCACGCTGCGCGGGTCGTACTCGATGAAGATGCGGTCGTAGCTGGGGATCCAGTCGTGCAGCCAGGGGGGCGGATCCGCCTCGATGGCCGCCGCGGCGCGCGCCACCCGTGCGCCCACCTGGGGATCGATGCCGCGCCCGTAAACGAGGTAGGCACCCCAGGTCATCGGTAGCTGCGCACGTCCACCCCCGCGGACTCGAGCGCCTGGCGCACCGCGCGGGCGATCTCGACGGCCTCGGGGTTGTCGCCGTGAACGCAGAGGGTTTCGGCCCGGACCTCCACCTCGCCGCCGTCCAGGGCCTCGACCTTGCCCTCGAGCACCATCTGCACTGCCCTTTCGGCGGCGCGCTCGGGGTCGCGAACGAGCGCCCCCTCCATGCTGCGCGGCGCAAGCCGCCCGTCGGAAAGGTAGGCCCGATCGGGAAAGGCCTCGCGCACGAAGCGCACCCCCACCCGTCTGGCCGCCGCTTCCATGGGCGTGTTGGGCAGCAACACCAGCGGCAGGTCAGGGTCGTAGTCGCGCACCGCCCGCGCCACGGCCTCGGCGGTCGCCTCGTTCTTGAGCATCTGCAGGTAGAGCGCCCCGTGGGGCTTGACGTGATGGAGCGGTGTTTCCTCTACCTTCAGGAAGGCCGCGAGCGCCCCGATCTGGTAAAGCGTGTCGGCGTAGGCCTGCTCGGGCGTCACCGCCAAGTCGCGGCGACCGAAGCCCACCAGGTCGGGAAACCCCGGGTGCGCCCCTACGGCGACCCCGTGCCTTTTGGCCAGGGCGATGCTGCGTTGCATTGTGAGCGGGTCGCCGGCGTGGAAGCCGGTAGCGAGGTTCACCGAGCTGAGCAGTGGAAACAGCGCTTCGTCGCTGCCCATCTTCCAGGGGCCGAACGATTCCCCCGCGTCGGCGTTCAGATCGATGCTGGGCATGGGCACCTCCTCGTACATATTGTTGCACGCCGGAAAGGGGCTCGCTGGGATTGGGCCAAAGGACCCCGTCAACGTCGAAATATAATGGACGCGGAGGTGAGCTTATGAAAAGGTATGCACTCTGGTTGACCGCGGCCCTCATGCTGAGCGGTCTTGGCCTCGCCAAGACCAAGTGGGACATGCACATCGCCTGGCCCTCCGGCAACTTCCACACCAAGGGCGTGGTGATGTTCGCCGATCTCGTCGCCAAGAAGACCGGCGGCGACCTCGAGATCGCCGTCCACCCCGGCGGCGCTCTGGGCTTCAAGGGTCAGGAGGTGCTCGGCGCTGTGCGCAGCGGCACCCTGCCCATCGCCGAACTGCTCATGGGCAACGCCCGCGGCGACGATCCCATCTTCGGGCTCACCTCGGTGCCGCTGCTGGTGAAGAACTACGACGAGGCCTGGAAGCTGTACCAGATCGCCAAACCCTACTACGAGGAAGCCCTGGCCCGTCACAACGCCAAGCTGCTCTACGCCGTCCCCTGGCCTCCGAGCGGCATCTACACCAAGCGCATGCTGAAGAGCACCGCCGACTTTAGGGGACTGAAGATCCGCACCTACGACGCCAACTCGGCCGAATTCGTAACCCTGCTGGGCGGTCAGGGCATCGCCATTCCCTTCAGCGAACTCTACACCGCCCTTTCCACCGGTCTGGTGAACGGGGTGCTGACCTCCACCCAGACCGGCGTCGACGCCAAACTCTGGGAAGTCACCAACTACTTCCACCGCATCAACTATGCCTTCCCGCTCAACATGGTGATCGTCAACAAACAGGCGTTCGACAAGCTTCCCGCCGCAGAACAGCAGGCCATCCTCGACGCCGCCGCCGAGGTCGAGGCGTTCCAGTGGAAGGCCTCGCAGAAGGCCGACCTGGTCTCCGAGATTGCGCTCAAGAACCACGGCATGCAGATCGTCAAGGACATCACCCCCGAGCTGCAAAGCGCTATGGATGCCGCGGCGCAAACGATCCTGGAGAAGTGGATGGCCGAAGCCGGACCCAAGGCCAAGGAAGTCCTGGACGCTTTCCAGGGCAAGTAAGGAGCTGAGATGCGGTCCTTGCTGCGGGCCGCAGACGGCCTGGCCACCCTCGCTGGATGGGTGGCCGGCTTTCTGCTGCTGCTCACTACCGGGCTGATCCTCTTCGAGATCGGGTTGCGTCAGTTCCTGGGGCGAAGCACCTTCATCGCCGAAGAGTATTCGGGCTACTTCATGGCGGGAATGGTCTACCTGGCCGCAGCCTACACGCTGCAAAAGGCGGAGCACATCCGCGTCGGGCTGCTTCGCGAGCGGCTCAGTCCCGACGGACGGCGCCTGCTGGACCTGATCGCGGGCTTGCTGGGGCTGACCTTTACCAGCCTGCTCGTTGTCGCCCTAGGCAACCAGACCCTGGACGCGCTGCACTACGGGACCCGCAGCTTCCTCCCCTCGCGCACCCCGCTGGTCTACCCCTACGCGGTGGCCCTGGTAGGGGCAGCGGTGCTGTGGATCGGGTTTGTCGCCTTCGTTTTGCGTCGTTGGATCAACGAGGAGAACTAGATGGATCCGCTCGTCGCCGTCGTCGTCCTGCTGGCCATCCTCTTCACGCTTCTCGGGCTCAGCGTCTGGGTCTTCGTCTCGCTCTTTACCGTGGCGCTGGTCTCGATCGACCTGTTTACCTCCACCCCGCCGCTGCGGCTGCTCGGCAACATCGCCTGGAACGCCACCGACTCCTGGGCCCTGGTCGCCCTGCCGCTCTTCATCTTCATGGGCGAGCTGCTGCTGCGCACCCGTATATCCGAACGCATGTTCGACGGCCTGGCGCCCTGGCTGGCCTGGCTTCCCGGCCGCCTGCTGCACACCAACGTCGTGGCCAGCACCATCTTCGCCGCAGTGTCGGGCTCTTCGGCGGCGACCGCCGCCACGATCGGCAAGATCAACATTCCCGAGCTGCGCAAGCGCGGCTACAACGACGACTTGATCCTGGGCTCGCTCGCAGGGGCCGGAACCCTGGGTTTCCTGATCCCACCGTCGCTCGTCATGATCATCTACGGCGTACTCGCCGAGGTGTCGATCGGCAAGCTCTTCATCGCCGGGGTGATCCCGGGGCTGCTGCTCGCCGGCGGGTTCATGCTCTACCTCGTCTACGCCGGGCTTCGCTGGCCCGAAAAGGCGCCGGGCGGCGACCGCTTTACCTGGAGCGACCGGCTCTGGGGTCTCGTCAACCTGCTGCCGGTCACGCTTTTGATCCTGATGGTGCTCGGCAGCATTTATTTGGGCTTCGCGACCCCCACCGAGTCCGCGGCCATCGGCGTGCTAGGGGCTTTTTTGGTCGCGCTCGCCTACCGCTCACTGACGCTGGAGAGCTTCAGGCAGGCGGTTCTGGGCAGCGTACGCACCACCAGCATGATCGGCCTGATCATCGCCGGCGCCTCGCTGCTCTCCACCGCGATGGGCTTCATGGGCATCCCCACCGCGCTGGCCGCCTGGATCGCCTCCCTGGGGCTTTCCAAGTACCTTCTGGTCCTGGTGGTCGCTGCGTTTTACATCGTGCTGGGCTTCTTCCTCGACGGGATCAGCATGATCGTCATCACCCTGCCGATCACGCTGCCGCTCGTCACTCAGGCCGGGTTCAGTCCGCTGTGGTTCGGCATCTTTCTGGTGCTCATGGTCGAGGCCGCGCAGATTACCCCGCCGGTTGGTTTCAACCTCTTCGTCATTCAGGGGGTGGCCCGGGCACCGATCTTGCGGGTGGCGCGCGCGGCGCTGCCTTTTTTCGCGATCCTGATGGGGCTCGCGGCTCTAATCACGGTTTGGCCTGAGGTCGTGCTCTTTCTCCCCCAGCTCATGCGCGGATAGGATGGGGTCATGAAGATCGAATTCGCCGAGGTCGTCGTCGTCCAACTGCCGCTGAACTTCCGCTTCGAGACGTCGTTCGGGGTGCAGACCCACCGAACCGTCCCTCTGCTGGTGCTGCGGAGTGAGGGGCTCGAGGGCTACGCCGAGGGCGTGATGACCGCCTTCCCCGGCTACCGCGAAGAAACGCTCGCCGGCGCCCTGGACCTGGTTGAAAAAGGCCTGCTCCCCGCCGTGGTAGGCCGGGACTGGTCGAGCCCCGAGGCGCTGGCCCGGGCGCTGGAGCGCTTTCGCGGCAACCCCATGGCCAAGGCGATGGTCGAGATGGCGTTCTGGGATCTGTGGGCGCGGAGCCTGGGGCTCCCGCTCAAGGATGTACTGGGGGGCGTCCGCGACCGCGTCCCCGTGGGAGTTTCACTGGGTATCCAGCCCGACCTGGAAGCAACGATCGATGCCGTGGCTCGGCACCTGGAAGCCGGCTACCGCCGCATCAAGCTGAAGATCAAACCCGGATGGGACGTCCGGGTGGTGGCGGCCGTGCGGGAGCGCTTTCCTGAAGCGCACCTGACCGTCGACGCGAACTCGGCCTACCGCCTTGCCGACGCCCGCACGCTGGCGCGCCTCGATGCCTACGACCTCGACTACATCGAACAACCCCTCGCCTACGACGACCTGTTCGACCACGCCCAGCTCGCCCAGCGGCTGGTTACCCCGATCTGCCTCGACGAGTCGATTACCTCGGCGCGCGCCGCCCGGCAGGCGCTCGAACTGGGTGCGGCCGGCGTGATCAACGTCAAGGTGGCGCGGGTGGGCGGCCACGGCGAGGCCCGCAGGGTGCACGATCTGGCTCAGACCTTTGGGGTTCCCGTCTGGATGGGCGGGATGCTCGAAACCGGGGTGGGCCGCGCCCACAACATCCACGCCGCGAGCCTCGCCAACTTCACCCTTCCGGGGGACACGAGCTCCGCGAGCCGCTACTGGGCGCACGACGTCGTCAACGAACCCCTCGAGGCCGAGGAGGGGTGGATGCCGGTTCCCGAAGGCCCGGGTCTGGGCGTCACCCTGGACCGCCCCTTCCTCGAACGCGTGCGCATAGGCGGCTTCGAGGTTGCTGGAGGTGCGGCATGAGCGGCATCGCCTACTTCTGGATGGCCGTCGGCTTCCTGTTCACGATGCTGGGTGGCCTGATCTTCGTCTTCTCGCTGCAGCCCGAAGGCGGGGAGCGGCGCTACGCCTACGTCAGCTGGGCGGTGGCCGTCTTCTTCTACTTGCTGGCCGCCTGGACGCTCTGGCGCGGCATCTAACCCGTTAGATGCTTAGCGCTTCGGCCCGGTAACCGCGCTCGTCGCGAACAAGTCGGCCTAGCGGGGCTCCGGGATCGTGGGGTGTGGCCAACCAGGCCCCCTCCTCGGCCCACACCGGGTAGAAGGCTTTGCGCACCCCCAGCGTCGTGACGGGGTAGAGGTCGTAGGCCATGATGTAGGCCAGCGGCGCGTGGGCCAGCGTGGGCATCAGGTCGGCGGTGTAGACAAGGGTGCGCCCTTGCGAGCGGAGCACCACCCCCTGCTGCCCCAGGGTGTGGCCCGGGAACGGCACGAGCGTAAGCCCGGGCAACACCTCGACCTCCCCTTCCACCTCTTCGAACATGCCGGCCTCCGCCACGGGCTCGACGTTCTCTGGAAGGTAGCTGGCGCGGTTGCGCTCGTGGACGTGGGTCGCGTCGTACAGCTCCTGCTTTTGCACTAAGTAGCGCGCTTTCGTGAATAGAGGCACGATACGGCCATCTCGTGAAATCGTGTTCAGCCCGGCGTGGTCAAAGTGCAGATGGGTGTTGATGACGAGATCGACGTCCTCCGGGGACAGCCCCAGGGCCCGCAGCTGTTCGAGCAGACGGCCTGCGGACTCGATCCCGTAGATCTTGCGGTGCTTCGCCCCCTGCTTGTCGTCCATGCCGGTCTCGATCAGGACCCAGCGCTCGCCCGCGCGCACGAGCATCGGCCGGATCGTAAGGGGGATGCGGTTCTGCGCGTCGGCTTCGGCAACGCGGCTCCAGAGCGGCTTGGGCACGACCCCGAACATCGCACCCCCGTCGAGGCGGAAACGCGCGTCCTCCAGGAAATAGACCTCGAACTCACCGAGCTTGAAGGGCCCCATGCGCCTATTCTACGCGCGCCGCCCGCCGGATCTCGGCGAGCAAGGGCACGGGGTCCTCGCCGGAGGCCAGCTTCCTGATAAGCGCCGAGCCCACGACGACGCCGTCGGCGACGCGGGCCGCCTGACGCGCCGTTTCGGCGCCGGAGACGCCGAAGCCGATCGCGATGGGAAGCTCGGTCTGCGCCCGGATGCGGCCCACCAGGGGCGCCAGGTCGGGCAGCTCGCTGCGGGCGCCGGTCACCCCGGTGACGCTGACGGTGTAGACGAATCCGGTCGTGTGCCCGACCACCTCACGGATGCGCGCATCGGTGGAGGTCGGGGCGAGCAGGAAGACGGTGGCGAGTCCCGCGTCGCGCGCGGCGCGCACGACCTCCGGGTCTTCGTCCGGAGGCAGGTCCGGAAGGATGACCCCGTCGAGCCCGGCCTCCGCGAAGGCTGCGAAGAAGCGCGCGGGCCCCCAGGCGAAGACGGGGTTGACATAGGTCATCAGCAAGAGCGGTTTGTCGGTGCGCTGCCGCAGCGCGGCCACCAGCGCGACCACGTCGGCGGTGCGCACGCCGGCGCGCAGCGCCGCCTCTCCCGAGCGCTGGATCGTTGGGCCGTCCCCCAGGGGGTCCGAATACGGCAGTCCGATCTCCATCAGGTCCGCGAACTCGAGCAGCTGGGTCGCCGTGTCCAGGTAGGCCTCGAGGCTGGGATAACCCGCGGTCAGGTAGGGGACGACGGCGGCCCGCCCTTCGTCCCGGGCGCGCCGGAAAGCGGCGTGGATCCGGTTCATCGTGACTCCTTTCCCAACAGGCGCATCACTTCGGTAACGTCCTTGTCGCCTCTACCCGAAAGGTTGATGACGAGCACCTGGTCGCGCCCCATCTGCGGAGCCAGCTTGGCGGCGTAGGCCACCGCGTGGGCCGACTCGAGCGCCGGGAGGATGCCCTCGGCGCGGCTGAGCAACCGGAAGGCCGCGAGCGCCTCCTCGTCGGTGACGGCCACGTATTCGGCCACCCCGGCGTCGGCGTAGTGGCTGTGTTCGGGGCCCACCCCCGGGTAGTCGAGGCCCGCGGAGACCGAGTGGGCCGGAAGGATCTGGCCGTCCCCGTCGTAGAGGAGGTACATGTAGGACCCGTGCAGCACGCCGCGCTTGCCTGCGCCGATGCTGGCCGCGTGCCGGCCACTGGCGAGTCCCTCGCCCGCGGCCTCCACGCCGATCAAACGCGGCCGCTTTTCTGCGGGTCGGTAGGCGAAGGGCGCGAAGGCGCCGATGGCGTTCGAGCCCCCGCCCACGGCAGCCACGATGGCGTCCGGCGTGTCTCGGCCTTCGGCCTCCTGGAGCTGGCGGGCGAGCTCCAGCCCGATGACACTCTGCAGGTCGCGCACCAGCATCGGGTAGGGATGGGGCCCCACCACGGATCCGAGGATGTAGAAGGTGTCCTCGACGTTGGTGACCCAGTCGCGGATGGCCTCGTTCGTCGCGTCCTTGAGGGTCTGGGTGCCGCTGGTCACGGTGCGCACCTCAGCGCCCAAAAGCTCCATCCGGAAGACGTTGAGCTCCTGCCGGCGGACGTCCTCGGCGCCCATGTAGATCACCGCCTCCAGACCGAACAGCGCCGCCACCGTGGCCACGCTGACGCCGTGCTGCCCCGCGCCGGTCTCGGCGATGACGCGGTGCTTGCCCATCCGTTTGGCGATCAGGGCCTGGCCCAAGGTGTTGTTGATCTTGTGCGCCCCCGTGTGGTTGAGGTCCTCGCGCTTGAGGTAGACCCGTGCCCCGCCCCAGGCTTCGGTCAGGTTGCGGGCAAAGTAGAGGGGGCTGGGGCGGCCGGCGTAGTGGCGCAGGTGGTCCTCCAGTTCGGCGAGGAAGTCGGGATCGCGGCGCAGCCGGCGGTAGGCGGCCTCCAGCTCTTCCAGCGCCGGCATGAGCGTCTCGGGGACGTAACGACCGCCGTAGGGGCCGAACCGTCCGCGTTCGTCCGGTAAGGGGTACTCGGGAAGGTACATGATTGCGTTCCTCCAGTGTCCTCGGGGCTTGGTTCGGGTTGTAGGTTTGGAATATGGAATGGGATGCGGCTTCACCAGAACCGCTGGTGACGGATCTTGTAGCTACGGGGCGTTCGGATCCGCATCGTGCTTCCCACCTTACCGGCCCGCCGGCGCGTCGGTCAAGGCGTTAGGCTAGGGGCATGGAGTTCAGCGGCGCGGTGCTGGCCGGGGGCCAATCCAAGCGTTTCGGACGGGACAAGGCGCGGTACGTGTGGCGGGGACGCCCCCTCGCGGCCTACGTACTGGAGAGCCTGCATGAGGCCGACGAGCGGTTCATCGTCGCCGGCCGCCCCTACCCCGAGTTCGGGTTGCCCGTCTTCGGCGACGTCGTCCCCGGAGCCGATTCGCTGAGCGGGCTGCACAGCGCACTGGTGCACGCCCGCCACGACTGGGTCGCCGTCGCCGCCTGCGACCTGCCGCAGCTGACGCCGGCCTACTGGGCTTACATGTTCGCGCGGGCTCGCGCGACCGAGGGGCTCGCGGTCGTCGCCGAGGGGCCGACCGGCTGGATCGAGCCTCTGGCGGCGTTCTACCGCAAGGACCTGGAACCGGTGGCGCGGGAGCAGATCGCACGCGGCGACTTCTTCCTGAAGCACCTCGTCGAAGCGGCCCGGGCCGCCATCGTCCCCTGGAGCGAGCTAGCCCCCCGTTTCGGCTCCGGGCTCTTTCTCAACGCGAACCGCATCGAAGACCTCGTCGGCGGCGCCGACGATCAGCCTCCCGGGTGAGGTGTTGAGCCGGTAACCGAGCGGGCGCACGTAGGTGCAGACGGTCAGGTTGTGGCGTTCGGCGGTGTCGAGCCCGCTCCGGGTCGCACCCGTGCGGCTGGTGAGGAGGACCGCCCCCATGGCCGCCGCCTTCTGGGCCATCTCGGCCGAGACCCGCCCGCTGACGGCGAGCGCGAAGGGCGGGGGCCAGCCTTCGAGCAGCATCCGGCCCGCGATCTTGTCCACGGCGTTGTGGCGGCCGATGTCTTCGGAGAGGTGCAGCAGCCGCCCTTCGGTGGTGAAGAGCGCGGCGCCGTGGATGCCCCGGGTGCGCCGGTACTGCACCGCGCGTTCGCGCAGCACCGCGTGCATGCGGATGGGGAGTTCGGGGTCCAGGGCGACGAAGGGCAGCTCCTGTACGTTCCGCTGCCCGTAGACGATCCCCATGCCGCAGCTGCTGGTGCGCAGCGGCACGCCCGGCCCCGCCCGTCCGGCCACCTCGAATTCCAGCACCCCCTGGGCGCGGCGGAACCAGCGCACCTGGTCCAGGGTGTCGAAGACGCCCCCCAACCAGAGGAAGCCCAGCCCGAGCTCGACCTCTTCCCCGGGCGAGTGCGCCAGGCGCAACGCCGGACGGCCGTTGACCACCAGGGTCAGCTCGACCTCGCGCGGGGCCTCGAAGCGTTGGGGCAGGAAGCGTCCCTTCTCGTAGCGGTACATCATTCCTCCACGGCCCCGGCTTCGTAGAGCGCCTGCATCTCCACGGCTGCGGCGCGCAGCCGTGGCAGGTCGAGCCGGCCCGCCTCGCGCAGGTCCACCGCCGGGAGGGTGCGGCCGCAGGTCTTGCAGCGGTAGAGGCGGTAACCCTCTTCGTACGGGTAGTACTCCAGCTTCTTGGGCTGTTCTTCCCCGCAGTAGAGGCAGCGTACCCGGGGCACCGGCCAGCGGGTGTCGCAAAGCCGGCAGACGGCGAAGCGGAAGCCGTTCGCGTCCAGATAAGCCACGTCGGCCTCGGCGCCGCATTGGGGGCAAACGGCCTCCGCGGGGCCTTCTTCCAGGGGTTTTTCGCCTTCGTGCCGATGGTAGCGGCGCAACGTTTGCCGAAGGGCAAACCCGAGCAGCGGGTCGTCCGCTTCGTACCCGGGGGGTTCGAGCATCCTGTTCCGCAGGCGCTCGAGGGTCGCGGGATCCAGCTCCTCGAGCACGCGAATCCGTTCGGCCCAATCGGGCTGCTCACAGGCGATGACCTCCAGTACCTCCCGAAAGCGCTCGGCGAATCCGGGGTAGCCCCCGGCGGCACCGGCGGCCGCCGGGAGCGCGTCCAGGCTGCGAAACAGTGGTTCCAGATCGAAAAGGTTCACGTTCCTCCTCAGCTTAGCTCAGAAGCGCAGGACGCCCGTCTGACCGGCGTAGACGATGAAATAGCGAAGCAGGAAGCCCCCCGCCAGCACCAGCAACGCGGCCAGCGAGGCGGCGCGACGCTGCGCCTCCATGTACAGCGGCAGAGCTACCCCCAGCACCACGAACCCCCAGAACGCCCAGGCGAGGTCGCCCGTCAGGGCGGCCTGAACGGCGTTCTTTGCCAGCGGGTAGGTCCAGATCAGGTGCAGGGCGACGAGGAAGACCTCGATCAGCGCAAAGTTGAAGGAGATCCGGTGCAGCCCCGGCTCGCGGTTGCCGAGCAAAACGAGCAAGGCCGCGCCCGTGGTGTACGCCGAGGCGAGGAAGATCCAGGGCATCAGCGGGCTGCCGCTCCAGAAGGGCCGAGCCGTGGCCATCAGCAAGACACCGGTGTAGCCGACGACGAGCAGGACCAGAATGGCCGTCACCCAGACGAGCCACCCGGGCCATTCGCGCACGACCAAGAGCAGAAAGAGGCCCAGCCCCGAGAGCGCCAGCACCGCCGAGCCCAGCCACATGACCGAGACGGGGTGGAAGCCGACGAGCAGGTGCCAGAAGCGCGCTGGCTGGCCCAGGTCGACGACGAGCAGCAGCGCCCCGATCACGATCCCGATGAAGGCCAGGAAGGCCCCCGAGCGGCGGGCCCGCTCGTCGCGCAGGCCCAGGGCGATCAGGAAG
>JALSIA010000027.1 GCA_026981865.1 Thermaceae bacterium
CGCCATTCCGGATCATCGTAGAACTTCTGCGCCTCGTCCTCGATCACCGCGATGGCCCGGTCCACGTCGGCGCCGTAGGCGACCCCCACGTCGACGACCGCGCGCGCCCAGACGTGGCTGAGCACGGTAACCGTGCTGATCTGCCCGTGGGGTACGAAATGGAGCTTGCCCTCCAGGTCGCGCAGCACGCTGAGGCGCAGGTTCATGCGCTCGACGCCGCCGGCGATCTCGCCGACCTTGATCACGTCGCCCACGCCGTACTGGTCTTCGAGCAGGATGAAGAAACCGTTGATCACGTCGCGCACCAGGTTCTGTGCGGCAAACGAGATCGCCAGGCCGGCGATGCCCGCGCCGGCGATCAACGCCCCGATGTTGAGCCCCATGTTGGCCAGCGCGAGCAGCACCCCGACGCCGATGACCCCGCCCTTGAGGGTGGACTCGATCACCGCCATGAGCGTCTGGATGCGCACCTGTTCGCGCTCGAACTCGGGTTTCTGGGGGATCTTGATGCGGCGCACCGAGACCTCGACGAGGCGGTAGGCGAAGTAGGTGGCCGCCAGAATGAGCAGCACCGCAAGCCCCCGTGAGCCCATCCAGCGCGCCAGCAACAGACCCCAGGTGTAGAGCGGCTCGACCTTGATCTCGAAGAGGAAGTGCCCGAAGGAGACGAGCGCGAAGAGCACGACGGCCCACCACATCCAGCCCACGACCCGCCAGAAGGCGTCGTCGCGGCGGTCGGGGGTCAGCCGGGCCACCCAGTGGGCCAGCCGCGATCCGGCGCGACCCACGGTGTAGGCGACGCCGAGGGCGAAAAAGGCCAGCAGGAACTTGATCCACTGCTGGGTCCCCTGCAGCTGCACCGGGTTGAAGGGTTCCATGTGGCTATTCTACGGCGGCCAAGGCCTCGACCAGTCCTGAACGCGCCATCTTGTGGGCCCGCACCAGAGCGTTCTTGACCGCGCGCCGGTCCGAGGCACCGTGGCCGATGAAGGCGGGGCCGCGTACCCCCAACAGCGGCATCGCCCCGTACTCGGCGGGGTCCATGCGGGCGGCCAGACCCCGCAGGGCGTCCTTCGCCAGCAACGCCCCCAGCTTGGCTTTGAGGCTGCTCGCGAGCGCCTCCTTGATCCAGCCGAAAAGGATCTTGGCCTCGCCTTCGGCCAGCTTGAGCACGACGTTGCCGGTAAAACCGTCGGTCACGATCACGTCGGCGGCATCGCCCAGGACGTCGCGCCCCTCGACGTTGCCCACGAAGTGGAGGCCGGCGGTGGCGAGCAGGGGGTGGGCCTCGAGGACGAGCTGGTTGCCCTTGGTGGGCTCCTCTCCGATCGAAAGCAGCCCCACCCGCGGCCGCACCACCCCGCTCATGCACTCGGCGTAGGCCGCGCCCATGCGCGCGAACTGCACCAGGTGAGCTGGGCGCACGTCGGCGTTGGCCCCGGCGTCGATCAGGTGCACCCGGCCGGAGGGGGCCTGGGAGGGGATCTCGGCGAGGATGGCCGGACGTTCGATGCCGCGCACCCGCCCCAGCGTGAAGAGGGCAGCGGCCATGGTGGCCCCCGAGTGGCCCATGCTCACCACCGCCTCGGCTTCGCCCTCCTTGACCAGGCGCACGGCCACGTTGATCGAGGCCCGGCGGCGGCGGCGCACCTCGGTGGCGTGGGCGTGCATGTCGATCACCTCGGGGGCGTGCACGATGGGCAGGTCGCCGCCCTGGGAGGCGAGTTCCTCGCGCAGGCGCGCCTCGTCGCCCACCAGGACCACGGGCACGCCTGCGGCCGCGGCGGCCAGCGCCCCTGCCACCGTCTCCCGGGGCGCGTGGTCCCCGCCCATGGCGTCGAGGGCGACGGGCGCGTTCATCTCAGGCTTTGGGCAGGTGCTTTTCCACGCGGGCCACGAAGTTGCGCTTGGGTTGCGCACCGATGATGACCTCAACCGGCTCGCCGTTCTTGAAGAGAATGACGGTGGGAATGCTCATCACCCGAAACCTCATCGCGGTCTTGGGGTTCTCGTCGACGTCGAGCTTGAGCACCTTGAGCTTGCCTTCGTACTCGGCGGCCAACTCCTCGAGGATCGGTGCGATCATCCGGCACGGTCCGCACCACTCGGCCCAAAAGTCCACGAGGGCGAGGCCGTCTTTGATCTCCTGGTCGAAGGTACTGTCGGTCACCACGATCGGTTTCGCCATACGCCCCTTACTGTAGCATCGAGGCAACGATGCGCCAACCGAACCGCGAACCCCTCGATCGAGCCGGCCGCCTGTGGCGGAAGGGGGCCTATTGGGAAGTGCACGAAGCGCTCGAGCCCGCCTGGCTCGCGGCCCGGGGGCCGGAACGCGACTTCCTGCACGCCTTGATCCTGGCGGCCGCAGCGCTGGAGGCACGGCGCCGCGGCCACGAACGCGGGGCCCGGAACAACCTGGCCAAGGCCCGCCGCAAGGCGCGCGCCCTGCACCCTCCCGACGCCCGGCTGGCGGCGTTCCTCGAGGGCGTGGGCCGGGCGCTGGAAGGCGCGCCCCCGCCGCCTTGGCCCTTGGGCGAGGAGACGGACCCCGTCCCCCCGGAGGGTTCGGTATAATCGCGGAGCATGAGCGACCTTAGCCGCCTCAGCCAGCTCGCCCAAGACTACCTGCACGAACACCGCTTCCAGCGGGGCGACCTGGTCACCTGGAAACCGGGGCTGCGCAACCGCAAGATGCCCGATTACGGCGAGCCCATGGTCGTGGTCGAGGTGCTCGACGAGCCGGTCTACGACCAGACCGCCGACTCGGGCTCGCCCTACTTCCGCGAGCCGCTGAGCGTGCGCTGCCTTCTCGTAGACGAAGACGGCGACGCGCTCGTCTTCTACTACGACGCCCGCCGGCTCATGCCCTACGGCGACTGGCGCAGCAGCGTCGCCAACTGAAGCCTCCTTTGACCGGGTACAATTCAGGCATGGACGCGATCGAAACCCGGATCACCCGCATGCTGGGGATCCGCTACCCCATCGTGGCGGCGCCGATGTTCCTGGTCTCGAACCGCCCGCTGCTCGAGGCCGTGGCCCGTGCGGGCGCGATCGGGCTCGTGCCCACCCTCAACTTCCGCACCCACGCCGACTACCGCGCCTTCCTGGAAACCTGGCCCGAGGACCTCGCCTTTGGGGTAAACCTGATCCTCAAGGACAACCCCCGGCTCGCCGAGGACCTGGCGGCCACGGTGGAGCACCGGGTGCCGCTCGTGGTCACCAGCCTGGGCAACCCCGCGCCGGTGATCGAGGCGGTGCACGGCTACGGCGGAAAGGTGTGGTGCGACGTGGTCGGGCTGCGCCACGCCCAGAAGGCCGCCGCGGCCGGGGCCGACGCGCTGGTGGCGGTGGCCGCGGGGGCGGGCGGCCACGCCGGCACGACCAGCCCCTTCGTGCTCGCGCCCTGGCTGCGCGAAGAGACGGGGCTGCCGGTGCTCGTGGCGGGGGGGCTATCGACCGGGGCCCAGCTGCTCGCGGCGCTGGCGCTGGGCGACGGAGGCTACTTCGGCACCCGCTTCATCGCCACCCGGGAGGCGGGCGCGCCCGATGCCTACAAGCAAGCGCTCGTCCGCGCCCGGCCCGAGGACGTGGTCTACACCCCCGAGGTCACCGGGGTGCCCGCGAACTTCCTCAAGGATTCGCTCGAGCGCTTCCGCAGCGAGGACTCCAAGGCCTGGAAGGAGGTCTGGAGCGCCGGACACGGCGTCGCGTTCATCCGCGACGTGCCCCCGGCCGCCGACCTCGTCGCACGGCTGGTGCGGGAATACCGCGAAGCCAAGGCGGGCCTGCCCTGAACGCCGTCCAGGACGTATTATTCATAAGAATTTCAGGTCACGTGGTATACTGATCCGGGAAGAAGCCAACCGGGCCAACCCCGCGCTTCGGCGCGCGCGCCCGTGCCGACCCAGACCACGAAAGGAGGTCGTACATGTACCCCACGCCCGTGGACGCGTACGGACGTTACGAACCCATCACCCTCAAGAACATCCGGGAACACCCCGGGTTCCGCCGGCTGCCCGAATCGCTCCAGCACGAGCTTGAGGTCGTGGCTCAGGTGCTGCCCTTCCGCACCAACCCCTACGTGCTCAACGAGCTCGTCGACTGGGACCGGGCCCCCGAAGACCCGATCTTCCAACTCGTCTTCCCCCAGCGGGAAATGCTCGACCCCGAGACCTACGCCCGGGTCGAAGCCGCCCTCCGCGGCGGCGACCGCGACGTACTGCTCGAAGAGGTCTGGCGGGCCCGCCATGCCATGAACCCCCACCCCGCCGGTCAGCTGACCCACAACGTCCCTGAACTGGACGGTCAGAAGCTCGCGGGGCTGCAGCACAAGTACGCCGAGACCGTGCTCTTCTTTCCCGCGGGCGGCCAGACCTGCCACGCCTACTGCACCTACTGCTTCCGCTGGGCCCAGTTCGTGGGGGACCGCGAACTCAAGTTCGAATCGAGCCAGGTGGACGAGCTGGTGCGCTACCTGCGCGCCCACCCCGAGGTGACCGACGTCCTCGTCACCGGCGGCGACCCGATGGTGATGAAGGCCAAACTGCTCGAGCGCTACCTTTTGCCGCTGCTCGAGGTGGAAACCCTGCGCAACATTCGCATCGGCAGCAAGTCGCTGGCCTACTGGCCCATGCGCTTCACCACCGATGCCGACGCCGCCGAGGTGCTGCGCCTCTTCGAGCGCGTGGTCGCCTCGGGCAAGCAGCTCGCTTTCATGGCCCACTTCAGCCATCCGCGCGAGCTCGAAACCGACCAGCTCGAAAAGGCCGTGCGCAACCTGCTCGCCACCGGCGCGCTGGTGCGCACCCAAGCGCCGCTGATCCGCCACGTCAACGACGACGCCGACGTATGGGCCGAGAAATGGCGGCGGGAAACACGGTTGGGCCTTGTCCCCTACTACATGTTCGTCGAGCGCGACACCGGTCCCAAGCGGTACTTCGAGGTACCGCTGGCCGCGGCGCAGCGCATCTTCGCGGATGCTTACCGCCAGGTCTCGGGCCTCGCCCGCACCGTGCGCGGCCCCAGCATGTCGGCCTTTCCCGGCAAAGTGCGCGTCGTCGGCACCGCCGAGGTGGCCGGGGAAAAGGTCTTCGTCCTCGAGTTCCTGCAGGCGCGCGACCCCGCCTGGGTGGGCCGGCCCTTCTTCGCCAAGTTCTCGGAGGAGGCCACCTGGCTCGACGAGCTCGAACCGGCCCTGGGGGAAAAGCGCTTTTTCTTCGAGGCCTAACGTTTCCGAGCCCTAGCCCGTCCGCATGACCGCGGGCGGGTTTTCGTGCGCGATTTCCCATCCTTCCCAGGCGCCGGTTGTGCGAAGATGGAGCCATGCGCATCGGGGTGTTGCTCACCATGGGGTTCCTCGAGGCCGAAGCCGCGCCCG
>JALSIA010000028.1 GCA_026981865.1 Thermaceae bacterium
GTCTTTGGGGGCGACGAGGACCGTCGGCTCGGAAGCGCGCGCCCACAGGTAGGCGCGCGCCACCTGGGGCAGCCCGGGCAGGTAACGACCGGTCAGGGGGGTGTCGAGCGAGTGCTTCACGTCCACGTCCGAGCATAAACCTTACACCCGTTTCGTTAGAATGGGCTCCGTGCGCGCACACGAGGCGGCCAACGCAACCCAATCGAGGACGTGCAAATGAGGCGCTGGCTGGAACTCGCCCCCTGGCCCCCGGGCCGCCTCGCGCCGTTGGCGACCCTGATCGCGCTCGTCGGCCTGGTGGAACTGACCCGAACCGGCCTCTACACCGTCTACCTGCCGCGCAGCCTGGGACCGATCCTGGGCCTGGGGGTCGTGGGGCTGGCCGCCAGCCTGCAGTACCTGGCCGACACCCTGGGGCGCTCGGCAGGCGGGCACCTGGGCGAGCGCCACGGTCTGCGGCGGGTCCTCTTTTTCGCCGCCGCACTCGCGGCGGTCAGCGCCCTGGGGGTGCTGCACGCCCCCGGGGTCGGCTGGCTGCTCGCCGCCTCGCTGGCCAACGGCCTCGTCATCGCGCCGCTCTGGCCGGCAATGATGACGTACTCGAGCCGCGCCGCCCGCGACGGCGAGGACGGGCGCGCCTTCGGCTTCACCCAGTCCCTGGTCGCGCCCTTCATCGGCCTGGGGGTGCTGCTCACCGGCTTCCTCTTCGACCACGACCCCCGGCTCGCGGCCGCGGCGCTCGCGGCCGTGCAGGTCCTCGTCTTCCTGCTGGGGGCGGCGATCCTGTTGCGGTTCCGCACCGCCGCGCCCCAGCCCGAGCCCACGAGCCCCTTCCCTTGGCGCAAACTCGCTTCGCTGGCGCCCGGGGCCTTGACGCAGCTGCTGGCCTTCGGGCTGCTGGCCCCGGTCTTCTTCCCCTTCATCGACCGCCTGGGGCTGGGCACGCGCGAACTGCTGCTGGCCCTCGCCCTGGGCGGAGGGCTCGAATACGTACTCCTCTCGCCCCTGGGCCGGCTCGCTGACCGCATCGGGCCCGCGCGCACCCTGACGCCGGCGCTGATGCTGGCGGCGCTGACCCTGATCGGCTTCGCGGAGGCGCGCAGCCTGAGCGGACTCATCGTCGCCGCGCTGGCGGCGGGCCTGGCCCAGGCGCTGCTCATCCCTTCTTGGGGCGGGCTGGTTTCCCGCACCCTGCCCGACGAGCACAAGGCCCGCGCCTGGGGGGCGTTGATGAGCCTGGAGGGGCTGGGCTTCGCCCTAGGCCCCGTCGTTGGCGGCTTCGCTTGGGAACTCTGGGGGCCCCGCGCGCCCTTCTGGATCGGGGCCATCGCCTACCTGGGCGTCGCCCTCTTCTACGCCGTTAGGTTGCGCCGTTCTGCGGGCGCGTAGCCAGTGGCGCTTGCCGCCCCAGCCGGGTATGCGTTCGACCCTAAAACCCGCGGCGGCGAGGCCGCGGCGCACGTGCCCGGCAACGGAATAGGTGACGAGGGTGCCGCCGGCTTCGAGCAGATCGTACATCTTGCGGTAGACCGCGGGCGTCCAGACCTCCGGATTCGCCCGCGGACTGAAGGGGTCGAAGTAGACGTAACGGACCCGGACGCCCGCCGTGAACCCTTCCTGCACCCGCACGACCTCGAGGCGCAGCCGGAACTCGCGGGTGGCGACCTCGAGGCTCCCACCCCAATGGGGCGCGATCCGTGCGAACAATTCGGCGTCGAGCGGCCGCAGCACCTCTTCGAGTACCTCGAGCGGAACGGGTTCGACCTCGACGGCGCGGTAGTCCAGGAAGGCGCCGCGCCGGCGGGCGTGGCGCAGGGTCACGGCGAAGTTGACCCCGAGGCCAAACCCCAGCTCGAAGATTCGGGGCCGGGGGCCCGCCTGCGCCCCGCTCCCCCGCAGGTAGAGCCGCTCGGCCTGCCCCACCGCGCCCGCGGCCGGATGGTACCCCTCGCCGTGAACGGGGTGGCGCAGGCTGAGCGAGCCGTCGCCGGTGGGCCGAACCTCCACGACCCGATTCTAGCTTCCCGGTAGAATGGCGCCTATGGAGCTGAGCCTCTGGGCCAAAACGAACGGCACCTTGGTCAACGTGCTGGCCGTGCTGCTGGGCTCGGGTCTGGGGGTGCTGATCCGCGGCCGGCTGCCGGCGCGAATGCAGCGGATCATCGTCCAGGGTGTGGGACTGGTCACGCTCTTCATCGGTTTCTCGATGGCGGGGTCGCTGGGCTCGGCCAAGGGTGGGGCGGTGGACGGCGTGATCCTGGGCCTGCTGGCGCTGGTGCTCGGCGGGGTGCTCGGCGAGGCGTTGGGTCTGGAAGAGCGCCTGGAACGCCTGGGCGACCTGCTCAAGGCGCGCTTCCGCGGCGGCGGTGGCTTCACCGAGGGCTTCGTGGCCGCCAGCCTGCTCTTCTGCGTGGGCCCCATGACCCTGATCGGCTCGATGAACAACGGCCTGATTGGCGACCCCACGCTGCTCCTCGTCAAATCGACCCTCGACGGCCTCTCGAGCGTTGCCCTGGCCGCCAGCTTCGGCCCCGGGGTGGCGGCCAGCGCCCTGGTCGTCTTCGTCTACCAGGGCGGCCTGGCCCTGGCCGCGGGCGGACTGGCCGCGGCCCTGCCCGACCCCGCCACCGACCCACGGGTCCTGCTCGTGACCGGGGTGGGCGGGCTGATGATCCTCGGCCTGGGCATCAACCTGCTCGAGCTCACCCGGGTGCGCGTGGCCTCGTTTCTGCCCGCGCTGGTGCTTGCCCCCTTCTTTTGGTGGCTGGCCGAGGTGCTAAGCTAGCGTCATGGACGTGACCCCCGACCTGGTGCGCCACCTGGCCGACCTGAGCCGGCTCGATCTGGACGAGGCGGAGGTCGAGCGCATCCTCCCCGAACTGCGTTCGCTGCTGGCCTACTTCGAAAGCCTCGGCGAGTTGGAGCTCGAAGGCCTCGAGGAGCTCGTGCGCCCGATCGACAGCGAGAACGTACTGCGCAGCGACGAACCCGCGACCGGACTGGAGCAGACCGAAGCGCTGGCGCTCGCGCCCGAGCGCGAAAACGGTTTCTTCAAACTCCCCCGCGTCGTCGAGGAGGGCCGCTGATGCTCGACCTCAGGTTCATCCGCGAACACCCCGATCGGGTCAAGGAGGGCATCCGCAAGAAGCGCGAGCTCGACGCGCTGCCGCTGGTGGACGAGCTGCTGGAGCTGGACCGCAGGCGGCGCGAGCTCTTGGCCGAGATCGAGACGCTGCGAGCCCAGCAGAAAAAGCTGGCCAAGGCCGTGGGCCGCGCCAAGGCCCGCGGCGAGGACGCGGAAGCCCTGCTCGCCAAGTCGGCCGAGCTGTCCGAATACCTGAAGCACCTGGAATCCGAAGAAAAGCAGCTGGCCGCCCGCATCGATGCCATTCTGCCGCAGATCCCCAACCTGCCCCACCCCTCGGTTCCGGTCGGCGAGAGCGAGGCTGACAACGTGGTGGTGGGGGAATGGGGCGAGAAGCCGAGCTTCGACTTCGAGCCCAAGCCCCACTGGGAGCTGGCCGAACGCCTGGGCGTCGTCGACTTCGAACGCGGCGCCAAGGTTTCGGGCTCGGGCTTCCCCTTCTTCCTCGGCCGCGGGGCGCGGCTGGTGCGGGCGCTCGAGAACTTCTTCCTGGACTACCACACCGCCCGCGGCTTCGTGGAGGTGCGCCCGCCGCTCTTGGTGCGCGAGCCGGCCGCCTTCGGCACCGGCCAGATCCCCGACAAGGAAGGGATGATGTACCAGGTCACGGGCGGCTACTACCTGATCCCCACCTCCGAGGTGCCGGTCACCAACCTGCACGCCGGCGAGATCCTCGAGGCCGACCGGCTGCCCCTCAAGTACACCGCCTACACCCCCAACTTCCGCGTCGAGGCCGGCAGCTACGGCAAGGACGTGCGCGGGCTCAACCGTCTGCATCAGTTCGACAAGGTGGAGATGGTCGTCTTCAGCCACCCCGACGAGAGCTACGACTGGCTGGAGCGGCTCACCCGCCAGGCCGAGGAGCTGCTGGAGCTCTTGGGCCTCCCCTACCGGCGGCTCTTGATGTGCACCGCGGACATGGGCTTCACCCAGGCCAAGAAGTACGACCTGGAGGTCTGGAGCGCGGGCCAGCAAAAATGGCTCGAGGTGAGCAGCATCTCCAACATGGAGGACTACCAGGCCCGCCGCATGAAGACCCGCTTCCGCGAGCCGGGCGGCAAGCCCCGGCTGGTCCACACCCTCAACGGCTCGGGCCTCGCCTTTCCACGGGTGCTCGCGGCCTTGATGGAAAACTACCAGACCCCGGAGGGCGACTTCGCCCTGCCCGAGGCCCTGGCGCCCTACCTGAACTGAAGGCGGTCCCTCCCGGCCGGTCCGGCGCCTGCTTCGTTGGTTTACTTGTGATATCTCACACGATGTTCTGCTCTTGTACTTTTCTTCCCCGCTCCAAGCGCTCGTACCGCAGCGGGTCGATGTCGATCGTGTGGGCACGCCCGTCCAGAACTTCCTCGGCGATCGCCCGGCCCACCGCCGCCGCTTGCTGCACGCCGTGGCCGCTGAACCCCGCGGCGTTGACCCAGCCCTCGACCCCCGGCATCCAGCCCAGGATGGGGTTGTGGTCGGGGGTGACGGCGTAGTAGCCCCACCAGCTGGCGCGGTGGTCCAGCCCGGCCCGTTCGAGCCAGGGGAAGCGGCTCAGGCCCGCTTCCAGGGTGGGCTCGAGCCAGCTCCAGTCCATCCCCTCCCGGAAACCGGGCGGCTCCTCCGGGTTCGAGCGGCCGAAGAGCACCCGCTCCCCCTCGCCGCGCAGGTAGAAGCCCGTGGCTACGTCCACGGTGAGCGGGAGCCCTCGGGCCTCGGGCATGGCCCCGGTCATGAAGACCATGCGCCGGACCGGAACGACGGGCAGCTCGAAACCCGCCCTCCGGGCCACCTCGCCCGCCCAAGCGCCGGCGGCGTTCACGACCACGCCCGCGGCATAGTCCCCCCGGGGCGTCCGGACCCGCCAGCCGCCCTGCTGGCGCTCGGCCGAGACGAGCGGGGTTTCGGTAAGGAGTTCCGCGCCCCGCTCCCGCGCCGCCTTCAGGTAAGCGTGCGCCACGAGGTGCGGATCGATCACGCCGTCGGCGGGGCCCCAGGTGGCGAAGACGAGCCCTGCGGGATCAAAGTCGACCTTGGCCCGCGCCTCCGCCAGCTCCAGACGTTCCACCGGGACGCCCAGGCTGCGCTGCAACGCCAGCGCATCCTCGTAGGCTCGTTCGAGCTCCCGAGGGA
>JALSIA010000029.1 GCA_026981865.1 Thermaceae bacterium
CGCCGGCGTGGTTCGTGGAAGGCGTGGCCACCTACATGGAATCGCGCTTCACCCCCGGCGGGCGGCTCGACTGGGCCTACACCCAGGGGCTCATCAACGCGTTGCTCGAGGAGGACCGGTTCCCCGACCTGGCCGACATGAGCCTCTACACCTACCGCGACTGGCCGCGGGGCCAGACCCGCTACCTGCTGGGGGTGCGCTTCGTCCAGTACCTGATCGAGCGCTACGGCTGGGAAGCGGTCCTGGCTACGCTGCGCCAGTACAACACCGGCCTGGTGGCCCCGCCCCCGTTCGCTGCGGCCTGGGAGCGGGCCAGCGGGGTTGCGCTAACGAAGGCGTGGGGCGGCTGGGTGGCCCTCGAGCGCGAGCGCGCTGCGGCTTACGAGCGGACAGCCCGCAGCTACGAGGTGGTGGAGGAGAAGGCTTCCATGCCCGCGCGGAGCCCCGACGGGAGGCGGCTCGCCTACGTCAAGGAAGGCTGGATCGTGGTGGCCGGGGCGGACGGCGGCGGCGCGCGCAAGCTGGTGCGCTCCCGACCTCAACGCCTTTGGTGGAAGGACGACCGGACCCTGCTCTACAGCCGCTACGTTCCCGAGGGCGACGGCGTGGCCAGCGACGTCTTCGAGCTGGACGTCGAACGCGGCCGTGAGCGCCGCCTGACCCGTGGCCTGCACGCGCGGCTTGCGGCTCCAGCCCCCGGCGGTTGCTTCGACTACCTGCGCGACCGTGCCGGCGAACCGGCGGCGTTGCTGCGGCGTTGCCCGGGCGGCGAGGAGGTCGTCTGGGTGGCCGCAAAGGGGGAGCACCCCCTGGGCCTCGCCGTGAGCCCCGAGGGGCGGATTGCCCTCGCCGTTTGGCATGAGGGGAGCGTCGACATTGCCGTGCTCGAATCGGGGCGGCTCAAGTACCTGGCGGCGGGGCGGTTGGGCGCTGAACCGCCCGCGCCGCCCCCCGACCCTTGTTCGGGCGAGGCGCGGACGCTCGGCCCCTGCTACCCGCGCGGGCGACCGATGCACACGGGGCCCGTTTGGGAAGGCGAAGACCGCGTCGTCTTCCGTGCCGGGGAGCCGGGGGTTTACGAACTCTTCCGGGTCGATTTGGCGTGCGGCCGCATCGAGCGGCTGACCCACTCCCGGGGCGGCTTCCTCGGTGCGGCGGTTGGCGGAGGCGTCTGGACCGCCGCCGAGCTGGGTCCTGACGGCCCGAGACTGGTTCGTCTGCAACCTGCGCCCGAGCCGGTGAAGGTGTGGGGCGAAGCGCGCTACCTCTTGTTCGTGAGCGAGGGCGACGGCCTGCGGCCCGCACCGCAGGAAAGCCCGGGCGGTGCGGATCAACTTCGGGAGCGCGCGCCCGGGCTCGACCCGCGCTTGAGGGGCGAACCCAAGCGGGTGCGGCCTGCACCCCGGCCACCGCTGCAAACCGAAAAGGCGGTCGAGCTGCGTCGCAGGACCTACGATCCGCTGCCGAGCCTGAAGCCCTACGGTTGGCTGCCCACGAACCTCGCCTTCGTGCCGGTTCCGCCCTACGCGGCGCTGGAAGCCAGCGTCTACGGCCTCGACGACGCACGGGTCTACAGCTACCGTGCGGTGCTCGGTTTCGACCCCGCACTGTCCGGCACCCCGCTCGGCGCTTACGTTTACCTGGAGGCCGGCGCGGGCGCGGGCGTGGACCTGGTGGGCCCCACCGGCCCCCTCGGTTTCACGGTCCGGGCCGGTGCCTGGCCTTCGGGGGATGGGGTGGTCTTCGGGGTGGTGCCGGGGCTCGCGAGCCAGGGGCTGTGGGACCGCTGGAACTGGCGCGCAGGCTTCGAAGCGGGGCCGGTTTGGAGTGCGGCTGCAGGCTGGCGCGGCGAGTACCGCGGCTTCGTGCGCGCGGGGCAGGAGGTCCGCGACCCCTGGGGTTACCTGACCGCCGGAGGGTACGGCGGGATGTACGGGGGGACGGGTTACGCTTGGGCGCTTGCGGGCGCGGCCTGGAAGCTGGGGGCGCGACCGCTCGCCGCCGAGGCGCGCGTTCTCGGGGGAGCGGGCACGCCGCTGCCCGTGGGTGCGGCCGTGCTGGGGGATGCGCTGGCCCTCGAGGCGCGGCTGCGCTACGCCTGGAAGGTCGAGCGCCGCAGCGAGGACGGCTGGCTGGCGCTCGAGCGCGTCACCCTCGCTCCTGCGGTATACGGACGTTACGACCCGGCCGCGGGCGCGCTGGCTTACGGCGCCGATCTGGGCGTCTACGCGGACGCGGTGTTCTTTTACGCCCTCCCGCTGCCGCTGGGCGTGCGGGCCGGCTGGGACGGCGGCTGGTGGTGGCGCATCGAGGCGGGGCCGTGGTGAGGCCGGTGCGTAGTGCGTAGTGCGTGGTGTGCAGTGCGTGGTACGTAGTGCGTGGTACGTGGTGTGTGTTTGTAGGGGCAGGCCCACGGATCGCGCTTCGTATACGAGAACGACGATGTGTTGTTGCAGCAACCCTGAGACCCCGGATCGCGCGCCCTTCGGGCGCTTGTCCGGGGTGACGAAGAGGGGTGAACGCCGCACGTCGACCAACCGTCGTCCCGGGCAAAGGGGCCACGAGGCTCACGCGCTCCGGGGTCGAGCCCGGAACATGCTCGGAACCTTGCCGCGCGCGTAACGATCGGATGTTTGGAAGGCGGCTTCGAAAGGCCCCGGATCGAGTCCGGGACAAGCCCCGGATCAGGTTCGGGACAGGTCCCGGATCAGGTCCGGGACAGGCCCTCGGTCGCACCCGCTTCGCGGGTTTGCCCGGGGATACGAAACAGCAGGGGGGTAGGGAGCGGGGCATGGGCGTTGGGTTTCGCTCCATCGGTCCATACCCACCGCAGGTGGGCGCAGCGCGAAGTTCGGTTGCCGCTACCCGGCCTCGGCGCCCGGAAGCACCTTGCCCGGGTTGAGCACCCCGTCCGGATCGAAGGCCTGTTTGATGCGGTGCATCCAGGCGAGCGCCGGGCCGTGTTCGCGCACCATGTACCCCAGCTTGCGCAACCCCACGCCGTGCTCCCCGGTGGCCGTGCCCCCCAGCTCGAGCGCCCGCTCCACCAGCCGGGCGCTGAAGGCCTCGGCCCGGGCGTATTCGTCTCCGGGACGGGCGGCCACGATGGTGTGGAAGTTGCCGTCGCCCACGTGGCCCAGGATGTTCCCCTCCAGTTCCAGCTCGTCCATCAGCTCCTGGGCGTAGCGCACCATTCCCGGCATCTCGGAAAGCGGCACCGCGGTGTCGGTGATCATGTAGTGGCGTCCGGGGAAGGTGTGCACCAGCGCCCAGTAGGCTTGGTGGCGCGCCTCCCACTGGGCGGTGCGCTCCTCGGGCGTTCGCGCGGCGTCGAAGCCGGTGGCCCCGGCCTCGCGCAAAAGCTCTTCGGCGAAGGCGCTCTCGGCCTGGACGGCCTCGGGGGTCGAAGAGTGGAACTCCACCAGCAGCAGCGGCCGCTCGGGGTAGCTGCGGCCCAGGTGGCGGTTCACCGCGGCGATGGCGCGCTCGTCCACCAGCTCCAGCCGCGCCACCGGCAGCCCTGCGCCCATGAGCGCGAAGGCCCCTTCGGCGGCGGCGGCCACGTTCTCGAAGTAGACGCGCACGGTGTGCACCTCGGCGGGTAGGGGGGAGAGCCGCAGCCACAGCTTGGTGACGACCGCGAGCGTGCCCTCGCTGCCGATGAGCAGGTCCTTGAGGTCGTAGCCGCTCGAGCTCTTCTGCACCGGCCGGCCGAAGCGCACCACCTCGCCGCTGGCCATCACCGCTTCCAGCGCCAGCACGTTCCGCCGCATTCCGCCGTAGCGCACCGTGGTGGTGCCCGAGGCGTTGGTGGCCGCCATGCCGCCCAGCGAGGCGTCGGCCCCCGGATCCACCGGGAAGAAGAGCCCTTCGCGGCGCAGCCGCTCGTTCAGCTGCTTGCGGGTGACCCCGGCCTCGACCACGGCCAGGAAGTCGCCCGGGCGCACCTCCAGGATCCGGTTCATACGGCCGAGGTCGAGGCTGATCGTGGGTTTCACCGGAATGAGCGCCCCCTCGATGCTCGTTCCCGCGCCGAAGGGGATGACCGCGTAGCCGTGTTCGCGGGCGAGGCGCAGGGTGCGGCTCACGTCTTCGGGGCTTTCGGCGAAGACCACCGCCGCGGGCAGGGCGGTTTCGGGGTAGCCCTCGTCGCGGCCGTGGGCCTCGAGGTCGGAGATGGAGGTCGAAACCTTTTCGTTTCCCAGGGCTTGGATCAAGCGGTTCACCATTTGTCCCCCAGCATACGCCCTAGACTATAGGTATGGAAAAACGGGTCTGGGTGGGCTGTTCCGGGTACTTCTACTGGGGCTGGCGCGGCCGCTTCTACCCCGAGGACGCCCCGCCCAGCCGCTGGTTCGAGTTCTACGCCCGACGGTTCGACACCGTGGAGATGAACAGCACCTTCTACCGCTTCCCCACCGAGTCCACGGTGAAGCGCTGGCTCAAGAAGGCGCCCGAGGGTTTTCGTTTTACCGTCAAGGCGCCGCGCCGCATCACCCACATCGAGCGCATGGGCGAGCCTGCCAGCGTGGCCAAGCTCTACGCGGTGCTGCGGTTGCTGGAGGGCCATCTGGGGGCGGTCCTCTTCCAGCTGCCGCCCAGCCTCCACTACAGCCCCGAGAACCTGGAGCGCGCGCTCGCCCCGCTCGACCCGGCGTTCGACAACGCGCTCGAGTTCCGCCACCCCAGCTGGTGGCGCGACGAGGTCTACCGCGCCCTGGACGCTGCGGGTGTGGTCTTCGTGAGCGTGAGTGCGCCCGACCTGCCGGACGCCTACGTGGAGACGGCGGGCCGCGCCTACCTGCGCTTCCACGGGCGCACCGCCTGGTACCGCTACCGCTACTCGGACGAGGAGCTGGCCGTTTGGGCGCGGCGGGTGCGCGCGGGCCCTGCAAAGGTCGTCTACGCCTACTTCAACAACGACCCCGAGGCCGCCGCGCCGCGCGACGCCCTGGCCTTTCGCGAGCTGCTGGAGGGAAGGTGAGCCGGGTGGTCTACGAGCACTCCGCCGGGGGCGTGCTGCTGGACGACGCCGGCCGGGTGCTGCTCATCCGCGCCACCAACCTGAGGGGCGAGCCGGTCTGGACGCTGCCCAAGGGGCTGATCGAGCCCGGCGAGCGCCCCGAGGACGCGGCGCTGCGCGAGGTGCGCGAGGAGACGGGCTACGCCGCCGAGATCGTGC
>JALSIA010000030.1 GCA_026981865.1 Thermaceae bacterium
CATCGCTAGGGCGGCACCGGATGCGGTGCGGCGGTACGCGCGTAGTTTACATGGAAAAGGCCGCCCCGCGGAGGCGAGGCGGCGCGTGTCGGGGGCTAGCTTACCTTTACCTTGATCTTGTCGGCGCCGTTCCACTCGTAACCCGAGGGGTTCCAGTCCACCACACCGTCGAGCGGCTGGGCGCGGCCCCAGCGATCGATGGCGCGGACCCAGACCTCGTGCTCGCCGGCGCTCATCGGCAGGTAGATCTCCCACTTGTACCAGGCGTAGGGGCTGTCGGGCGCGGTGATCTTGGCCGAGACCCAGGTCTTCCCCTGATCCTTGGAAACGAGAACCTGCTCGACCGGCTGCACGCCGTCGTTCCAGGCCACGCCCCAGAACTTGACCGTGCCGGCCTTCACCTGCTCGCCGTCGAGGGGGGCGAAGACCACGGCCTTCACCTTCTGGTGCCAGTTGGGGCGCGAGTTCTCGAAGCCCTGCTTCTTCTTGTCGTACTGACCGGGCTCGACCGGGTAGAGGGGCACGCGGTAGCGGAAAACCTGGTTGTAGTTGTAGCTCTCGCGAGCTTCGAAGCGGATCTGGCCGACCCATTTGACGTTCATCGTGCCGTAGTAGCCGGGCACGATCAAGCGGACCGGGCCGCCGTGCACAGCGGGGATGGGCTCGCCGTTCATCTCGATGGCGAGGATGGCGTTCTCCATTACGTCGCGGCCGATCCAGTCGGTTTCAGCGTCGTTCGACCAGGGAAGGCTGTGCTCGAAATCGGGGCGGCCCCCGGTCTTGGGCGGCAGGTCGCGGCCGTTGACCGTGAGGAACTGCGCCGCCTCGTGGGGCTCCACCTTGAAGTGCGCGAGCACGTCAACGAGCTTGGGCCCCTTCCAGACGGTCTGGCCCATGCCGCCGTGCCCCCACTGGGTGCCCTTGGCCTTGGCGCCGTATTTGGCGAAGAAGCTGCGGCCGTTGCCCGAGCACTGGAGGACCATCTTCACCTCGTGCTGGGGCAGGTCCTTGAGCACGCTGGCGTCGAAGTGGGCCGGGCGCAGCACCATGCCCACGATCTCCACGGGCCAGCCCTCGAGCGGGATGGGCTCGTTGGTCTTGCCGCCTTCGAGCACCTGGTTGTTGCGAATGTAGAGGAACTGCTTCGGGGTGACCTCGTACTCGCGCAGAATGTCGAGCGGGGTCTCCAACACGCCGGTCTTGGAGTTGTGCACGATCAGGCGCGGGTCCTTGCCGATCACCACCTCGTTGGCCTTGGGCGCGGCCTGGGCGCGGGCGAAGCGCGTGACGACCGGAAAGAAGCCGAGCGCCGCCGAAGCCGCACCGGCGCGCTTGAAAAGGTCCCTGCGGGTCATACCGGTTGCTTGCTGCTCCTTCATAATCCCTCCTCCTGTAGGCGCGGCCGTACGCCGCCGCACACCATGGGGTGTGGGGGTAATATACTACTTTTTCTTAGGACATTCAAGGCAAACGGTATAAAATTACACGTTCCCTGCAGCCTTGCGTCGGTGCCTCAGGGGAGCGGTCGAAAGAGCCGCACCAGGGAGGGGGTCCACCCCCGCGTGCGCTCCCGCGCGACGTCTTCTACCGTGAAAGGCACGCCCGCGAGGTAGCCCACGATGCGGGCCACCGTGGCGTCGTCGAGGTAGGGGAGCGGTTCCATGGCGCCGGCGTAGGAGGTGCCGGGCAGCGGCCCCGACACCCCGAAGACGACGACCTGCGCCAGGTATTCGGGGTGCTCGCCCCACTCGGGACGCCCTACGAGCGGCGGCGCGCGGTTGGGGTTTTCGTGGCAGGCGGCGCAGTGTTCCCGGTAGAGCGTTTCCCCGCCGGCGTCGGCGGCGGGTGCGGCGGGGGTCGAGGATCGGCTGCCGAGCCGGGCGATCAGGTAGTCGAGCAGGCGTGTGCGCTCTCCTTTGGGAAGCGCGAGGCCGTAGCCTTCCATGCGGTCAAGGACGGCCGACCACCCGGGGCGGTCGAGGCCGCGCGCCGCGAGCACCGTCGTGATCGCGTGGCAGCCCGTGCAGTGCCGGTAGACCAGCTCCGCTCCGGGTGCCGGCGGCAGCGCCGCCGCGGCGGCGAGCGACAGCAGCACCCCGAGCCGGGCCAGCGCCGCCGGGCTAAACCGCTTCATGCACGTAGGGCAGGCGCTCTGCGGCGATGACCGCGGTGGCCAGCGAGAGGAACTTCACCTCTTCGGGGTCGGCGCGGCTGGTGAGCACCATCGGCGCGCGCGCCCCCATGATCAGACCGGCCCCACGCACGCGCGCGAAGTAGATCAGGCTCTTGTAGAAGACGTTGCCCACGTCGATGTTGTCGACGATCAGGATGTCGGCCTTGCCGGCGACCGGGCTCTTGATGCCCTTGATGCGGGCCGCCTCTTCGCTGACGGCGTTGTCGAGCGCGAGGGGTCCGTCGATGATCGCCCCCTTGATCTGCCCGCGGTCGGCCATCTTGGCGATGATGGCGTCCTCGACGGCGGTGTCCATCTCGGGGTTGACCACCTCCACGGCGGCGAGAAGCGCCACCTTGGGCGGGTTCACGCCCAGCACGTGGGCCAGCGTGACCGCGTTCTCGACGATCTGGATCTTGGCCTTGAGGTCGGGGTTGATGTTCATGGCCCCGTCGGACATGAAGAAGAGGCGGTCGTAGCCTTTGGCCTCGTAGATGAGGACGTGGGAGAGGAGCCGGCCCGTGCGCAGGCCCCACTCGCGGTTGAGCGCGGCGCGCAGAAAGTCGGACGATTGCACCATCCCCTTCATGAGGATGTCGGCCTCGCCGCTGGAAACGGCCTGGGTGGCCAGCTCCGCCGCCTCGGCGGGGTTCTTGGCGTGGCGGATCTCGAGGTTCTGGGTGCGGATGCCCAGCTCGCTGGCGATGCGGCGGATGCGCTCGGGGTTGCCGAAGAGGATGGGGTGCACCAGCCCTTCGATGCGCGCCTCGTTGACGGCCTCGATGACGTGCGCTTCTTCGGCGGCGGCGACGGCCACCTTCTTGGGGCCGCCCACTTGGGCGATCAGGCGGGCGAGCTCGAGCAGGCCCGTCATGTCCCGCAGGGGTTGGATTTCCTTAAAGTCCAGCGC
Source organism: Thermaceae bacterium (assembly GCA_026981865.1). GTDB lineage: Bacteria > Deinococcota > Deinococci > Deinococcales > Marinithermaceae > Oceanithermus. Next base: position 3,084 of record JALSIA010000030.1, read on the forward strand.
TTCCATGGCGTACCTCGTCCATCCGCTTGGGATTTTCCTGGCCGGAGAGCGCGCGCCACGCCCCCGCGGCCAAAGCCTGCATTTCGAACTCGCCCGGGTGCACGTGCACCGGCGCGGCCCAGCTCAGGCGCGCTTCGATCTGCTGGACGACGTAGCCGAAGCGCGCCCCGGCCCCGGTGAGGAAGAAGGCTTGCGGACGTTCGCCCGCCGCCAGGCCCAACATGTATTTTGCCACCTGGAGGGCGTAGGCGTCCGTGGTCAAACGTACCTGGGGTTCGTCGAGCCGCGCCTCGACCCGGCGCAGGTCGTCGGTGCCCAGGAGCCCTTTGAACCCCGACGCGCGGCCGAAGAAGTTGCGGGCCGCCTGCCGCCCGTCGCGGGCGGTCTTTTCGATGACACCGTAGACGGGGACGGTCCCTGCGCGGTTGGGGCTGAAAGGCCCCTCGCCCAGCAGGGCGTCGTTGGTGTCGACCATGCGCCCGTGGGCGAAGCGCACCACCGAAGTGCCGCCCCCCAGGTGAGCCCCCACGAGCGGGACCTCCTCGAACCGCGCCCCCAGTTCGGCGGCCACCTTGCGCGCGGTGTAGCGCAGGTTGAGGGCGTGCACCCGGCTGCGGCGGGGGACGCCCGGGGCCCCGCTGATGCGGTTCACCTCCTCCAGTTCGTCGACGGTGGGCGGGTCCACCACGAAGGCGGGCACACCGTAGCGCCGGGACAGCTCGAGCGCCAGCGGGGCGGCCAGGTTGGCGGGGTGGGCGCCGTGCGGGGCCTCCAGGCAGACGCGCACCATGGCCTCGTCCACCACGTACACGCCGGCGGGAAGCGGGCCGAGCAGCCCTCCGCGTGCGGCCAAGGCGTCGATGGGGGCCCAGGCCTGCGCCCGGGCAAGGACCTGCTCGCGCCGGCGCTCGAGATCGGCCGCTAGGCTGGAGGCCGGCGCGTGACGCACGACCTCCTCCTCCAGGACCCGCGATCCGGACGCGTCGACCTCCAGGAGGGCCAGTTTGGTGCTCGTCGAACCGGGGTTGATCGCGAATACCCTCACGACCCCAGGATACATGCGCACCGACGCGCGGCCGCCTCCTCACGCGTACTTAATACGAGCAGACTAAGATTAGATGCGGAGGTGCATATAAGATGTCGATGAGAAAGTCGCTGATCGGTTTCGCGGGCATCGTCCTGGTGGCCGCCGTCGCGTTGTCCTGGAACCTCCCCGGCGCCCGCGCCACCGGGGAGGTCAAACCTTTCAATCCACCCGAGGCCTACCTGCAGAACGAACGCAACACGATCGGTATCGTCGAAACCTACGGCGACGGCGTGGTCTTCGTCTCGGTGGCGACGGCGCCCAAGGTGGTGCGCCCGAACCTGCCGCCGGGTTTCGAGGACTTCGCCCCCTTCTTTGCGCCTTACGTGCAGCCGCCCCGTCAGGGCACGGGGTCGGGCTTCGTCCTCGACAAGGAGGGGTACATCCTGACGAACTACCACGTGGTCGAGGGTGCGGACGAGATTACCGTGAAGTTCCACGAGGATCCCACCGCCTACCCGGCCAAGCTGATCGGCTCGGCGCCGCCCTTGGACCTGGCGCTCCTCAAGGTCGACGTGCCCGACAAGGGCATGCTGCACCCCATCCCGCTGGGCGACTCGGACCGGCTGAAGGTGGGGCAGAAGGCGATCGCGATCGGCAACCCCTTCGGGCTCGAGTTCACCGTGACCGAGGGCATCATCTCCGCGATCCGAACCAACCCCGGTGCGGAGAGCTCACTGATTCCGCGCCTGATACAGACCGACGCTGCGATCAACCCCGGCAACTCCGGCGGGCCGTTGCTCGACTCGCGCGGAGAGGTCATCGGCATCAACGCCGCGATCATCAACCCGGGCGGCGTGCCCCAGTTTGCGGGCATCGGTTTTGCCATCCCCATCAACCTGGCCAAGAATTACCTGCCGGAGATGCGCGCGGGCAAGAAGGTGACCGCCGAGGAGGTCGTCAAGAACAACCCGCGCCTGGGCGTCACGGTAATGCCGGTGCAGTTTTACCCCGATCAGGTTCGCCAGCGCTACGAC
>JALSIA010000031.1 GCA_026981865.1 Thermaceae bacterium
TCGAGTCGGTGGGGGGCGCGCTGGTGGCGGGCCTGATCGTGGGCGTCGCCGAGGCGCTCTCCAAGGGCTACCTCGAGGCCTACCTGCCCGGCATCAGCGAGGCCATCCCCTTCATCATCGTCCTGATCGTCGTCCTGGTGCGGCCTTACGGCCTCTTCGGACGGCGCGACATCGAACGGGTGTGACGTGCTGAAGGTCGAGAACCTCAAGGCCCTCTACCGCGGCGTCATCCTGGCGCTCGACGGGGTTTCGCTCGAGCTCGCGCGGGGCGAGGCCGTGGCCGTGCTGGGCCCCAACGGGGCGGGCAAGAGCACCCTGGTGCGGGCGCTGGCGGGCCTGCTCGGCAGCTACGAGGGGCGCGTCAGCGACGGGCGCATCGAGCTGGGCGGCCGCGACGTCACCGCCGCCGGGGCGCTGGCGGTGCACCGCCAGGGGCTCACCGCGGTGCTCGAAGGCCGGCCCATCTTCCGTTACCTGACCGTGCGCGAGAACCTGCGCGCCGCCGGGCACCGCCTGCCCGCGGGCGAGCTGGCGGCGCGCATGGACGAGGTCTTCCACTGGTTTCCGCGCCTGGCCGAGCGCAGCCACGAGCAGGGCGGCTACCTCTCGGGCGGCGAGCAGCAGATGCTGGTGCTGGGGATGGCGCTGATCACCGACCCGCAGGTCCTCGTCGTCGACGAGCCCTCGCTGGGGCTCGCGCCGCTCTTGGTCGAGGAGTTGTTCGAGGTGCTGGCGCGGATGCACCGCGAAAAGGGCATGGCGCTCTTGCTCGTCGAGCAGAACGCCCGCGCGGCCATGAAGCTGGCCCACCGTGTCTACGTGCTCGAGCACGGGCGCGTCGTCTTCGAGGGCGAGCGCGAGGCGGCCGAGCGCGACGCCGACGTGATGGAGTTCTACCTGGGCGCCGGCGCGGGCGGGTTCTTGGGCGCCAAGCGTTACCGCCGGCGCAAGCGCTGGATCTAGGAGGTAGGGTGGAACCGCTGCTCTCGGTCGAACACGTAACGTTGCGCTTTTCGGGGGTGCTCGCCCTCGCGGACGTGAGCTTCCAGGTGCCCACGGGCGCGTTCTACGCGATCATCGGGCCCAACGGCGCGGGCAAGACGAGCCTGCTCAACGTGCTCTCGGGCCTCTACCGGCCCCAGCAGGGGCACGTCCGTTTCGATGGGCGCGACCTGGACGGTCGCAGCCCCCAGGCGCGCACCCGCCTGGGGCTGGGGCGCACCTTCCAGAACCTGGAGATCTTTCGCGGGATGACCGCGCTCGAAAACGTCAAGCTGGGGGCCGACCTGCGCTTCGGCTACCCGGCGCTCTTGCCGCGGGCCCGCCGCGAGCAGGCGGCGCGCGCCTGGGCGGAAGAGGTGATGGACTACCTGCACCTCGCCCCCTACCGCAACGTGCCCGCGGGAAGGCTGCCTTACGGGCTGCAGAAGCGGGTGGAGGTGGCGCGGGCGCTGGCGGGCCGGCCCAAGCTGCTGCTGCTCGACGAACCGATGGCGGGGCTGGCGCTCGAGGAGAAGCAGGACCTGGCCCGCTACCTGCTCGACGCCCGCCGCGAGTGGGGGGTGACCCTCGTCTGGGTCGAGCACGACCTGCGCGCGGTGATGGAGCTCTCCGACGGCGTCCTGGTGCTCTCCTACGGCGAGGTGCTCTACGAGGGCGAGCCCGCGGGGGCGCGCGAGAACCCGCGCGTCGTCGAGGCCTACCTGGGGGCGGAGGCGTGAAGGGGACGCTGCTCGAGCCCCTCTTCCACTGGGCCGAGGTGCGGCCCGAGGCCCCGGCGCTGCGGGTCAAGCGCCTGGGCGTTTGGCAGCCGCGCAGCTGGCGCGCCTGGGCGGACGAGGTGCTCGACCTGGCGGGCGGCTTGGAGGAGCTGGGCCTCGGGTCCGGGGGCGTGCTCGCGGTGCTGGGGCGGAACGCCCCCGAGTGGGTGACCGCCGAGCTTGCGGCCCAGGCGCTGGGGGCGCTGCCGTTGGGCCTCTACGCCGACGCGATGGCCGACGAGGTGGGCGGGTTCCTCGAGTACTCAGGGGCCGCCGGGGCGGTGGTGGCCGACGAGGAGCAGCTCGACAAGGTGCTGCCCCACCTGGAGCGGCTGCGCTTCGTCCTCGTCTGGGAAGAGGCGGGGATGAGCCGCTACTGGTCGGACAAGGTCCGCCCCTACTCGGCGGTGCTGGAAGCCGGCCGGGCCCGCCGCGGGGCGGTGCGCTCGGGGCTTGCGGGGCTCGCGCCCGAGACCGTGGCCCTGCTCGCGCCCACCTCGGGCACGACGGGGCGCAGCAAGCTGGCGATGCTGACCCATGCCAACCTGATGGCCGGCCACCACGCGCTGCGCGACGTGCTCGGCCTGCGGGGGGACGAGTGGCTGTTCTCGTACCTGCCGCTCGCCTGGATCGGCGAGCAGATGCTCACCGTGGTGCAGACGCTGGCGCTGGGCCTCTTGGTGCACTTCCCCTCGGAGCCGGCCACGCTGGCCGAGGACCTGAGGGAGGTGCAGCCCGACTTCTACCTGGCCCCCCCGCGGCTGTGGGAGGACGCCGCCGCCTTCGTGCAGAGCCGCGCCCAGGAGGCAGGTTGGCTCAAGCGGCGCACCTTTCGCTGGGGCCTGGACGCGCTGCTGGAGGGGGCGCGCCGGGGTTTCCGCGGCGAGGGCATAGGGCCGGGCCTCGACCTGGCGCGGGCCGCGGCCTACCCGCTGGTGGCGCGGCCGCTGCGCGGGCGGATGGGGCTCGCGGCCACCCGCGTGGCCATCACCGGCGGCGCACCGCTCGGCCCCGAGGTCTTCACCTTCTACCGCGCCATCGGCTTGGACATCCGCCAGGTCTACGGCCAGTCGGAGACGGCCGCGTCCACCTGCGCCCACCCCGCCGGCGACGCCCCGCCCGAGACGGTGGGCCCGCCGTTGCCGGGCACCGAGGTGAAGATCTCCGAGGAGGGCGAGATCCTGGTCAAGGGGCCCCAGGTCTTCGTGGGCTACTACAAGAACGAGGAGGCGACCCGGGAGAGCTTTACCCCGGACGGCTGGTTCAAAAGCGGCGACGCCGGGACCTTCGACGAGCGCGGCCACCTGATCGTGCTGGGTCGCCTCAAGGAAGTGGGGCACCTGGCCGACGGGACCCGGTTCGCGCCGCAGCTGCTCGAGAACCGCCTCAAGTACTCGCCCTTCATCCGCGAGGTGGTGGTGCTGGGCCACGACCGCCCCTTCGTGGCCCTGCTCGTCGAGATCGACCCCGAGAACGTGCAGAACTGGGCGCGCCGGCGGCGCATCCCCTTCACCACCTACCCGAGCTTGGCCGGGCGCGACGAGGTCTACGAGCTGATCGCGCGCGAGATCGCCGCAGCCAGCGCCCAGATGCCCGAGGCCCTGCGCCCGCGGCGCTTCGCGGTGCTGCCCAAGGAGCTGCACCCCGACGACGAGGAGATCACCCGCACCCGCAAGGTCAAGCGCAACGTCGTCGAAGTGCGTTACGCGCCGCTCATCGAGGGCCTCTACGGGGGCGCGGAGCGGGTGCGGCTCGAGCTGCCCATCCGCTTCGAGGGCGGCGAGGACGTGCTGCAAGCGGAGGTGAGGATCGCCGATGTTCTTTGAGCTGGCCAAGACGCTGACCGACGCCTACAGCCGCCGCTTCGCGCGCGCGGTGCGCGAAACCTACGCCGCCGACGAGGCCTACGCCAGCACCCCGCTGGGGCGCGCGGGCCTGGCCTTCCTGCTGCTGGCGCTGCTGGCCGTGCCCCTGCTGCTGCCGGGCTATCCGGTCTACGTGCTCACCCTCGTGGCCATCGCCGCGGTCGGGGCGCTGGGGCTCAATCTGCTGGTGGGCGGCGCGGGGCAGATCTCGCTGGGGCAGGCGGCCTTCCTGGGCGTGGGCGCCTACGCCGCCAGCCACCTCGCGGGGCCGCTCGCGCCGCTGGGCATCCTGCTGGGCGGCGCGGTGGCCGCGGCCATCGGGGTGGTGCTGGGGCTGCCCTCGCTGCGCATCAAGGGCGTCTACCTGGCCATCGCCACCATGGCCTTCCAGTTCTTGGCGCTGTGGGTCTTCAACAACTGGGAGCCGGTCACCGGCGGCATCCGCGGGCGCAACCTGCCGCCGGCCGAGGTGCTGGGGCTCGAGCTCGACCGCGCCGAGCGGCTGTGGTACCTGGTGCTCGCCTTCGCGGTGCCGCTCTTCTTCTACGGCAAGCGGTTGCTCGCCACCCGCGCGGGCCGCGCCTGGTTCGCGGTGCGCGACAACGACCTCTCGGCCCAGGTGGCCGGGGTGAACCTGACGCTCGCCAAGCTTTCGGCCTTCGCCCTCTCGGCCTTCTACGCCGGCATCGCCGGCGGCCTGCTCGCCAACCTCTACCGCTCGGTCACGCCCGAGTACTTTCTCTTCGGTATCTCGGTGCAGTACCTGGCCATGGTGATCGTCGGCGGCGCCGGAACCGTGCTCGGCGCGGTGCTGGGCGCCGTCTTCGTGATGCTCATCCCCGAGCTCCTCAACGCCGTCGTGGGCGCGTTCGGGCCCGAGTACGCCGCGGCGCTGGCGGCCTGGCGCAACGTCGCCTTCGGGGGGCTGATCCTGCTCTTCTTGATCCTCGAGCCGCTGGGGCTCGTGGGGCTTTGGGGCCGGATCCGCGCCTACCTGCGCACCTGGCCGTTACCCTATTAACGAAGGAGGAAGCCATGAACCGGACCGAACGTCTCCAAGCGGTCATCCGCGCGGCGGGGGACCACCCCCTCTACGCCGAGCGTCTGGCGGGCGTGGACCCGAGCCGCTTCACCCCCGCGGACCTCGCCCAGATCGAGCCCGTCACCCGCGACGACTGGGTGGCCTTCCTGAAAGAGCAGCCGCGGCCGCCGGCGGGCACGGCGCTCGTGCACCTGACCCCCAGCCCGCTCCTGGGCTGGATGCCCGAGTACCTGGCGGCCGCCGACCTGGAGGCGCAGGCCGAAGCCCTGGGCGCCTACTTTGCGCGGCTGGGCCTTGCGCGCAAGCGGGTGATCGTGGCCTTCAGCTACCACGTCTTCGCCGGGGGCTGGCTCTTCCACGAGGCGCTGGTGCGCGCGGGGGCCGTCGTCTTCCCCCACGGCCCCGGCGAGGCGGCGCGCATCGCCG
>JALSIA010000032.1 GCA_026981865.1 Thermaceae bacterium
CGAAGCCGACGTCGAGATGGGCGGCACCGACCAGAAGTTCAACCTGCTCGTGGGCCGCGACCTGCAGAAGTTCTACGGTCAGGAGCCCCAGGTGCTCGTCATCATGCCGCTCCTCGTGGGCCTCGACGGCGTGGAGAAAATGTCAAAGAGCCTGGACAACTACGTCGGCGTCAGCGAGGAGCCTGCGGTGATGTTCAAGAAGCTGATGCGGGTTCCCGACGCGGTGCTGGCCGACTACTTCCGCCTGCTCACCGACCTGGAGCCCGAGGAGGTCGAGGCGGTCCTCGAGAAGGGCGGCATGGTGGGCGCCCACCGGGTGCTCGCCCGCCTGCTCACCGCCGCGTACGCCCAGGACGTCATCCCCGCCTGGTTGGACCGCGCCTTCTACGAGCGCCTCGGCTACCGGCTCGGCGAGGCCGGACACGACCGCGAACCCCGAAACCCGCAGGACCCCGAGCTGGCCCGGACGGTCCGCCAGGCCGAGGCCCGCTACGACGAGGTCGCCAAGGGCGGCGTCCCCGACGACATCCCCACCGTCGCGATCGACCCCTCCGAGCTCAAGGGCGGCGCCATCTGGGTCGCCCGCCTCTTCACCCTCGCGGGTCTGACCCAGTCGAACGGCGAGGCCCGACGCCTCATCCAGAACCGCGGCCTGCGCCTCGACGGCGAAGTCATCACCGATCCGCAACTGCAGGTCACCCTCGACCGACCCCGGATCCTCCGCCGCGGCAAGGACAAGTTCGTGCGGGTCGTGCTCGAACCCTGACGCCGGGAGGTCGCCTAGAATGGGGGCATGCGCCCCGTACTGCACGTGGCCGCCTGGACTTGGGCGGCGCTGCTGGTCGCCACGGCGCCCTATGCGCTCTACCCCGCCGCCCTCGTCTACGGCGCAGGCGTGGCCGAGCTTGCACGCCGCTACGGCGCCAGGATCGCCTTCTGGGCGAGCCTGGCCGCCAACCCCTACGCGTGGCTGGCGGCCTACCTGGGCGTCGTGGGCTTCCTCGGACCCGCGGACGACATGAACCTGGGGCCGGCGATCGGGGCCCTGAGCCTGCTTTTCCTGCTCCTGGGCGCCGCAGCCCTAGCCGCCATGGCGTGGTCGCAGCGGCCCGTCTGGGCGGCGGCCGCGGCGCTGCTCTGGGCCGTCTTCTGGCCGGGGGAGGCGCTGTTCTTCGGCGCCGGCGCGTGGCTGTCCCTGCCCTTAGGCGCGGGCCTGGCCTACCTGGCCTGGCCCTGGCGCGGCGCAGCCCTCCCTTGAGGGGACCTCGCCCCCGCCGCCGAAAGCGCCAAGCCTTCCTCGCGGGCCCGGTTCCGGTGTTCAGGCGCTCCGGCTTCCGCCCACGGCGCGCAGGCTCTCGAGCGGGCGCAGCGGCGTTTCGTGACCGGTGGCGTAGAGCACCCCCAGCTCGGCCACCAGCCGGATCCGCGGCAACGGAAAACGCGGCGGACCGAATACGGCCTTCCCCGCCTGCACGGGGTCGAAGGCTCCGAAATGGCACTTGCAGCCAAAGAAGGGGTGATCGGAGCGGTAGTTGTAGAGGATGGCCCCGGCCTCGGTGTTCCTTACGTAGTCCACGGTACAACCCTGATGGGTGCAGATGCGCGACCAGGCGGCGTAATGGCGGCCTTCGACGGTGAGCCCGCCGGGAACGGGGCCGGGAAGGCGCAGCACGGTGCATGGCAGCTTTCCGGCCGCGAGCGGGTATTCAAAGTACTTGAACGACCAGACCTCGTCCAGCTCGGCCAGCTGGGCGACCTCGACGCGCTCGCCGTCCTTCCACTGGGGCTGGGCGTTGGGGCCCGACTTGAGGAACTGGATCTTGACGGTGCGCCAGCCAAACCAGCCGAAGAAGGTGGCCGCGACCGACGAGGGCACGATCCAAACCAGGTCGCGGCGGCTCAGCTTCACGGCTACAACCCCTTTAGGTAGTCCAAAAGCGCCTGCAGCTCGGCCTCGCTCATGGGGATGGCCGGCATGCTGCCGGTACCCTTTTTCACGATCTCGGCCACGGCCCCGTCGACCCGCAGCACCGGGTTCCCCACCAAGCGGGGACCGATGCCGCCCTCGGCGTTCTGCCCGTGGCAGGCCGCGCACTTGGCCTCGTAGACGACGTTTCCGTCGGGAACCTGACCCCGATCGACCGCAGCCCTGGCCTCCTGCTGGGCGCGCGCCTGGGCGATGAGACCGTTCACCCGTTCGGCGTCCGGCCCACCGACGGCGAGGTAGCGTTCCCAGACGCCGATGGCCTCGTCGAAGCGGCCCAGCATCGAGTAAGCGTTCCCCAGGAAGAGGAGCGCCTCGGTGTCGTTCGGGTCCACCCCGACGACGACCTGGAGGACCTGGGCCGCGTCCTCCGGGAACCCCGACATGAAGAAGAGGATCCCCATCCGCTTCCAGGCGGTCAGGTTCTTGCTGTCCAGGTCGAGCACCCGTTTGTACGCCTCGGCGGCTGCGTTGTAGTCGGCCACCTCCCAGGCCGCGTTCCCGTAGGCGAGCCAGCTTTCCGCGTCGTCGTTGCGCTCGGCCTGGGCCTTGAGGCGGTTGAGCTCGGCCAGTTTGGCGCGGTCGACCGTGCGTTCGCCGCTGATCAGGTTCGAGGTGGTGATCGTCTCGCCCGGCGCCCGCGGCAGGGTGTAGCGCAGCAGCACCCCGCCAACGAAGACCAGGAAGGCGGTCGTCACCATCAGGGCCACCCAGGAAACGCGGCGGGCGCCGGGAACGGCCGGCCGGCCTTCGAGCTCCGCAAGGCGGCGCTCAAGCTGCACGATGCGCCCCAGGGTGCGCTTGCGTTCGCTGCCCTCGAGCTCGCGCGCCTCCTGCTTCAGCGTCTCGATCTCGGCCCGCAATTCCTCGGGCAAGGGGTCGGAGGGAAAGGGTTCGGGCTCGCGCGCCAGCGGCAAAGTGGCGTAGACGGCGGCCAGGAGCACCAACAACGCAACAACGGTCCAGAACAGGATCATGACGGGGCGCCTCCTTCGTCATCGCGCCCGAGCTCGGCTTCGGCCCGGGCCAGCTCCTCTTCGCTGATGCCTTCGAGCTCCGCCGCGCGCCGCGACGTGGCGCGCAGGTAGCTGTAGAGGCCGAAGCCGAAGATGCCCAACCCGATCACCGGGGCCAGCCAAACCACCAGCCCCAGACCGCGCTTGGGGGGCTCGTAGAGAATCCATTCGGTATAGCGGTCCACGAAGTATTGAATGATCTCGTCTTCGGTCTTGCCCTCGGCCAACATCTCGGCGATCTGCCGCCGCATCTCCTCGGTGACCCCGGCGTTCGACTCGGCCGCGCTCTCCCCACGGCACACCGGGCAACGCAGCTTCTTGGCGATCTCGAAGACCTTGGGCGGCAGATCGGGGGGCGGTTCGTTGCCCACCGTCTGCGCGCCCGCGAGCCCCAGCGCCAAAATCAAGACCCACAGCACGCGCCTCACGGCAACACCTCACGAATCATGGACTCGAGCTTTTCGGCGCTGATCGTGCCGGCGAAGCGCTCGAGCACCCGCCCCTCGACCGAGATGGCGAAGGTCTCGGGCACGCCGTACATGCCGTAGTCGATGCCCACCTTCCCCCGGGGATCGTAGACGTTGGGGAAGCTGATGCCGAACTGCTCGATGAACTTCTCGGCCGCGTCCAGCTCGTCCTGGGTGTTGACCCCGACGAAGAGCACCTGGTCCTTCCAGCGGCGCCAGGTGGCCTCCAGGATCGGCGCTTCCTCGTAACAGGCAGGGTAGCACCAGCTGGCCCAGAAGTTGAGGATGATCGGCTTCTTGCCCAGGTAGTCGCTCAGGTCGAGCCGCTCGCCCCAGGCCTCGCGCGAACTGGGCAGCAACTCCAGGTCGAACGCGGGCGCCGGCCGGCCGGCCAGGGCCGACGGCAGCTCGCTGCGCTCGTCCTTGGTTTGCATGCCCCACCAGAACAACGCCCCGATCGCCAGGGCCAGCAACACTCCGAAAAGAGCCCTCACGCGCCCACCTCCCCGGCGGCGGCGGCCCGCGCCGCACGGCGGGCGGGCCAGAGGATCATCGCGGTGCCGAGCGCCATGAGGACCGCCGAGACCCACAGCCAGAGGACCAGCGGCGTCACGACCAGCCGCAGCGTCACCCACTGCGCGTTCTCCTGGTCGAAGGCCTGCAGCACCAGGTAGTAGTCCTTGCCAAGGGTGTAGGCCACCGAAGGCGAAGCGAACGGCGTTCGCGACGTGGGGTAGTAGTTCAGCCGCGGCTGACGCGTGCCCATGCCGCTGATCTCTACGTCGGCGATCACCGAGTAGCGGTGCGGATCCTCGACGGCGCGAAGGGCGTGCACCGTGATGGTGCGGCCGGCCACCTGCCAGGATTCGCCGATCTGCAGCGTTTTCTGGACGTCCAGCCGGTAGCTCTGGCTGAACGCGATGGCCAGCGCCGAGAGCGCCACTGCGAAGTGCACCAGGTAGCCCCCGTAGCGCCTCCGCGTCCAGGCCAGCGACCCCATGCCGGCGCGCACGCCACCGAGGGCGCGCGACTTACGCGCGATCGGGCTGGCGATCAGCCATCCCAGGGCGACGAGGTTGAAGAGGAAGAGCCCGACGGTCAGGCTCACCCACAGGGTCCAGCCCAGGGCGAGCCCCGCGGCGGTGCCCAGCACCAGCGAGACCGCCATCCAGGCGAGGACGCGCAGCGTCTCCCCCTCGGCCCGCCGCCAGGGCAGCAGCGGACCGAGGGCCATCAGTACGAGCATGGCGTAGCCCAAGGGCACGAAGAGCTGGTTGAAGAACGGCGCCCCCACCGAGACCTTGGCCCCGTTAAAGGCTTCGACGAGCAACGGGAATAGGGTGCCCAGGATGACCACGAAGGCCATCACCACGAAGACGAGGGCGCCGAAGAGCAGGAGCCCCTCGCGGCTCCAAACGTTCACGCTGCCGACGTCGCGCACCTCGCTGGAAACGCGCCCGAGCAGAGAAAAGCCCACGGCCAGGATGACGAGCAGGAAGCCCAGGAAGATCGGCCCCACCGGGCCGCCCGCGAAGGCGTGCACCGACTCGATCACGCCGGAGCGCGTGAGGAAGGTGCCGAAGACGGTTCCGGCAAAGGCCAGGGTCACCAGGGCGAAGTTCCAGCTGCGAAACAGCCCCCGCCGCTCCTGCACCATCGCGGTGTGCACGAAGGCGGTGGCCAACAACCAGGGGATGAACGAGGCGTTCTCCACCGGATCCCAGGCCCAGTAGCCGCCCCAGCCCAGCACCTCGTAGCTCCACCAGCCGCCGGCAAAGATGGCGGCGGTGAGGAAGCCCCAGGCGAAGATCAGCCACCACTTGGTTTCGCTGACCCAGGTCTGGTAGCGGCGGGTCACCATCGCGGCGACCGCGTAGGCGAAGGGCACGGAGAGACCCACGAAGCCCAGGTACATCAGGATGGGGTGGACGGCCATCATCCAGTGGTTCTGGAGGAGCGGGTTGGGTCCCGGTCCGTCGGCCGGCGGGTTGGGCACCGGGGTAAAGGGGTTGATAACGAAGAGGACGTTGACGAGAAAGAAGAGCTGGATGACGAAGAGCGCACCCAGGGCCACCGGGCTCGTCCAGTAGTCGCGCATCTTGCGCCCGGCGAGCCAGGTGTAGAGGGTCTGGAGCATCGCCCAGAGCAAGATCGACCCCTCGAGCGCCGCCCATAGGGTGGCGAACTTCACCCAGGTGGGGCTCGCGCTGGTGTGGTTGCGCGCGGTATAGAGGATGGAGAAGTCGTCGGTGAGCAGCGCCCACTCGAGCGCACCGAAGGCCACGAAGGTGCCCAGGAAGGCCAGCAGCGCGCTGCGGCGCGCCACCCGCACGTAACGGGCGTCGCGCAAGAACCAGGAAAAGACGACGGCCACGAGGCCCGCCACGCTGAAGAAGACCGCCAGAACGAGCCCGATGTTGCCCAGGATGCCGGGGTTCATTTGGCCTCCTCGATCAGCTTTCGCACCTCTTCGGGGGTGTAGCCCCCCTCCGGCGGCGCCTGGTAGGTCTCGGAGTGCTTGATGAGCAGGTTCTCGCCCTTGAACACCTTGCCGTCGAACCGCCCCTCAACGACGACGCCCTGGTTGTCCTTGAAGAGCTCCGGCGGGGTGCCCTCGTGCTGCACGGGGATGTCCACCACGCCGTCGGTGACGACGAAGTCGAGCTCGAGCGTCTGGGGGTCGTAGCGGATCGACCCCTCCTTTACCAAGCCGCCGAGGCGGATGCGCTTGCCCTCATAGCGCGCCGGGTTCTCGGCGTATTCACTAGGAAGCACGTAGTAAACGAGGCTGTTGCCCAGGCCCCCGAAGGCCAGATAGGCGATCGCGGCCACGATGATTAGGAAGCCGATCAGGTACTTAGTCCTCACCGCCCACCTCCGAGTGCCGCCAGAGCAAGTAGGCCGCGTAGCCGAAGAGCACCGCGTAGGTCGCGACGTAGACCGCGGTGACGTAGATGCCGAGGCTCGAGCTATTCATCCCACTCCTCCCGGGCCGCCGCGCGTGCGGCCAGCGCCCCTTTGATGCGCAGGAAAGCCAGATAGAACAGGGTGATGGCCAACAGGTTCACCAGCATGGCCACCACCATGGACCCCTCCATGTGGGTCTTGCGGTTGATGACGTCGAAGGTGGCGGTCTGGTGGATGCTGCGCCACCAGTAGACCGACATGTAGTTGATGGGAATGTTGACCACGCCCAAGATCGCCGCGGCTGCGGCGGCCTTGGCGCGAAACTCGGGGTCCTCGATCGCGTGCCGCAGCAGGAAGTACCCCACATAAAAGGCGGTCAAGATGGCGCTCGTGGTGAGCCGCGGCTCCCAGGTCCAGAAAACCCCCCAGGTGGGCCGGGCCCACATCATGCCGCCGAACAGCGTCAGCAGCATGAAAAGCAGACCGATCTCGGCGCTCGCGGCCGAGAGCCGGTCGTAGGCCGCGTCCTGTTTCCACAGGTAGAGGACGGCGTAGACCATGGCCACGAAGAAGGCCAGGTAGGCGACCCAGGCCGCGCCTACGTGGACGTAGAGGATGCGGATGAGGTATCCCTGCTGCACGTCCGGCGGGGCCTTGAACGCAAGGTACTGCCCCGCCGCGAAGACGACAAGCGCCAGGGTCAACAACGCGCGCGAAGCAGAATCGAGCCTGGAAGTTTTCTCGGCGTGGTTCACGCGTACATTCTCCTTCCCCCTCAGGTGAAAACGGTGACGGTGCCTGACCTTTCTCGCGCCCCAACCTATCACACCGGGGATGAAGGGGTTTGCAGCATAAGATGAGAACCCGACGGCATCTACCTGGATTGGATATTTAGTAAATGAATAATTGTACCTGGTATATACATTTACACCTTTCGTTCAGCACGGCTTTTCTTGCTGATTTTGCCCAGTACTTTTCGGGACAAATGACCTGATCCAACTTTTATGATGTGCATTAGAAATCCCAAGGCTCCCGGCGTTCGCCGAGGCAGAAAGGCAGGTGCAGTATGAAACGATGGGTAGGAACGGCCCTGGCCGCGCTGACCGTGCTGGCCTGGGCGCAAGCGCCCGAGAAGGTCAGCCCCGAGGCGGCGGCCCAGAAGGGGTGCTTGAGCTGCCACGAAGGGATCGAGGACATCGTGCCCGCGGGCAGCGGCATGATGGCCCAGATCAAGGGCTTCGGAGCCATGGCCGGGGATCCGGCGGGCTGCGTGGTCTGCCACGGCGGCAACCCCCAGGGGCTGACGGTCGAAGAAGCCCATGCGGGCGCGCCCGAGGCGCTCGCCGCCCGCGGGCCCAAGACCTTTTACCCCGACCCGGGCTCCATCTGGATCGCCGATCGCACCTGCGGGCAGTGCCACCCCGGCTACGACTACCGCCTCAACCTGGCGCTGATGCAGACCGAGGCCGGCAAGATTCAGGGCAACCTGCACACCTGGGGCTTCCCCGAGACCTGGGACGGCAAAACGCCCTACGGCAACTACGACGTCAAGGACAGCGACGGCCCCGTACCGCAGGTGGGGACCGAGGCCTACAAGAAGTACATGGCCCAGCTGATCGAGATGTACCCCCAGGCCTTCCCCGGCGAGCTGAAGCAGATTCCCGAGGCCAGCCCCGAAGAGGTGCGGGCCGACCCCAAGCTGGCCGCGCTCACCTACCAGCGCCACGACTGCCAGCGCTGCCACGTGGGCGTCAACGGCCGCGAGAAACGCGGCGACTACCGCGGCATGGGCTGCTCGTCCTGTCACATCCTCTACGGCGACGAGGGGTTCTACGAAGGCGAAGACCCCACGATCAAGCGGGACGAACGGGGGCATCCGCTCAAGCACCGCATCGTGGGCACCCGCGAGATCGGCGGGATCCACGAGGGCGCGAGCGGCGGCATCCCCACGGCGACCTGCAACTCCTGCCACAACCGCGGCAAGCGCATCGGCGTGACCTTCCAGGGGTTGATGGAGTTCCCCTACGGCACGCCCTACAACGCCCAAGGCGGCAAGCAGCCCAAGCTGCACACCAAGAAGTACCTCTTCATCGCCGACGACGTGCACCACCGCGGCGAACCCGGCAAGGGCGGCATGCTCTGCCAGGACTGCCATACCACGATCGACATGCACGGTGACGGCAACCTCTTCGCCACCACGCTGGCCCAGGTGGAGATCGAGTGCGAGGACTGCCACGGCACCCCCGAGAAGTTCCCCTGGGAGCTGCCGCTCGGTCAGGGCGAGGAGTTCGGCCGCGACATCGGCGCCGCGCCGCGCGGCCTCGCCGACGCGCCGTTGCCCGAGACCGCGGCCTTCGCCACCCTCTACCCCAAGGAGGACGGTTACCTGCTGACCGCCCGCGGCAACCCCTTCGGCAACGTGGTCAGGAAGGGCGACAAGGTGATCGTGCACTCGGCCTCGGGCTCCGACTTCGAGGTGCCGGTACTCAAGGCCATCAACCGGGCCGACGCCTGGGTTTCCCAGGACGCCAAGGTGGCCATGGTCTCGGTGGCCAAGCACGCCGAAAACCTGGAATGCTACGCCTGCCACGCCTCCTGGGTGCCGCAGTGCTACGGCTGCCACGTGAAGGTGGACTACTCCGGCGGCAGCAGCGGCACCGACTGGATCAAGTCGGGCAGCGCCGTGGACGAACACGGCATGACCGCCGAGTCGGCGATCGGCTCGAGCGGCATCAAGTCGCCCGGCAAGATCTCCGAGTCGCGCTCCTACCTGCGCTGGGAAGACCCGGTCCTGGGGATCAACGGCGAGGGGCGCGTGACCCCGCTCATGCCCGGCTGCCAGGTGGTCTACACCGTCATCGATACGGAGGGCGAGACGGTCGCGCACAACGTGATCGCCCGCTCGCCCGACGAGGCCGCCCAGCTGGGCCAGGGTCGGGTCCCGCTCGCCATCGACATGGCGCCGGCGCAGCCGCACTCGGCCCTGCCCGAAGCGCGTCGCTGCGAGAGCTGCCACGACAACCCAAAGGCGCTGGGCTACGGCATCGACGGCGGCATCTACCAGAACCGCTACGCCGAGGACATCATCACCGACCTCACCGACCCGCGCAGCGGCGAACCGCTGGCCAGGAACTACCAGGTGCAGATCCCGGCCATCCCGGACCTGACCTTCGACTGGTCGCGGATCGTCGACCCCGCGACCGGCGAGCAGGTCGCCACCGTGGGCACCCACTGGCCGCTCTCGCGCTCGCTCCCCGCTGCGATGCGCGAGAACATGAACCGCAGCGGCCTCTGCATGGGCTGCCACAAGGAGATGACCAACGAGAAGGTCTGGAGCGCGGTCAGCACGCCCGGAACCCTCAGCAACGCCGAGCACCTCGACCTGATGCACAAGATGCTGCTCAAGTACTACGAGGATGCCAAGAGCGGCCGGTAGACCCACCGTCCTGCGCCGCGTGGGCTGGAGACGACCTCCAGCCCACGCCTCCTCTTCGCGCGTTCAATTGTGCACCAGGAGACGAATCATGCCCAGGCACCTTTTCGCGCTGCTCATCGCCCTCGCCCTGACCCCGCTGATTGGCGGTTGCAAGCCGACGAAGGCCGAGCGGGCGGCCGCACCCCCGGCGGCCGCTCCCGAAACCGACGCGGCTCCGGCGCCCCCGCCGGCGCTGCCGCCGGGCGCCAAGGCCGGACCCCTCGACCTCTCGAAGATCGGCCCCCACGACGAGGCCTACGCCCACGAGAGCCTGAGCCCCGACGAGTGGGCGAGCGTGGCGCTGATGTACCAGTCCAAGGGGCGGTTCGGCGAAGCCCTGGCCACCCTCGACCAGGCGCTCGCCCGCCACCCCGAAAACGCCCACCTCTACGCGGTGCGCGGGGCGCTCTGGCTGCAGCTCGAGGAGTACGCCAAGGCGCTCGCCGACCTGGAACGCTCGCTCGAACGGGCCGAGGACCCGGGGGTGCGCGTGAACTACGCCGAGGCGCTGCGCCGCTTCGACCGCAAACAGGACGCGCTGTCCAGCCTGGACCGGGCGCTCGCGACGAACCCCGACTACCTGCCGGCGCTGTTCAACCGCGGGGTGCTGCGTTTCGAGCTGGGCGACGAGGCCGGGGCCCTGGCCGACTTCGACCGCGCCATCGCCCTCGACCCCGCGGCCGCCGCCCCCTACTTCAACCGCGCCGCGGTGCGCTGGGCGCTGGGCCGCAAGCAGGAGGCGATCGCCGACCTGGACGCCTTCATCGAACGCGCTCCGGTGGGCACGTGGAAGGCGACCGCGCGCGACCTGCGCACGTCCTGGCAGGAACAGCTGGAGGCGGAGCGATGAACCCCCGCGGCCGCCTCCTGGCATCCTTCCTCGCCCTCCTGGCCGGATGGGCGTTCGCGGCCGCCCCCGCGCCCCGCGGCTTCGGCGAGCTGCTCGAGGAGGCCGGTATGGTCTACGAGCCGCCCGCGGGCTACGCCCCCGCCCCCCTCGAGTTCAACCCGGTGCTCCCCTACCAGTACCGCGTCGTCTCGAGCGACGGGCAGGTGGAGATACGCTACGTCGTCTTTCCGCTCGACCGCGTGGAAATCGACTACGACGACCCCCACGCGAGCGCCCCGGAACCCGACCACCTCTTCACCCTGCTCTTCCCCGGCATCCTCACCGAGATCTCCGGCTGGGGCCGCTACGAGTCCAGGGAGTACCCCGAGGACGAGGCGCTGCGGCTCTTTCGGGCCGACTGGGCCGCGGTGGCGGTGCTGGAGGTCGTCCCCGAATACAGCCCCGAACGGCGCCAAGCACTGGTGGTGGCGCTGCACCGCAACGGCCATGCCGACGCCTATCAGATCTTCCTGGGCCGCGACGTCAAGCGGCTTGGTGAGGAGGCCAAGCGGGTGCAGGCGGCGCTGCGCTTCAAGGAATGAGCGTCCCCAACCCTGCGCCGCCGCTACGGGCGGCGCTTTTTCTAGCCTTCGATAACCCCGGGAAAGAGCAGCACGCAGAGCGTCAGGTAGACGACGTCGAAGACGCCGAGGAGCTTCCACCAGCTCACGATCTCGGCGAACTCGGCGCCGAAAGCGATGCCCAGCGTGGCCTTGACCGCCGCCAGCACCACGGGCAGGATCATGGGAAAGACGAGCAGGTAGAGCAGCACGTCGCGCGCCCGCAGGCGCACGGTCAGGCCCGCGTAGAAGGCCGCGATGACGGTGTAACCGGTGCCCCCGAGCACCAGGGTGACGAAGAGCTGGGGCCAGGCCGCGAGCGGCAGGTAGAACCAGGCGGCGACGAGCACCAGCAGGAACGCCCCCATCACGATCATCAACAGCCACAGGAAGAGCAGCTTGCCTACGTAGATCCACTCGCGGCTGCCGGGGGTGAGCAGCAGGTCGTCGAGGGTCTCGTTTTCCACTTCCAGCGCCCAGGCGCGGCTCGCCAGCATGCTGCCGGCGAAGGCCAGGGCCACCCAGAGCACCCCAGGGCCCGCGCGGCGCAGGTTCGCCTCGTCGGGACCGAAGGCGATGCCCATAATGAAGAGCACGACCGCAATGAACGAAAAGGCCGAGAGCAGCCCCGCCCTCCCGCGCCACTCCAGGCGAAGGTCGCGCAACGCTAGCACCAGGGCCCTCACGCCCTCCCCTCCATCGCGAAGCTGCGGGTCGCGACCTCGGCCGCGAAGCCGTGGTCGTGGGTCGCCAGCACCACCGCGCCCTCGCGGGCGACCTCACCGATGACGCGCACCAGCTCCTCACGCCCCCCGGTGTCGAGCGCCGTTTCCGGCTCGTCCAGCAAGAGGAGCCGCGGCCGCGCCAGCAGGGTCCGCGCCAGGGCCAACCGCTTGCGCATCCCGCTCGAGTACGCCGCCACCGTCCGCCCCTCCGGCAGCCCTACCCGCCCCATCGCTTCGAGCGCCTGGGCGCGCGAGATGGGCTTGCCCGCGAGCGCCAACGCCTGTTCCAGGTTCTCCTCGCCGCTCAGGTGCCGGTAGAAGGCGGGCGGATTGGCCACCAGCGCGATGCGGCCGCGCTCGGCCTCCAGCGCCCGTGCCGGCCTTCCAAAGAGCCGCACCGTGCCCCGCTGGGGGCGGATCAGGGTCGCGATCACCCGCAGCAGCGTGGTCTTGCCCACACCGTTGGGCCCCAGCAGCGCAACCACCTCGCCGCGCTCGACCGCGAGCGAGAGGTCACGGAGCACCCACTGACGGCCGAACCGTTTCCAAACGTTCTGAACCTCGACCAAGGGGTCCGCCACCGTTCGCTAGAGCCTTTCGAACAGCCACTCGGGCGTGAAGCGGATGAAGAAGTTGTTGAGCCGCTGAAAGGCGTCGGTGATCATCAAGAACCCGACGAAGATCAGGATGGCCCCGGCCACCCGCTCGACCCAGAGCGAGATCCGTCCGCTCTTGCGGACGATCACGGCCACGCGGTCGGCGAAGAGGGCGACGAGGAAGAAGGGGACGGCCAGACCGAGCACGTAGGCCACCAGGTAGACGAGCCCCCCAAACCCCTCCATGGCCGTAAGCGTGAGGATGCCGCCCAGGATGGGGCCGATGCAGGGCAGCCAGGCCGTGGCCAGCGCCGCGCCCATCAGGAACGCGCCCCAGGGGCGGGAGGTGTCCCCGGTGTAGCTGACGCCGCGCATCTGCGCCAGAAAGGGGAGCTTGAGGCCCAGCATGTAAAGCCCGAAGAAGATGAGCAGCACGCCGCCCACCTTGGCCAGCACGGGCTTGTAGTCCTGCAACAGGCTGCCGAGAACGGTGAAGGGCAGGCCCAGCAAGATGAAGATGATGCCGAACCCGAGGATGAAGAAGAGCGCGTTCTTCACCGGGCGGCCCTGGTCGCCGCCGAGGTAGGCCAGGTAGGTGGGGACCAAGGGCAGCACGCAAGGCGAAAGGAACGACAACATGCCCGCGAGGAAGGCCGCGGCGATCGAGAGCTCCATGCGCTTATTCTTTCACTCTTTTATGAGGAAGGCCAACCCGTTTGGGGATAGGGTGGGAAGCGTATCGACGCCGAACGCCGGGCGCTGGCCGCTCACGACCCTGCCCCGGTCCCGCTCCGCTGCGGGCGTTGCATCGTACGGCGACCGATCGCGGTTAAAGGGCCTATCCGGGGCCTGTCCCGGACTTGATCCGGGAATCCCGGGGGTGCCACGCGGTCGGCCGTGGCGCCGGTGGTGCACACCGAGAGGTTCCGGATCTTGCAGGTCTTGCGACCTGCTCGTCCGGAACGACGGAGTTTTCTGCACCTACCTGCTCCCCGTTCGTCACCCCGGACGAGCCTGTGAAGCAAGAAGGTGCGGGGGTCTGCATGGGCTAACCAATCCTTCGTTACCCCGGTCCGGTTGCGAAACGTGCGAGATCCGGGGTCTCGCTGGCTCTAATCAACCCCTCGTCACCCCGGACGAGCCCCGCAGGGGCGAGATCCGGAGCCTGTCCTGAACGCGATTCAGGGTCTCGCGGGTGCTGTGCAATCGGGTATGGCAGCGGTGGCTCGCACCGCAAGGGGGTTTGACCCGGGAATCCCCAGGGGTACCACGCGGTCGGCCGCGACGCCGGTGGTGCACTGCGAGGTTCCGGATCTCGGGAACCCTACGGTTCCCTCGTCCGGAACGACGAGCGTTCAGCACGCAGTGACGCTCCCCGTTCGTCACCCCGGACGAGCGTAGCGGCATCCGGGAGCCTGCCCCAAAGTTGATGCGGGGTAGATGCCACGTGCAAGCCGAGGTAGCGTCGCCGCAGGACGAAGGGGATGCTTTCCAACCCGCCCCTACTGTTCGCGACCGTTTGCACGTGGTGGTTGCCGTGTCCTGGCCATCACCCGTCATCCCAAGATGACGGGCGGACGCGCAGGTCCGCCCCCGCTACGCACTACGCACTACGCACTACCTACCGCGTACCACCCACTCATTCACTCAACGCGTCCACCGCCCCGTAGAAGGCCCGGAAGAAGGCTTCGGGCTCGTCGATCCAGGGGTAGTGGCCGGCGCGGGGGATCAGCTCCAGGCGCGCTCCGGTCAGATCGGCGAGGCGTTCGGTCTGGTGCGGGTGGCTGGTGCCGTCGCGCTCCCCGGCGATCACGACCACCTCCACCGGGTACTCGAGCAGGTGGCCGCTGTAGTCCAGCTCCCAGAGGCCGTTGGTGCGGAACGCCGCTTCCACCCCCTCGCTGCCGGCGAGCGGCAGCCCCTCGACGATCCACTCCAAGTGGGCGCGGCCGTGCTCGGAGGGGAAACTGAGGCGGTCGAAGAGCGGCTTGGGACCGACCGCGGAAAAGGCCTCCTCCACCGCCTGGGTGGGATCTTCGGGGGGTTCGCCGGTGCCAAAGGCCGCGCGCCAGAGCGCACGCGCCAGCTCGGGAAAGTGAATCCAGGGCCCGAGGGCCACCACCCCGGCGACCAGCTCGGGGTACCGGCGGCCGTACTCGAGCGCCGCGAGCGCGCCAAAGCCGTGGCCCACGGGCACCCAGCGGTCCACGGCCAGCCAGCTGCGCACCGCCTCGAGGTCGTCGACCAGGGCGTCGATGGTGAAGTAGCGCGGCTCGAGCGGCAGCTCGGGGCTGCGGCCGCCCCCCCGCTGGTCCAGGTAGACGACCCGGTACCCGGCGAGCTCCTCCTCCCAGGCGGCGCGGTAGGGGTAGCTGGACCCGCCCGGGCCGCCGTGGAGCACGACGAGGACCGGCGCGTCCTCCGGCCCCGTGTCCTCGACGTAGATCTCGGCCTCGTGCGCCGGTACGATGACGATCTCCTCACGCATCGCGGCATCCCTCCTCGAGGAGCTCAAACGTCCAGGCACGCACCTCTGCGAGCCGCGCTCCCGCTTCGATCGCCTCGGGCCCCACCGCCTCCAGCACCAACAGGTAGCGGTCGTCGGAGGCCAACAGCCGGTAGGGGTGGGGCTGGCCCGCGGCGAAGGCCCGGAGGATCTCGGCCGATTTGGACTCCAGAAACAAGACCTTCATTTGATAGGCGCCCCGGGGAACGAGCCCCCGGGGCGGATCGGACTAGCCTTCGGCCCCGGCTTCGGCGCCGGTGCCGGGCAGAACCTGGGTCGCGACCACCTCTTCGGCGGCCTTGCGGGCCTCCTTGAGGCGGTTCAGGGTCTTCTCGTCCACCACCTGGGTGCGGCGCACGAAGTCGGTGCCCGTCCCCGCGGGGATGAGCTTGCCGAGGATGACGTTCTCCTTGAGGCCGATGAGCTCGTCCTTCTTGCCCCAGATGGCGGCCTCGGTGAGCACGTGGGTGGTGTGCTGGAAGCTGGCCGCGGAAAGCCAGGAGCGGGTGTTGAGCGCGCTCTTGGTCACGCCCATGAGCAGCGGCTTCCAGCTCGCGGGCATCTTGCCCTCCTCCATCAGCGCCTCGTTGACGCGCTCCACCTCCCAGCGCTCGAGCACCTGCCCCTCGAGCAGCTTGGACTCGCCGGGGTCGGTGACCTCGACGTACTTGAGCATCTGGCGCACGATCACCTCGATGTGCTTGTCGTGCACCTTCACGCCCTGGGCCCGGTAGACGCGCTGGATCTCGCTCACCAGGTAGCGCTGCACCGCTTCGGGGCCCTGGGCCTCGAGCAGCTGGTGCGGGTCCACGGCGCCGCGGGTCAAGGGGGTGCCGGCGGTGACGTGGTCGCCCGAACGTACGGTGAGGCGGGCGGCCTTGTCGATCTTGTACTCCTTCTTGAACTCGCCGCTCGTCACCCGCACGACCAGCTTGTCGTCGGCCTCCTCGACCTCGACCTCGCCGTCGATCTCGGCGATGACCGCCTTCACCTTGGGCCGGCGGGCCTCGAAGAGCTCGATTACACGCGGCAGACCCAGGGTGATGTCGGAGCCGGTGGCCACGCCGCCGGTGTGGAAGGTGCGCATCGTCAGCTGCGTGCCCGGCTCGCCGATCGACTCGGCCGCGACCACGCCTACGGTCTCGCCGATCGAGACCGGCTGGGCCATGGAGAGGTCGTAGCCGTAGCACTTGCGGCAGACGCCGTACTCGGTGCGGCAGGTGAGCGGGCTGTAGACCGGGACCGTCTCCAGCTCACCCACCCGGGCCGCGGCCACGAGCGCGTCCACGTCCTCGCGGCTGAGCATCTGCCCCTCGGTGAAGCTCCGGCCGCCGGCCTCGAAGTCGCGGGCGACGGTGCGACCGTAGAGGGTCTGCTCGATCTCGCCCTCGCGGCGCAGGCTGCGCTCGCCGGTGGCCGAGGTTTGGAAGAGGGGCACCTCCATGAAGTCGGTGGTGCCGCAGTCCTCCTCGCGCACCACGATCTCGTGGGCCACGTCGACCAGCTTGCGGGTCAGGTAGCCCGAGTCGGCGGTGCGCAGCGCGGTGTCGGCCCCGCCCTTGCGGGCGCCGTGGGTGGAGATGAAGTACTCGAGCACGGTCAGCCCTTCGCGGAAGTTGGCCCGCACCGGAACCTCCATGATCTCGCCCGAGGGCTTGGCCATCAGACCGCGCATCCCGCCGAGCTGGCGGATCTGGGTGCGGTTACCGCGGGCCCCCGACTGGGCCATCACGTAGAGCGGGTTGAAGGGGTAGTACTCCTCGAAGTTCTTGAAGAGCGCCTCGGTCACCTTCTCGGTGACGTCGGCCCAGAGCTTGATGATCTGGCGGCGACGCTCCTCGTCGGTGAGCAGGCCCTGTTTGTAGGCGTTCTCGATCTTGTCGAGGGCCTCGTCGGCCTCGCGCAGGTACCGCTCCTTCTCGGGCGGGATGATCACGTCGTCGATGCCGATCGTGATCCCCGAGGAGGTCGAGAAGTGGAAGCCCTCGGCCTTGAGCACGTCGAGCAGGCGCGCGGTCTTCTCGATGCCGAGCAGCAGGAAGGAGCGGTAGACGAGGTCGCGCAGCGAGTTCTTCTCCTGGGCCACGTCGTAGTTGAGCAGCTCCGCGGGCACCTCGGCCTCGGGGTCGCCGTCCTTGATGGCCTCGATGACCATGCGCACGAAGAGGGCGCGGCCGGGGCTGGTGACCCGCAGCTCGCCGTTCACGCGGATGCTGACCACGTCCTGCAGGTCGATCAGGCCGGACTGCACCGCCACGATGGCCTCGTCCACGCTGGCGAAGACGTACTTGTAGCGGCCGACGGTGGTCTCTTCGCCGGCGATCTTGATGGGCGCGTTCAGGGCGATCTCGCCCTTGTCGTAGGCCTCCACGGCCTCAACCGGCGTGGCGAACTCGCGACCCGCGCCCTTCTTCTCCCGGCGCAGCTGGGTGATGTAGTAAAGGCCCAGGATGATGTCGCGGCTGGGTTTGGCGATCGGCTCGCCCGAGGCGGGGCTGAGCAGGTTGTGGGCGCTGAGCATCTGCACCCGCGCCTCCGCCTGGGCGTAGCTGGAAAGCGGCACGTGCACGGCCATCTGGTCGCCGTCGAAGTCGGCGTTGAAGGCCTCGCAGACGAGCGGGTGCAACTGGATCGACTGGCCCTCGACGAGCACCGGCTGGAAGGCCTGGATACCGAGGCGGTGCAGCGTGGGGGCGCGGTTGAGGAGCACCACCTTGCCGTGGATCACCTCTTCCAGCGCGTCCCAGACCTCGTCCTTGATGTCACGGTGGCGCTCCAGCATGCGCCGCGCCTGTTTGATGTTGGCGGCGATGCCCTTCTCCTCCATACGGCGCAGCAGGAAGGGCTTGAAGAGCTCCAGCGCCATCCGCTTGGGCAGGCCCGTCTGGTGCAGCTTCAGCTGCGGCCCCACGACGATCACCGAGCGGCCCGAGTAGTCCACGCGCTTGCCCAGCAGGTTCTGGCGGAAGCGCCCCTGCTTGCCCGAGAGGATGTCGGTGAGCGAGCGCAGCGCCCGGTCGGAGCCGGGGTTGGTGACCGGGCTGCCGCGGCGGCCGTTGTCGACGAGGGCGTCCACGGCCTCCTGGAGCATCCGCTTCTCGTTGCGGATGATCATCTCCGGCGCCCCCTGGCTCATCAGTTTCTTGAGGCGGTTGTTGCGGTTGATGAGGCGGCGGTAGAGGTCGTTGAGGTCGCTGGTGGCGAAGCGGCCGCCGTCGACCTGCACCATCGGGCGCAGGTCGGGGGGCAGCACCGGCACCGCCTCCAGCACCATCCACTCGGGCCGGTTGCCCGAGGCCTTGAAGGCGCGCACGATCTCCAAGCGCTTGCGGGCGCGGCTGCGCTTGTGGCGGCTGGGGCCCAGCATCTCCTCTTCCAGTTCGGCCTCGAGCTGATCCAGGTCGAGCTCGCTGAGCAGCACCTGCACCGCCTCGGCGCCCATGCGCGCGTCGATGTCGTAGCTCTCGATGACGCGCACCACCTGGCGCACCAGGTCCACCTCGACGCGGCCGTAGATCTCGCTCGTCACCTTGCCGCCGTCGGCGAGCACGTCGCCCGGGGCGATGCGGTCGCCGGTGGTGACCTCGACGTCGTCCTCGAAGGGGTAGAGGCGGGCCTTCATCACCACGATCGAGGCGGGCTCGTGCAGGTGCACGATGCCGTCGGCCTCGGCGTGGACCTCCTCCTCGGGGTCGATGGCGCCCACCAGCTTGTCGCCCTTGAGCACCTCGGTGCCCTCGCCCACGAGCACGTGCATGTGGGGCTCGAGCCGGTAGTCCTGCACCCGGGCCCACTCCACGGTCATCGAGAGGTAGACGAGGTCACCCTCTTCCTCGGCCTCGAGCTCGGTCACCTTGACCCCGCGGGGCAGGCGCGCCGCGCCCGGCTCGGCCGCGGCGATGGGGTCGCCGGAACTCACCAGCTCGCCGTGGCCCACCTTGAGGGCGAAGCCCACGGGCACCAGGTAGACGGCCACCACCTCGTCGCTCTCGGGGTCGCGCAGGCGCACCAGCGCCCCCTCCTCCCACTCGAGCACCTCGGCCACGCCCGCGGCCTCGCTCTCGAAGACGAAGGGTTCCTCGAGTTCGGCGATGGGCTCGCCCGCCTCGTAGCGGTCCGCCTCGATCCAGGCCTTTCTCGGCAGCAGCAGGTGGGCGCGTTCGCGCTCGAGGTACTCCACCGAGATGCGCCGGGGGAAGCGGAAGAGCGCCACCCCGTCCATCTTGCTGACCACGCCCGGGGCCAGCTCCTGCCCCTTGGTGACGTAGTCGCCGTCCTTGATCAGGGCGTCGGCGCCCAGGGGGATGGCGTAGGTTTCCTGGCGTCCGAACTTGAGTTCGCGGTACTGTTCGTCGCTGAGGAGCTCGCCGCGCTTGATGGGCGCACCTTCGAGCATCGCCCCGCCGGGGTCGATGACGATGTACTTGGCGAAGTAGAGCACCTGCTCCAGCTCGCCCGCCGTCAGGTCGAGCAGGGTGCCGATCTTGCTGGGCACGTCCTTGACGTACCAGATGTGGGCCGCCGGGGTGGCCAGCTCGATGTGGCCCATGCGGTAGCGGCGCACGATCGACTTGGTGACCTCGACGCCGCAGCGTTCGCAGACCTTGCCCTCGAAGCGCTGGCGCTTGTATTTGCCGCAGGCGCACTCGTAGTCCTTGACCGGACCGAAGATGCGCTCGTCGAAGAGGCCGTCGCGCTCGGGTTTGAGCGTGCGGTAGTTGATCGTCTCCGGCTTCTCGACCTCGCCGTACGACCAGGCGTGGATCTTCTCCGGGCTGGCCAGGGCGATCCGTACTTTCTTGAGTTCTCTCTTCATCAGCCCTCCCCTAGCGGCGCGAGGCCAATCCTTCAAAGATGTCGATGACCCGCTCGTTTTCGTCGAGCGTTTCCACGTCCAGACCCAGGGCCTGCAGCTCCTTGACGAGCACCCGGAACGATTCGGGCACGCTCGGCGTAGGGACGTCCTGCCCCTTGACGATCGCTTCGTAGGCGGCGTTGCGGCCCTCGATGTCGTCGGACTTCAAGGTGAGCATCTCCTGCAGCGTGAAGGCCGCGCCGTAGGCCTCGAGCGCCCAGACCTCCATCTCGCCGAAGCGCTGGCCGCCGAACTGCGCCTTACCGCCCAGCGGCTGCTGGGTGATCAGCGAGTAGGGGCCGGTGGAGCGGGCGTGCATCTTGTCCTCGACCATGTGGTAGAGCTTCATGATGTACTGGATGCCGATTACGATCGGGCCTTCGATGGGCTGTCCGGTGCGGCCATCGTAGAGGACCGCCTTGCCCTGCTTGAACAGCGCCTTCAGCTGCTCGCGGGGCTCGAGCTCCTCGGCCACCACGCCCATCTTGGCGGCGCGCGCCATTACCTCCAGCTCGCGCCGGTCCAGACCCACACCGTGCTTCTCGCGCTCGGCCCAGCGCAGCTCGAAGGCCTGGTCGAGCAGCTCCTTGATCTCCTCCTCGCTGGCGCCGTCGAAGACCGGGGTGATGAACTCCATCCCGAGTTCGTGGGCCGCGAGCCCCAGGTGAATCTCCAGGATCTGCCCCAGGTTCATGCGGCTGGGCACGCCCAGGGGGTTGAGGACGATGTCCACCGGGGTGCCGTCGGGCAGGTGGGGCATGTCCTCGGGGGGCAGGATCTTGGAAACCACGCCCTTGTTCCCGTGGCGGTTGGCCAGCTTGTCGCCCACCTGCAGCTTGCGCTTCTGAGCCACGTAGACGCGCACCACCTCGCGCACGCCCGGCTTGAGCTCGACGCCCGGATCGCCGCGGCGCAGGCGCAGGGTGCGCACCACGATGCCGCCCTCGCCCGGGGGCACGCGCAGGCTGGTGTCCTTCACGTCGCGCGCCTTCTCGCCGAAGATCGAGCGCAGCAGGCGCTCTTCGGGGCTGGGCTCGGTTTCGCCCTTGAAGCTGGTGCGGCCCACCAGGATGTCGCCCGCCTTGACCTCGGCGCCCACGCGCACGATGCCGTCCTCGTCGAGATCGCGCAGCGCCGCCTCCCCCAGGTTGGGGATGTCGCGGGTGATCTTCTCGGGGCCCAGCTTGGTGTCGCGGGCTTCGATCTCGTAGCGCTCGATGTGGATCGAGGTGTAGTGGTCGCGCCGCAGCAGGTTCTCGCTGATGATGATGGCGTCTTCGAAGTTGTAGCCGTCGAACGGCATGATGGCCACGAGCACGTTCTGCCCCAGCGCCAGCCGGCCGTGGTCGGCCGCGGGCCCGTCGGCCAGCAGGTCGCCCTTCTTGATCTTGTCGCCCACGTTCACCCGCGGACGCTGGTCGATCGTCGTGCCCTGGTTCGAACGCACGAAACGGCGCAGCTTGTACTCGCGCAGGTTCTTGTTCTTCTGCTCGATGACGACGGTGTCGCCATCCACGTACTTGACCACGCCGTCGACGTCGGAGTAGACGCTGGTGAGCGAGTCGCGGATGACCCGGTCCTCGATCCCGGTGCCCACCGCGGGCGCCTCGGCGCGGATCACCGGAACCGCCTGGGCCTGCATGTTCGAACCCATCAGCGCACGGTTGGCGTCATCGTGCTCGAGGAAGGGGATCAGGTTGGTGTTGACCGAGAAGACCTGCTTGGGGCTCACGTCCATGAACTCGACCTCGGACGCGTCCACGATCTCGGGCTCACCCTTGCGGCGCGCGACCACCCGGTCGGTGGCGATGCGGCCGTTCTCGTCGACCGGGGTGTTGGCCTGGGCGATGGTGTACTTGTCCTCTTCGGTCGCGGTCATGTAGACCACGTCCTTGGGGTTCATGCTGACCACGCCCTTCTTGACCTTGCGGTAGGGGGTCATCACGAAACCCAGGTCGTTGATCAGCCCGTAGGCCGCCAGCGAGTTGATGAGGCCGATGTTCGCGCCTTCCGGCGTCTCGATCGGGCAGATGCGGCCGTAGTGGGTGCGGTGCACGTCGCGCACGTCGAAACCGGCGCGCTCGCGCGTCAGGCCGCCGGGGCCCAGCGCCGAGATGCGGCGCTTGTGGCGCATCTCGTCGAGGGGGTTGGTCTGCCCCTTGAACTGCGAGAGCTGGCTGCGCCCGAAGAACTCGCGGATGGCGGCGGCCAGGGGGCGGTTGTTGATCAGCTTGGCGGGGGTGGCCGCCTCAGGGTTGCCCATGATCATGCGCTCGCGCACCCCGCGGGCCATGCGCCCCAGGCCGATGCGGAACTGGTCGGCCAGCAGCTCGCCCACGGTGCGGATGCGGCGGTTGCCAAGGTGGTCGATGTCGTCGGCCTCGTAACCCTCTTCGCCGCTGGCGAGCGCGAGCAGGTACTTGATCGTGGCCAGCAGGGCGTAGTCCTTGAACTCCCCGTCCTCGAAGCCGAGGATGGTGCGGCTGGGAAGCTTGATGCCCAGTTTCTCCTCCACCTTGTAGCGGCCCGGCTCGCCCAGGTCGTAGCGGCGCGGGTCGGCGAGGAGCGAAACCAGGTAGGAGGTCGCCTTGTCCTTCTTCGGCGGGTCGCCCGGGCGCAGGATGGTGAAGAGCCGCAGCAGCGCCTCGGACGGGCTCATTTCCAAAATCGACTCGTCCAAAATCCCCGTTAGCAGCTCCGGGAAGGCACCGAGCTCTTTCTTGAGGCTGACGGCGTCGTGCCCCAGGACCCGGAGCAGCAGGATGACGGGGAACTTTCTCTTGTTGACGCGCATCAAGAGCGCGCCCGAGGAGTCGAACTCGAGGTCGATCCAGGGGCCGCGCTTGGGCAGTGGGATGACGGCAGCGACGAAACGGTCGGCACGGTTCGGATCCGGGGTGAAGTAGACGCCCGGAGAGCGGTGGATCTGGCTGACGATGACGCGGTCGGCCCCGTTGATGATGAAGGAGCCGTCGTCGGTCATCAGCGGCAGGTCGCCGAGGAAGACCTCGTCCTCCTTGATGAGGCCGGAGTCGCGGTGGATCAGCTGCAGGCGGGCGTAGAGCGGCGCCTGGTACGTGAGGTCCTTTTCGCGGCAGTCGTCGGGCCCAAACTTGGGCTCGCCTAGACGGTACTCGAGGAAGTCGAGCACCAGACCGCCGCGCCCCTTCTCGCTCTCCTCGACCGGGAAGACCTCCTTGAAGGCGGCCTGCAGGCCAAAGTTTTCCCGCTTGCTCGGGGCCACTTCCAGCTGCAGGGCCTTGCGGAAGGAGTCCACCTGGATCTGGGTCAGCGGGGGGAGGGGGATGACTTCTTTGATGCTGCCGAACCGCTTTGTTTTCCTCATGCGCTCACCTCTGGCAGGGCCACAGCGCCCTCCCGTCGCCCGCACCCGCGGGTGCAGGGGCGAAAAGGCCGAATCGTGCTCGCTTGCTGGGCATCCGCTGCTGTCTTCATCTTACACGGAAGGGTGGGGAGCCCCGGATCCGGGCCCTTGCCCGGATCCGGCGTTCCCCTAAGTCGCACACCCGGTGGGACGGCTACCGGCGTAGGCGCGCCGCCAGCCGAGGCACGCTACTTCAGTTCGACGACGGCGCCGACTTCCTCGAGCTTCTTCTTGAGCTCCTCGGCCTCTTCCTTGGAAACGCCTTCCTTGATGGCGCCGCCCTTTTCGACGAGCTCCTTGGCCTCCTTGAGGCCCAGGCCGGTGATCGCGCGGACCTCCTTGATGACCTTGAGCTTCTGGCCGCCGGCTTCCTTGAGGACCACGTCGAACTCGGTCTTCTCCTCGGCCGCACCGCCTTCGGCACCGCCGGCGGCGGCCACCGCGGCCACGGCCACGGGGGCGGCCGCTTCGACGCCCCACTCGTCCTTGATGCGGTCGATCAGCTGCTTGAGTTCCAGCACCGTCGCGCCGTTCAACTGCTCCATGATCGCGTCTACGTCCAAAGCCATCTTCATTCCTCCTTTAACGTGCGGCTACGCCGCTTCTTGTTTGCTTACGTACGCGTCCAGCAGGCCCGCGAACTCGCGCTGCGCGCCCTCGAGCACGCCCACGAGCTCCGACATCGGCGCCTGCAGCACGCCCACCAGTTCCGCCCGCAGCTCGTCGAGCGTCGGTAGCTCGGCGATGGCCTTGACTTCCTCGGGCGCCAGCTTCTGGCCCTGCAGGAAGCCCGCCTTGATCTGCGGGATCTCCTTGGAGTTCTCCTTGGCGAACTGCACCAGGGCCTTGGCCACGGCCACCGGCTCGTCGTAGATCACCACCGCGCTGGGTCCCTTGAGCACCTCGTCCACCTCGGGCAGCTCAAGGTCGCGGACGGCGATCCGTATCAGGGTGTTCTTGGCCACGAAGATGCGGCCGCCCGCCTGGGTGACCTGGCGCCGCAGCTGGAACTCCTCGTTGGCGTCGAGACCCTGGTAGTTCACCAGGAAGAACGAGCCGTTCGTCTGCTGGAGCATCTCCTTGAGGCGTTCCAGCAGTTGCACGTTGCGTTCACTCGGCACGTTCTCCTCCTGCCTGTCAGGGGTGGGGGTCCCCCGAACCGGTTGCTTCGAAACGCTCCCCCTCGCGCCTCGGCGGGATGTTTAAGGCCTGCGGCCCCCCGCGGTCTTCAGCGTCCTGCTCTGGCGCGGACGAGTCCGCACCGGGGTGCCGAATAGTGAGTGTATACCCGATCGGCCATTGGAAAAAGGGGCCTGCCTCACAATTGCCGCGGCCGCTCAGCTGTGCGGGTCCACCTTGATCGAGGGGCCCATGGTGGTGGTGAGGTAGACGCTCTTCAGGTAGGTGCCCTTGGCGCCTTCGGGCTTGGCCTGCTCAACGGCCTTGATGAAGGCGCGCACGTTGTCGGCGATCTTCTCGGGCTCGAAGCTGGCCTTGCCCACGGGCGCGTGCACCACGCCGGTCTTGTCGTTGCGGAACTCGATGCGTCCGGCCTTGATCTGCTTCACGATCTCGGCGATGTTGAAGCCCACGGTGCCCGCCTTGGGGTTGGGCAGCAGGCCGCGGGGACCCAGGATACGCCCCAGCTTGGAACCGACCGCGCCCATCATGTCGGGTGTGGCCACGACGGCATCGAAGTCCATCCAACCGTCGAGGATCTTCTGCACCATTTCCTCGCCGCCCACGTAGTCGGCCCCGGCCTCTTCGGCCTCCTTGATCTTCTCGCCCTTGGCGATGGCTAGCACCCGCACCTGCTTGCCGGTGCCGTGGGGCAGCGCCACGGTGGAGCGGACGTTCTGGTCCGACTTGCGCGGGTCGATGCCCAGCTTGATGTGGGCCTCCACCGACTCGTCGAAGCGGGCCGAGGCCAGCTCCTTCACGGCCTTGGCCGCCTCGTCGATGGTGTAGACCTTGTTCGGGTCGATCTTCTCGAGGAGTGCGCGGTAACGCTTGCCGTGCTTAGGCATCGGGCATCCCCTCCACTTCCACGCCCATCGAGCGGGCGGAGCCGGCGATCTGGCGGGCGGCGGCCTCGAGCGAGCCGGCGTTGAGGTCCTTCATCTTCTGCTCGGCGATCTTCAGGCAGTCGTCCCAGGTGATCTTGCCCACCACCTCGCGGCTGGGGTTGGACGCGCCCTTGGCGATGCCCGCGGCCTTGCGGATCAGGTAGGAGGCCGGGGGCGTCTTGGTGATGAAGGTGAACGAGCGGTCGGCGTAGATGGTGATCTCCACCGGAACGATGGCGTCGCCCATGTTGGCCGTGGCCGCGTTGAAGGCCTTGCAAAACTCCATGATGTTGGCGCCATGCTGACCGAGCGCCGGCCCCACGGGCGGGGCCGGGGTGGCCTTGCCCGCAGGCAGCTGCAACTTTACCAAACCGATGACCTTTTTCATGTTGCCTCCTCAGCTCCCCCGAAGTTCGGGGTACGAACGCTGCTTCAGGCGCGCACCACCTGGGAGAAGTCCAGCTCCACAGGCGTTTCGCGACCGAAGATCGAAACCAGGACCTTAACCTTGTTGCGCTCGGGGTTGATCTCGCTGACCACACCGGTAAAGTCGGCGAAGGGTCCGCTGACCACCCGCACCACGTCGCCTTCCTTGAAGGTGACCTGGGGCTTGGGGCTTTCCTTGCGGCCCGCCAGCCCGCTCACCTCGAGGATGCGCTGCACCTCGTCGGGGGTGAGCGGGACCGGGCGGTACTTGCCGCCCTCGCTGGTGCCCACCACGCCGGTCACGCCCGGGGTGTTGCGCACCACCTCCCAGGCCTCGTTGGGGTCTTCCGGGTTGTCGCCCAGGTCCATCTGCACGAAGACGTAGCCCGGGAAGAGCTTGCGGTAGACCGTCTCCTTCTTGCCGCCTTCGCGGTGCTCGACGATCTCTTCGGTCGGGATCAGGACCTGGAAGATCTTGTCCTGCATGCCCAGGGCGCGGGCACGCTTTTCAAGGTTCTCCTTGACCTTGTCCTCGTAACCGACGTAGGTGTGGACCGCGTACCATTCGATGCTCATTGCAGGATTCTTTGCATGACCGCGCCAAAGGCCATATCGTAGATCCAGAAGATGGTCATCGAGAACAGCGTGAACAGCAGCACCGCCTCGGTCGACTGGATGATCTCGTCCCGGCTCGGCCAGCTCACCCGCGCCAGTTCGGCCCGGGCCTCACGGAAGTAGGTGATGATCTTACCCATCGCTACGCCTTGACTTCCTTGTGCACGGTGTGCTTGCGGCACCAGGGGCAGTACTTCTTGATCTCCAGCTTGCCCGTGGTGTTGCGACGGTTCTTCTCGGTCGCATAGTTGCGCCGTTTGCACTCGGTGCACTCCAACAATACCTTAATGCGTACGTCGCTCGCCATCTCGGTCCTCTTCCTTTACGCGCGGCAGCGTAGGGGAGGGACCCCTCCCCTACGCCGCGCGACGCGGTGCTACTCCAGAATCTTGGTCACGACCCCAGCGCCCACGGTGCGGC
Organism: Thermaceae bacterium; assembly: GCA_026981865.1. Lineage (GTDB taxonomy): Bacteria > Deinococcota > Deinococci > Deinococcales > Marinithermaceae > Oceanithermus. The sequence goes on from JALSIA010000032.1 coordinate 26,893, forward strand.
CGCCCTCGCGGATGGCGAAGCGGAGGCCTTCTTCCAGGGCGATGGGCTTGATGAGTTCGACGGAGAACTCGACGTTGTCGCCGGGCATGACCATCTCGACGCCCTCGGGGAGGGTGACGACGCCGGTGACGTCGGTGGTGCGGAAGTAGAACTGGGGGCGGTAGCCGGTGAAGAAGCCGGTGTGGCGGCCGCCCTCCTCCTTCTTGAGGATGTAGACCGAGGCCTCGAACTTGGTGTGGGGGGTGATGGAGCCGGGCTTGGCGATGACCTGGCCGCGCTCGATCTCGTCGCGGGCGACGCCGCGCAGCAGGGCGCCGACGTTGTCGCCGGCGATGGCCTCGTTGAGGATCTTGCGGTGCATCTCCAGGCCGGTGACGACGGTCTTGTGGGTGGGGCGCAGGCCGACGATCTCGACCTCCTCGCCCACGGTGATCTTGCCGCGCTCGACGCGGCCGGTGGCGACGGTGCCGCGGCCGGTGATGGTGAAGACGTCCTCGACGGGCATCAGGAAGGGCTTGTCGACGTCGCGCTCGGGGGTGGGGATGTACTCGTCGATGGCGTCGAGGAGCTCCCAGATCTTGTCGACCCACTCGTTCTCGCCCCGCTGGGTGTTGGGGTTCTGCTGCAGGGCCTCGAGGGCCTTGAGGGCGGAGCCGGCGATCACGGGGACGTCGTCGCCGGGGAACTCGTAGTCGCTGAGGAGCTCGCGCACCTCCATCTCGACGAGCTCGAGGAGTTCGGGATCGTCGACCATGTCGGTCTTGTTCATGAAGACGACGATGTAGGGCACGCCCACCTGACGGGCGAGCAGGATGTGCTCGCGGGTCTGGGGCATGGGGCCGTCGGCGGCGGAGACGACCAGGATGGCGCCGTCCATCTGGGCCGCGCCGGTGATCATGTTCTTGACGTAGTCGGCGTGGCCGGGGCAGTCGACGTGGGAGTAGTGGCGCTTCTCGGTCTCGTACTCCACGTGGGCGGTGTTGATGGTGATGCCGCGGGCCTTCTCCTCGGGGGCCTTGTCGATCTCCTCGTAGCTGGCCACCTCGACGTTGGGGTTGGCGGCGGCGGCGGCGAAGGTGATCGCCGCGGTGAGGGTGGTCTTGCCGTGGTCGACGTGACCGATGGTGCCCACGTTGACGTGGGGCTTGGTTCGTTCGAATACACCTTTGGCCATGGTTTCCTCCTTGC
>JALSIA010000033.1 GCA_026981865.1 Thermaceae bacterium
GGTCGCGAGCGGTGGGGGTAGGCCTCGTCGCTCGCGACCTTGCGCAGCAGCGCCTCGGCGCGGATCAGGTCCCCGTGGTCGAGCTCGAACAGCCCCCACTCGTGCCAGACGAAGGGCAGGTCCCCGACCGCGGCGCGTTTCTCGGCGTCCTGGTAGGCTGCGCGCGCCGCCTCGAGACGGCCGCTCTGTTGATGCACCTGGGCCCGCACCATCGCGGTGCCGTGGCTCAGCCCCGCCCCCGCCGCCTCGAGCCCTTCGGCCTGCACGATCTCTTCGGCGGCGCGCTCGGGGTTGCCCAGCAGGAGCTCGACCCGCGCCCGCAGGTAACGGTAGGTCGCGCGGTCGGAGAGTTCCCCCTCGCCGAGCAGGGGCTCCGCTTCGGCCAGCAAGGCCTGCGCCTGCTCCGCAGCCTCGCTTTCCAGCCATAGCGCCGCGGCGTCGAGCAGGCTCCAGAGCCGCTCCTTGCCGTGGGAACGCCCCGCCGCGCGCTCGTGGGCCCGGGCCGCGGCGTCGAGCCGTCCCAACGACTCGTGCACCCGCCCGGAAAGCGCCCAGGCGCGCGCTTCCAGGAAAGGGGGCAGGACCTCCGGGTCGGGCAGGGCCCCCAGCGCCGCTTCCAGCCGCCCCAGGTAGGCCAGCCCCTGGGCGACGTGGTAGGCCGCGCGCGGCTGCTCCACGGGCGGCGGCTCCAGCGTCTGGCCGGCCAGCGTCTCCAGCTCGAACCGCAGCGCGGCGTAGCGATCGTTGCGCTCGACACCGGGCCAGCGCGCCTTCGCCTCGTCGAGGGCCGCGCGCCAGGCCTCGGCCTCGGCCTCACCGTAGAGGCTGTAGAACTCGGCAAGGTCCACGAGGGCCTCGGCGGCGCGGGCGGAGGTGGTGAAGCGGCGCTCGGCCGCCGCGACGAGGGCGTCGTAGGCGCGGTCGTACTCGCCCTGGTGTAACCATTCCTCGATACGGGGCGTCACGCCCAAAGCATAGCACGCCAGCCTCAAGACCCTCTCAGCCGCCGTTCGTATAAACTGTTAGGGCTCAGGGCGCAGGCCGCCCGGAAGCGGAGGTCGCTTTGCCAAACCGGATCAACCCCTGGACGATCGTCCTTTTCCTTATTTTTGGGCTCTGGCTCTACTCGTTGATGGGCAACGCCGGAGCCGCACCGCCCATCAGCTACGACACCTTCGTTCGTTTCGTCACGGAAAACAAGGTCCAGAAGGTGCTCATCGCCGAAGACCGCATCAGCGGCGAGTTCAAGAGCCCGGAGCGGGTGACCAGCAAGGACAAGGTCATCACTACCAAGCGGTTCGTGACCACCACCCCCATTCCACAGGTGGCCGACCGGGAACTGCCGACGCTGCTGCAAAAGCACGGCGTCGAGTTCAGCTTCAAGACCACCTCGCCCTGGCTGCTGATCCTCGCCAACTTCCTGCCGGTGCTGCTGCTCGTGGGCTTCTTCTGGTTCTTCTTCATGCGCGGACCCGCCGCGGGCGGCGGGGGCGGGGTGATGCAGTTCGGCCAGTCGCGCGCGCGCATGTACGGCAAGGAGCAACAGGTCTCCACCACCTTCAAGGACGTGGCCGGCCACGAAGAGGCCAAGCGGGAGCTCGTGGAGGTCGTGGACTTCCTCAAGCATCCGCAGAAGTACCTGGCCATCGGGGCCGAGATCCCCAAGGGGGTGCTGCTGGTGGGTCCGCCGGGCACCGGCAAGACGCTGCTCGCGCGCGCCGTCGCCGGTGAGGCGGGCGTCCCCTTCTTCTCGGTGAGCGCCAGCGAGTTCATGGAGATGTTCGTGGGCGTCGGCGCCAGCCGCGTACGCACCCTGTTCGAGGAGGCGCGCAAGAACGCGCCGGCGATCATCTTCATCGACGAGATCGACTCGATCGGGCGCAAGCGCGGCGCCGGCATCGGCGGCGGCCACGACGAACGCGAGCAGACGTTGAACCAGATCCTGGCCGAGATGGACGGCTTCGAAAAGGACACCTCGGTCATCGTTATGGCCGCGACCAACCGCCCCGACATCCTCGACCCGGCGCTCTTGCGCCCGGGCCGCTTCGACCGCAAGGTGATGGTCGGGCTGCCCAGCCTGGAGGAGCGCAAGGCGATCCTGCTGGTGCACATGCGCGGCAAGCCCATCGCCGACGACGTGGACGTCGAGGAGCTGGCGCAGATGACGCCGGGCTTCAGCGGCGCCGACCTGAAGAACCTGGTCAACGAGGCGGCGCTGCAGGCCGCCCGCGAGAACGGCGAGCGCATCCACAAGCAGCACTTCCTGACCGCGCTCGACAAGATCGTGCTGGGGCTCGAACGCGGCTCCCTCAAGCTCTCGGACAAGGAGAAGCGGGCCATCGCCTACCACGAGGCGGGGCATGCGGTGGTCAGCGAGGTGCTGCCCAACGCCGACAAGACCCAGAAGGTCTCGATCGTGCCGCGCGGCATGGCCCTGGGCGTGACCTGGCACCAGCCCGAGGAGCGGGTGCTCGTCTCCTTCGAGCACCTGATGGACGAGCTCTCGGTGCTCATGGGCGGACGCGCCGCCGAGGAGCTGTTCACCGGAACGATCACCACCGGCGCCGCCGACGACTTCAAGCGGGCCACCGAAACCGCCAAGCGGATGGTGCTCGAGTGGGGCATGGGCGACCACTTCAAGCACATCGCCTGGGACGCCGGCATGGGCCCGGTCTTCCTGGGGGAGGAGATCGCCCGGCGCAAGGATTTTTCCGAGCGCACCGCCGAACTCATCGACGAAGACGTGCGCAAGATCCTCGACGGCGCCTACGCGCGCACCCGCAAGATCCTGGAGGAGCACGACCAGGCGATGCACAAGATCGCCGAGGAGCTGCTCGAAAAGGAAACCATTCCCGGCGACCGGGTACGCGCGATCCTGAAAGCCGAACCGACCTCCGGCGAAGCGGCGGCCGAGGCCTGAACCCTGCATTCAGCGAAATCGGCCGCACGTTCTGCGCGGCCGATCGATTTTTGCAACGATGAAACTCAGCGGCTTTCCGTGTTGTGCCCTTCCGGGCTTAGGTCCTGGGCCACCGCAGCGTCGGCGAGCCTGGGGTTCTTCAAGAGCAGATTCCAGGGGTAGTTGCCCCCAACGTCCTGCACCGTCGCATCCACACTCAGTTGCACGAGGAGCTCGATAGGCTCTGGGTAGTCCGCGTGCTGAGCCGCAATGTGCAGCGCGTTGCGACCCAGCTCGCTGCGCGCGTTTACATCGGCGCCCAGATCGGCCAGCGTTTGCAGCAGGGTCCCGCTCGATACCGCCCCGCGAGCGGCAGAGAGGAAGGGGGTCCAACCGTTGCCGTCGCGGGCCTCCAGGTCGGCCCCCAGCTCGACCAGGGCGCGCAGAACGTCCGGGTCTTTCGCAAGTCGGGCGGCCACGTGCAGCGGCGTCTCGCCCAGCGCGTTCCGGGCGTGCACGTCGGCGCCCAGCTCCACCCAGTCCGCAACTTTGAGATAAAAGGAGCCGTCGGCTGCAGCGTAGTGAAGCAGGGACCACCCCCAGAGGCCGGTGGCGTTCACGTCGGCGCCCAGCTCGACCAGGGTGCGGGCCACCTCCAGCGAAGCCCCCTGTTTGGCCAACAAAATGAGCGGCGTTTCTTGATTTACGGTGCGCGCTTCGAGGTCAGATCCCGCCTCGACCAAAAGGCGCACGACCGCGCTGCTGCGGCCCACGGCCGCCGCCCCGTGCAATGGAACCCAGCCGAACCTGTCGCGGGCCTGCACGTCCGCGCCGCGCTCGAGCATGAAAGCGACCAGCTTGGGCCGACCTTGTCTCTGTTGCACCGCAACGTGCAACGGCGTTTCGCCATACTTGCCGGTAGACCCGAGCGACCCACCCGCATCGAGCAGCACCTCAAGGATTTCCACCGCCCCAGGGTTAGGATTGATCGCGGCCGAAAAGACCGGAGTCCAGCCTTCTGCACTGAGCTCCGAAGGCGAGAGGCCCGCCTTCATCAACACCCGCACCGGCTCGGGCCCGGAGGCGTTGGCGGCGGCCAGGTGCAGTGCGGTCACCCCCCCTTTGCGCGCGCGGTGATCGAGGTGGGCTCCGGCGGCGAGTAGCAGAGCGATCTTCTGAGCTGAACCGGAATAGGCTGCGGTCAGCAGCGAGGTCCAGCCGTCCACGTCCTCTGCCTCCAGCGCTCCACCCAGGTCGACGAGCGTGGCCAATATATCGGTTTTAGGGTTGCCTCGCGCCGCGAAGTGCAACGCGGTTTCTCCATCGGGGCCCGCGAGCTCGAGGTCGGCTCCGGCCGATACGAGCTGGCGAAGGATTTCGGGGTAGGGGGTTGCATAGGCCGCCACCATCAGCGGCGTGAACCCCTCCCGATCCCGTGGATCCAGCGGTAGACCCTCGGCCCGCCAACGGTCAAGCAGCGCCGCGAAGGTCTCAGGGGTGGCCGCCTGCGCCGCCGCGTGCAGCGGCGTCTCCCCCTCGCCGTCGCTGAAATCGAGGGTCTCGACCTTGTCCAGCAGAACCGTGAGCCGCTGGGGGTCGAGGGTGAGCCAGTACTCGGTGTCGAGCAAAGCCTTGGCGGTACCCCCCATAGCGGAAGGATACATTACGAAGAAGATTGCTGCTACTGTGTATACAAACCGCTTCATGTGTTTACTCTAGCATGAGCGGAAAGAAGAATCGGGCCATCGCCCACCCCTGCTGCAGTCTTCCAACTCTACGCCCCATTACGAGCAAAGCACCCGTGCAGTAGGAGCGTGAACCCCTACTGCCCACTCCTGGGGGCCGCACGAGCCCCTCAGCCTATCGACGTTCCGGGTGCAGGCCGATGGGGTAGAACGCCAGGCCCAGGTCGGTATCGGCGAGGTCGGGGTTCTTCATGAGCAGGTTCCATGGGTAGGCGCCCGCGGCGTCGGGCACGGCCGCGTCCACGCCCAGGTCCACGAGAAGGAGCAGGGGCTCCTCGTCATAGGAAAACTGCGCGGCGATGTGCAGCGCGTTGCGCTCGAGCTTGCTGCGGGCGTTCACGTCGGCGCCCAGCTCCGCGAGCGTTCTCAGGGCACCTGCGCTCCCGACCCGGGCCGCGGAGAGGAAGGGGGT
>JALSIA010000034.1 GCA_026981865.1 Thermaceae bacterium
GCGATCCAGGCCACTGTCTACCGCAAGGGCGAGCAGCTCCGGCACGCTGTAGGGGTGCAGCGCCCGCACCCGCGCCTCCAGTTCGGGCAGTGCGGCGGCGGTCGTCTTGACCAAGAGCAGCAGCTCAGCGTCCTCGTGGACCTCGCCTTCCCAGCGGTAGATCGAGGTCAGGCCGCTGACGACGTTCACGCAGGCGGCCAGACGTTCCTCGACCAGGCTGCGCGCGAGCTTTCGTGCCGTGGCCTCGTCGGGCGCCGTGATCAGGACCAGACGCACCATGCCTTCAGTCTAACGCGCCCGCCGGACGGGCGGGCGCGCGGGCGGCGGGCCGGGATCAGTCGTGCGGTTTGATCACGAAGGCCGAGGCGATCTCGTCGCCGGCGGCCAGGTTCATCACCTTGACGCCGCTGGTGGGGCGCGAGTACTGCGAGATCGTGCGCACCCGGGTGCGGATGGCCAGCCCGCCGCGCGAGAGCACCAGCAGGTCCTCGTCGCCGTCCACGGCCAGCAGCGCGGCGAGGTGACCCACCTTCTCGTTGAGTTTGAAGGTGATCACCCCCTGGCCGCCGCGGCCCTGGAGCGGGTACTCCTCGAGCGGGGTGCGCTTGCCGTACCCGTGGCTGCTGATGGCCAGCAGGTCGCCCTCCCAGTCCTTCGGAACGACGATCAGCGAAACCACCTCGTCCCCCTCCTTGAGGCGGATGCCGCGCACCCCCTGGCTGGCGCGGCCGGTGGCGCGCACCTCGTCGAGGGGGAAGCGGATGGCTTTGCCGCCCGAGGTGGCCATCACCACCTGGGCGCCGCTGCCGGCGATGCGGACGTCCACGAGATCGTCGCCCTCGACCAGGTTGATGGCGATGAGGCCGCTGGCGTTGAGGTTCTGGTAGTCGCGGATCGCCGTCTTCTTGACCACGCCCTTGCGGGTGGCGAAAACGAAGTAGCCGGGGTCGGTGAGGCTGCGCAGGGAGAGCAGCGCTTTGATCTCCTCGCCCTCTTCCAGCGGCAGGAAGCTTTTCACGTGGGTGCCGCGGGCGGCCCGCTGGGCCTCCGGCAGCTCGAAGACCTTTTCGCGGTAGACGCGGCCGCGGTTGGTGAAGAAGAGCAGGTCGTCGTGCATCTGGGCGACGAAGACGCGGGTGGCCTCGTCTTCGTCCTTGGTGCGCCCCGCTTTGGCCCCCATCCCGCCGCGGCCCTGGGCGCGGTAGTCCTCGAGCGGGGTGCGCTTGAGGAAGCCGGCGGCCGTCATGGTGATGACCATGGGCTCGTCCTCGATCAGGTCCTCGGGGTTGAAGCCCTCGGCGAACTCGGTGATCAGGGTGCGGCGCTCGTCGGCGAACTTTTCCCGGATCGCGAGCAGCTCGTCCTTGACCACGCCCCACAACCGCGTTTCGTCGGCCAGGATGGCCCGCAGGTAGGCGATCGTCTCCTGCAGCTCGCGGTACTCGGCCTGCAGCTTCTCCCGCTCGAGCCCGGTGAGGCGCTGCAGCCGCATGTCGAGGATGGCCTGGGCCTGCACCTCGCTGAGGGCGAAGCGCTGCATCAGCCCCGCCTTGGCCTCGGCGCCGTCGCGCGAGGCGCGGATCAGGGCGATCACCTCGTCGAGGTGATCGAGGGCGATGAGCAGCCCTTCGAGCACGTGGGCGCGGTCCTCGGCCTTCTTGAGGTCGAAACGGGTGCGCCGCACCACGACCTCGCGCCGGTGGTCGAGGTAGGCGCGCATCATGGCGAGCAGCGGCAGCACCCGCGGCTCGCCGTTCACGATCGCGAGCATGTTGATCGTGAAGCTGGTCTGCAGGTTCGTTTGCTTGAAGAGCTGGTTGAGCACCACGTCGGGGTTGGCCCCGCGCTTGAGCTCGATGACGATGCGCATGCCCTGGCGGTCCGACTCGTCGCGCAGGCCCGAGATGTCCTCCAGCTTCTTGGCCCGCACCAGGCTGGCGATCTGGCTGATCAGGCTGGCCTTGTTGACCTGGTAGGGGATCTCGGTGACGACGAGCATCTTGCGCCCACCGCGCTCCTCGGTGCGCACCCGCGCGCGCAGCCGCAGCGATCCCTTGCCGGTCTCGTAGGCCCGTTTGAGGCCGACGCGGTTGAGGCGGCCGCCGGTGGGGAAGTCGGGGCCGGGGAGGTGCTGCATCACCCCGTCGAGGGTGATCTCGGGGTCGTCGATCATCGCGGCCAAGGCGTTGATCAGCTCCCCCAGGTTGTGGGGCGGGATGCTGGTGGCCATCCCCACGGCGATGCCCGTCGAGCCGTTGGCGAGCAGGTTGGGGAAGCCCGCGGGCAGGACGGTGGGCTCCTCGGCGGTGCCGTCGAAGTTTTCGACGAAGTCGACGGTGTCCTTGTCGATGTCGCGCAGGAGCTCGAGCGCGATCGGGGAGAGCCGTGCCTCGGTGTAGCGGTAGGCGGCCGCGGGGTCGCCGTCGATGGAGCCGAAGTTGCCCTGACCGTCGATGAGCGGGTAGCGCAGGTTCCACTCCTGGGCCAGGCGCACCATGGCGTCGTAGACCGCCTGGTCGCCGTGGGGGTGGTACTTCTTGATGACCTCGCCCACGACCCCGGCGCTCTTGGAGTGCTTGCGTCCGGGCAGCAGTCCCTCCTGGTACATGGCGTAGAGGATGCGCCGTTGCACGGGTTTGAGGCCGTCGCGAACGTCGGGCAGCGCCCGGTTCACGATGACCGACATGGCGTAGTTGATGAAGCTCTGCTTGACCTCTTCGGTGATTTCTACGGGCAGTACCTGCGACATGCTCCTCCTTACGGGCGGGTTTCAAGAAGAGGGCTGCACCCCGTGGCGCAGCCGCTCGGAATCAGGCCTTCGCTCACCTATTCATTATAACAAACCGAAGGGATGGCTTCACGCCTGGTTTTTCGCGAGCTCGAGCAGCTTCTCCGCCACCGCCGCGTCCACCGGCATTACGCTCAGACGGAATCCGCGCTTCAGCAGCGGCAGCTCCTCGGCGGTGAAGCGTTCGCGCAGCTCGGCGAGCGGCACCATGTGCGGGAACTTCTCCACGAACTCCACCTCGACCGTTTGCCAGCGGGGGTTTTCCGGGGTGCTCTTCGGGTCGTAGTAGCAGCTCTCGGGGTCGAACTGGGTGGGGTCGACCACGCCGCTCTGCACGATGCGCATCAGCCCCACGACGCCCGGGGGCTTGGCGTTGGAGTGGTAGAAGAAGGCGAGGTCGCCGGGCTCCATGGCGCGCAGGTAGTTGCGCGCCTGGTAGTTGCGCACACCGTCCCAGATCTCGCGCCCGTCGCGCTCGAGGTCGTCGATCGAATAGGCCTCGGGCTCGGATTTCATCAACCAGTAGCGCATGGCCCGAGTATACCGGGCGGGGTAGACTGGCGGTATGCCGCATCTGGAACGGCTCGTCTCCGATCTGGGTTCCGACCAAGTGCTGCTCGACCTACCCGACCGGGTGCTCTACCGCTACGACGCCATCGCCGAGGGCGAGGTGCCGCTCGCGGTGGTGCTGCCGCGGACGACGGAGGACGTGGTGCGGGTGGTGCGCTGGTCGCGCGAACAGGGGGTGCCGATCTTCCCTCGCGGCGCCGCGAGCGGCCTTTCGGGCGGCGCCGTTCCCACCGAGGCGGGGGTGGTGCTGGCCTTCACGCGCATGCGCCGGCTGCGCGTCGACCCCGTTAGGCGCCTGGCCGCGGTGGAACCCGGGGTGGTCACCCACGAGATCAGCGAGGCCGCCCGCCCCTACGGCCTCTACTACCCCCCCGACCCCGCGAGCTACAAGCAGAGCACGATCGGGGGCAACCTCGCCGAGAACGCCGGCGGCCCCCAGTGCTTCAAGAAAGGGGTGACCGGTGACTATGTCGTGGAGCTCGAGTGGGTGGACGCGGCGGGCGAGGTCCACCGCTCGCGCCGCGAGGCCTACGATCTGGTGGGCGTGCTCGTGGGATCGGAGGGCACCCTGGCGCTGATCACACGTGCCTGGTTGCGGCTCGAGCCTCGTCCGCAGCACACCCGCACCCTGATGGCCCACTTCCCCGAAGTGGGTGCGGCGGCCGAAGCGGTGAGTCGGGCGATCGCGCAGGGGGTGGTGGCGGCCAAGCTCGAGTTCATGGACGCGGCCTGCATCCGCGCGGTCGAGGACGCCTTCCATCTGGGCCTCCCCACGGAAGCCGCGGCGCTGTTGCTGGTGGACACCGACGGCGACGACCTGGAGGTCGTGGAGGAGGAGCTCGAACTGGTGGCCGCGGCCTGCCGCGCGGTCGGGGGGGTGGTGCACCGGGCCGCCGACGCCGCCGAAGCGGACCGCCTCTGGCAGGCGCGGCGGGCGGTCAGCCCGGCCCTGGGGCGGATTCACCCCCACCGCATGAACGAGGACATCGTCGTCCCGCGCAGCCGCCTGCCCGAGGTGGTGCGGCGCATCCATGAGCTGGGGGAGGCCTACGGACTGCCGCTGGCCCAGTTCGGGCACATCGGCGACGGCAACCTCCACCCCAACATCCTCTTCGATCCGAAGGCAACCCCGGAGCAGCGGGTGCACGAACTCGCCCACGCGATCGCGAGGGTGGCGCTCGAGCACGGCGGGGTGCTCTCCGGCGAGCACGGCATCGGCCTGACCAAACGCGCCTTTCTCGCCGAAGCCCTGGACGGGGCGACCCTCGCGGCGCTGCACCGCATCAAGCGCGCTTTCGACCCCAAAGGGCGCTTCAACCCGGGCAAGGTGCTTCCCTAAAGCCGGTTATACTTCGTTTAGGAGGAAGGCTTGAACCTGGAACGTCCCCACAACGACGAGGAGCTCCAGATCTGGCGCCTGTACGCGCCGCTGGAAACCCGTGCCGGGATCCTCTTCGTCGAGTGGCGCTGGGAGCCGCGGCGTTACCGCCTGGGCGGGGCCGAGGGGGTGGTCCTCAAGACCGCGGGTGTCGAGCGGCTCATCCAGGCGCTGGCGCGCAACGAACCCTGGGCCCCCGGGCCGATCACCTGGAACCCCCCGGTGCTGCTCATCGGCGACCAGGCC
>JALSIA010000035.1 GCA_026981865.1 Thermaceae bacterium
CGCGCCTGGAACCGCTTCGGGGTGGTGGCCTTCGAGATGGAGGCCGCGGCGCTCTTCCTCATCGCCAGGATGCGCGGCGTCCACGCCGGGGCGCTGCTGACGGTCTCGAACCAGATTGGCGACACCGAGTTCGTCGAGGAAAGCCTGCTGCGGCGGGGCGTGCACCGCATGATCGAAACCGCCCTGGAGGGGCTCGTCCTCCTGGAAGGAGAGGTGTAGGGATGGCTCACGAACACGACCATTCGCACGAAGAGGTACCCGCGTTCGCGCTGGAAGTGCCGGAGTTCGAGTTCCTGCGCTACGAGGTATCGGAGGGGATCGCCTGGGTGACCTTTGCCCGGCCGGGGGCGCTCAACGCCCTGGCGGCCGATGTGCTGCGCGAGATCGCCGAGGTGACCGAGGTGATCGCCGAAGACCCCGAGGTCAAGGTGGCCGTCTTCACCGGCGAGGGCAAGGCCTTCGTGGCGGGGGCCGACATCTCCGAGATCAACGCCCTTAAGGACGTCTTCATCGGCCGTGAGTTCGCCCTGGCGGGTCAGGAGGTCATGAACCACATCGCCGCGTTGCCGGTGCCCACGATTGCCGCGATCAACGGCTACGCGCTCGGCGGCGGGCTCGAGCTGGCGCTGGCCTGCGACCTGCGCGTGGCCGCGAAGCAGGCCAAGCTGGGCCTGCCCGAGGTGGGCCTGGGCCTCATCCCAGGTTTTGGCGGCACCCAGCGCCTGCCGCGGCTCGTGGGCGTGGGCCGCGCCTTCGATCTCATCCTCACCGGCCGCCACGTGCCCGCGGAGGAGGCGCTCGCGCTCGGCCTGGTCAACCGCGTCGCCGACGACGCGGTCGCCGCGGCGCGCGAGCTGGCTGGGCAGATCATGAAGAACAGCCCGGTGGCGCTGGCGCTGGCCAAGGAAGCGGTGGCGCGCGGGGCCGACGTGCCCCTGCCCGAGGCGCTCGAGATCGAGGCCGACCTCTTCGGCATGACCGTAACCACCCACGACATGCGCGAGGGCACCGCGGCCTTCCTGGAAAAACGGGCGCCCGAGTTCAGGGGCGAGTAGTCCGCCTCCGCCGGGAAAAGCGGTAGAATGAGCTTTCTGGGGTCGGTCCCCATGGAGGTCGCCATTGTCTGACCAGCGGGAACGCATCATCCACATCGCGAGCCCCAAGTCGCGGCTCTACGTCGAGGCGGACCAGTCGATCCGCAAAGGGCTCGAGCCCTACCCCAAGGCTCTGGCCGCCTACGAGATGCTTTCCAAGGACCCGGAGGCGCGCGGCCACTGGGACATGGCCAACTACATCACCATGCACAAGCTGGGGTACAACGACCACGGCCGCGTGCACGCCCTGCTCACCGGGGCCGCCTCGGTGGCCATCCTGCAGCTGCTCGTAGACGCCGGGGTGCGCCCCGACACCGTCGAGTCGGGGGTCGGGGATCTTGAGGACGCCTTCGTCGTCGTTATCCTTTCCACGATGCTGCACGACATCGGCAACCAGGTACACCGGGAGCATCACGAGGCCTTCGGCGTCACCCTGGCGCTGCCCATCCTGAACCGCATCCTGGGCGAGCTCTACCCCAAGCCCGAGCAGCGCATCGAGCTACGGGCCCTGATGCTGCACTCGATCTACAGCCACGACCTGCACCCCGAACCGCTGACCATCGAAGCGGGCGTGACCGCGGTGGCCGACGGCACCGACATCACCAAGGGGCGGGGGCGCAAGGCCTTCAGCCTGGGATCGATCGACATCCACTCGATCTCGGCGCTGGCGGTGGATGAGGTGATCATCATGCGCGGCGACGCCATTCCCATCGAGATCCGGGTGCGCATGAACAACGCCGCCGGCATCTTCCAGGTGGAGGAGACCCTGACGAAAAAGGTGCTCCGCAGCCCCATCCGCGACTACGTCACCGTGGTGGCCACCTCCGACACCAACAACGACCACGACCACCGCATCATCCAACGGGTTCGCCTGCACGACCGCGAAGACCGTTTCGTGCTCGAGGAATGACCGCCGAAGCCACCCTCTTGGGTCTGTTCAGCATCGTCCTAATCGATCTCGTGCTTTCGGGGGACAACGCGGTGGTGATCGGCATGGCCGTGCGCGACCTTCCCGGCCGCCTGCGGCGCCGGGCCATCCTGATGGGCACGCTCGGCGCCATCGGTCTGCGCGTCACCTTCACCATCCTGGCGGCGCTGCTGCTTTCCGTGCCCTTCCTGCGCGCCCTGGGCGGTGTGGCGTTGTTTTGGATCGCCGCCAAGCTGCTAGGCGGCGAGGAAGAGGAGGCCCGGGTGGGGAGCGCCGCCTCGTTCTGGCAGGCGGTGACGCTGATCATCGTCGCCGATTTCACCCTGAGCCTCGACAACGTGCTGGCCGTCGCGGGGGCGGCGGGGGGGCACCTGGGGCTCTTGGTCTTCGGCCTGATGCTCTCGATTCCCATCCTGATGCTGGGCTCCGCCGCGATCGCGCAGCTGCTCAACCGCTGGCCCTGGCTGAGCCTCCTGGGTTCGCTCGTCATCGTCTGGGCCGGGGCGCAGCTGATCTCCCACGACCCGAGGGTGCACGCCTGGCTGGCCTGGCCGCTCTGGGCCTGGTTCGCCCTGGGGCTGGCCATGATGGCGGCCCTGTACGGGCTCAACCGCTGGCAGGCCCGGCGCACCGCCCCTTAACTCTCCCAGAGCAGGTCCTCGATCGTGCGTTCCAGGGGCTCGAGCCGGACGCGGTACCGCCCGCGGGTCCCCTCCACCAGGCCCAGCTCCCGCAGCCGCCCCAGGGTGTGGGTGATCGTCACCCGGGTGCTGCCCGACATCGCCGCCAGGTCCTCCTGGCGCAGCTCGCTTTCGATCCGCACCCAGCCGTCCGGCTCGTCGCGGCCGAAGCGACGTGCGGTCCAGGTGAGCACCCGGCCCAGCCGCACGACGACGGGGGCCGTAGCCGACTCGATCTGATCCTCCAGGTGGGTCAGGTGGGCGGCCAGGCTGCCTACCAGGCTGAGCGTCACGCGCGGCAGTTCGCGCGCCACCTGGACGAACTGCTCGCGGTTGATGGGGCAGGTGACCACCCCGTCCGAGGTGCAGACCGCGTCGGCCTTGTACACCGCGCCGTCCTCCAAAAACTCGGCGCCCAGGATGTCCCCGGGTCCGGAAAGGTGGAGGATGCGTTCCTTCCCGGAGGGGCCGTGGCGGACGATCTTCAGCATGCCGTCGAGGACGACGGTCAACTCGTCGCAGGCGTCGCCGCTCAGGAAGACGGCCTCCGCCTTGCGGTAGCTGCGCGGGGGGCAGATCTGCCCCAACCGCATCTTCTCCTCTTCGCTGAGGCGTTCCAGAAACCCCGCCCGGGGGATGAACCACGACATAGCTCCTCCTTGTGCCTTCAGCCTATAGGGCGGGAGTACAATAAACGTGAGCCATGTCGGTGCTGTTCTTCGAAGACCGAACGGAAGCCGCCGGGTTGCTGGTGGAAGCGCTGCGTCCGCTGAACCTGCAGGCGCCCGTGGTGTTGGGCATTCCCCGTGGCGGGGTGGTGCTCGCCGATGTGCTGGCGCGCGAGCTGGGGGGCACGATGGACGTGGTCCTGGCCCGCAAGATCGGCGCACCCGGCAACCCCGAGTACGCGCTCGGGGCCGTGGGCGAGGACGGCCAGGTCTTCCTGCAGCCCTACGCGGAGCGCATCGCCGACGCAAGCTACCTCAAGGCCGAGATCGGTCGTCAGATGCAGGTCATCCGCGAGCGTCGCCGCCGCTACCGCGCCGTGCGCCCCAAGGAGCCGCTGGCGGGCCGGGACGTGGTGCTCACCGACGACGGAATCGCCACCGGGAGCACCATGGAGGCGGCCTTCACCGCGGTGCTCGCGGAGCAACCGGCCCGGGTGGTCGTGGCCGTACCCGTAGGTCCGCCGGAGGCGGTGGAACGCCTGCGGCAGCGGGCCGAGGTGGTGGCGCTGAGCACCCCGCCCGACTTCGTGGCCGTGGGCGCCTACTACCGGCATTTCCCGCAGGTGAGCGACGAGGACGTGGTGCGGCTGCTTTCCGCCTGGGCGGTAGAATAGCGCCATGGAGATCCAGGCGATGGTGCGCCCCGCCGATGGGGCGCCAAAGAAACCGGTGGCCAAGGGGAAGGGGGCCTTTCTGCAGGTGCTGATCGGCCCCGAGGACGGAGCCCCCAACTTTATTCTGCGGCGCTTCACGCTCGAGGCCGGCGGCCGCATCCCCGCCCACCGCCACCCGACGATCGAACACGAGCAGTTCGTGCTGAAGGGCAGGATGACGATCGGTCTGGACGGCGAAGAGCGCGAGGTTGGCCCCGGCGACGCCGTCTTCATCCCCGCCGGGGTGGCCCACTGGTACGAAAACCGCGGCGAGGAGTCCGTCGAGTTTCTTTGTGTTATTCCAAAGACCAAAGAGTACGAGACCGAGTGGTTGGCCTAGGGGGCCGCCCCCCTAGGCCCGGATCTCGGCCCGCTGGAAGAACACGTAGGCGAGGGTGAAGAAGAGGACGCTGGCCGCGACGAGTCCGGCGAACTGCGGCCAGACGAGCAGCAGCGACTGGCCCAGCGGCAGCGGCGTGCCGAGGACCATGCCCTCGAGCTGCGCCGGGAGCACGGGGCCCAGCGAGCGCACCTCGGGCCGCAGCAGCGCCAGGGTGGCCTCGGCGTAGAGCGTGTTGGGGGCGACCCGGGCGAGCATCAGCTCCGTCTGCGCCTGCCGGTAGAGCTCCTCCTGGAAGCCGTAGCGTACGGGGCTCAGCACCGGCGCGAGCAGGCCCGCGATCATCCCCCAGAAGACGGTGAGGAAGAGCCAGAGGCCGATCGCGGCCAGCGCGCTGGTGGTGGGGCTCTTGAACACCGTCGAGAAGAAAAGGGCCACCGCGAGCCAGACGCCGCCGTAGGCCAGGGTCGCCGCCAGGTAGAGAAGGCTGCGCGCCACCTCCTCGCCCGAGGGGGCGAGGCCGGTCAGCAGGACGCCCAGCCCCGTGATCAGCAGCC
>JALSIA010000036.1 GCA_026981865.1 Thermaceae bacterium
ACGTCGGCGATTGCTTCGTAGAGCTCCGGTTCGCTTTCGCGCAGCCGCTCGAGCGGCTGAGGGGTGCGCACGCCCGCGACCACGTCCTCGCCCTGGGCGTTCTTCAGGTACTCGCCGTAGAGACCGCGCTCGCCGGTGGCGGGGTTGCGCGAGAACCCCACGCCGGTGCCCGAGTCGTCGCCCAGGTTGCCGAAGACCATCGCCTGGACGTTGACCGCCGTTCCCAGGTCGTCGGGGATCTCGTAGAGCCGGCGGTAGGTGCGCGCCCGCGGGTTGTTCCAGCTTTCGAAGACGGCGCGCACCGCGCCCTCGAGCTGCCGCCAGGGATCGTCGGGGAAGGTGCGGCCCTGGGCCCCGATGTGCTCCTGGTACGCCGCCACCAGCCGCTCGAGGTCGGCTGCGGAGAGGTCCACGTCACGCTCGGCCCCGGCCAGTACCTTGGCGCGGTCGAGGAGGCGCTCGAAACCCTCGGCCGCGAGCCCCAGCACCACCTCGCCGTACATCTGCACCAGCCGGCGGTAGCTGTCCCATGCGAAGCGCGGGTTGCCGGACGCCTCGGCCAGCGCCGCCACGCCTGCGCGGGTGAGCCCCAGGTTGAGGATCGTGTCCATCATCCCCGGCATGCTCACCGGCGCGCCCGAGCGCACCGACACCAGCAGGGGCAGCCCTTCCCCGCCGCCGAAGCGCTTGCCGGTCGCGGCCTCGAGCCGCTCGACCTGCTCGCGCACCTCTTCCCACAACCCCTCGGGAAACGCACCGCGCTCCAGGTAGGCGCGGCAGGCCTCGGTGGTCAGCGTGAACCCCGGCGGTACCGGAAAGCCCAGCCGCGTCATCTCGGCCAGCGCAAAGCCCTTGCCGCCCAGCAGCTCCTTACCCAACCCCTTGGTTTCGGTGAACGCGTAGACCCAGCCCATCGTCCCCTCCCGTACCAATGCTCGCCCCTGCCGTCCCTCACGCACGCGGGCGTGGTCTCATCATACCCGCAACGACGCCGCCGCCCCGGTGCGGGGCGGCGGGAAAAACGGCCGAAAGCGGAGCTACGAGGCGGCGGCGTGCATCTTGCGCTTGGCTTCGATCAGGCGCCGTTCGTCGATGAGGTGCTGCAGGTTGGTGCTGCCGAGCACCTCGCGGATGGCCAGGTCCACGCGACGCCAGAGCAGCTCGGTGGAGCACTGCCCCTCGTGTTCGCAGCTGCCCGGGTCTTCGATGCAGCCCACGGGAGAGAGCGAGCCCTCCATCGTCTCGACGACCTCGAGCGCGTTGATCTCTTCTGGGGGCCGCGCCAACCGGTAGCCGCCGCGCGCCCCGCGGACGCTGCGGATGAAGCCGGCGCGCCGCAACGCCGCCGCGATCTGCTCGAGGTAATGCTGGCTGATGCCCTGCGCCTCGGCCACCTCCTTGAGCGGCACCGGATCGGGGCCGCGCAGGCCGATCTCCACCAGCGCGCGCAGGCCGTACTGCGCCTTCGTCGATACCCACATAGCTACAGTGTAATGTCTTGTATTCCTACTGTAAATAGCGGGTTTACGAGGCCCTGCGGAAGACCAGCGCCGCGGCGGTAAAAACGAAGGCCTGCAGCAGCACCACCGTGGCGCCGCTGGGCAGGTCGTAGCCGTACGAAATCAGGAGGCCGGCGAAGACGCTGAAGGTGCCCACGAGGACCGCCCCCACGACCATCCCCAGGAAGGTGCGCGCCCACTGCCGCGCCGCCGCCGCGGGGATGACCAGGAAGGCCGCTACAAGCAGGAGCCCCACCAGCTTCATGGCCACGACCACGACGAGCGCGACCAGGAAGGCGAGCAGGTAGTCGTCGAGGACGACGGGCACCCGGTCGGCCGCGGCCAACTCACGGTCGAAGGTGGCGTAGGCCCAGCGCCCCCACAGCGGCAGGGTCAGGGCGGTGAGGGCGAGCAGCGCCAGGCTGGCCCAGAGGTCGGCCGGGGCGACCGCCAGGATGGAACCGAAGAGGTAGGTGAAGGCCTCGGCGGTGTACTCGCGCTTCAAGGAAAGGAAGACGATGCCCAGCGCCATGGAGAAGGCGAAGAAGATGCCCACGGCGGTGTCGCCGCGGATGTGGGTGCGCTCGCGCACCCAGGTGATGCCGAGGGCCACCGCCGCGGTGAAGGGCACGGCCACCCAAAGGGGCTCGAGCCCCAGCAGCAGCCCCAGCGCCACGCCGCCGAAGGCGGCGTGGGCCAGGCCCGACCCCAGGAAGCTGAGCCCCCGCTGCACCACGAAGGGCCCGTAGTATCCGGCGAGCAGAGCCATGACCAAGCCCGCGAGCAGCGCCCGCTGCATGAAGGGCAGGCTCCACACTTCAAGCACGGCGTTCTCCTTCCAGCACCATCGCGAACCCGTGCGCGTGTCCCACGTGTCCAAAGGCCTCGCGCAGGCAACGCTCCGAAAGGGCACGTTCGGGCGGTCCGAAGCCGATGAGCCGGCGGTTGAGCACGATCACGTGGGTGGCGTGGTGGTAGGCCGCCTCCCAGTCGTGGGTGATCATCAGCAGGGTGGCGCCCGTTTCCCGCTGGTAGTCTTCGAGCAACCGGTACATGTCGGCCTCCCCCAGCACGTCGATGCCGGTGGCGGGCTCGTCGAGCATCACCAGCTGGGGACGGCGCACGAAGGCGCGCGCCAGGTAGACCCGCTGGAGCTCCCCCCCGCTGAAACGGCCCACGGGGCGGCCGATCAGCTGCCCCGCGCCCACCCGCTCCAGCGCAGCGCGCACCCGCGCGCGTTCCGCGGGCGTGAGCCGACCCGGCCAGGCACGCCGCAGGCCGCTGGCCACCAGCTCTTCCGCAAGCGCCGGAAAGGTGCGGTCCAGGGTTTTGAACTGCGGTACGTAACCGATGCGCCGCGGATCGACCCCGTCGGTGGGGCGGCCCAGGATCCGGACCCGGCCGCTGCTCGGGGGAACGAGCCCGAGAAGCACCTTGAGCAGGGTGGACTTGCCTGCGCCGTTGGGGCCGACGATGGCCACGAAGGCCCCCGCGGGAACCGTCAGGTTGACGTCCTCCAGGGCGAGGTGGTCGCCGAAACGCACCGTCAGGTGCTCGACTTCCACGGCCGGTGAACCTTTCTGGGGCGCAGCGTTCATGGCGACTCCTGACATTCGGGGCAGAGCCCGTAGACGATCAACGTGTGGCCGCGGACGCGGAAACGGCTGCGCCGGGCCAGCTCGGCTTCGTAGGCGTGCAACCCGCACTCCTGGAGCGGCTCGACGTGCCCGCAGCGCTCGCAGACGAGCAGGTGCGCGTGGTCCAGCACCGCGGCGAAGCGGACCTCCCCGTGCGGGGCGGCGAAGCGAACGATCAGGCCCGCCTCCTCGAGCGCGCGCACCGCGCGGTAGACGGTCGCCTGCCCGATCCCGGCCCGCTGCAGCCGCGCCGCGGCCTCGCGGATCGTGCTGCCGGGGTGGCCGGCGAAGTCGCTCCACACCGCGACGCGCTGGGGCGTGCGTCGCAGGCCGCGCTCACGAAACCGCCGTTCGAGACCGGGCACCGCCATACCCGATAAATCTTATCACTATGCGGAGCCCACGTAAAGGTCGCGGCTCACCCTGCGGCGCTGCGGACCGTGGCTACTTCCCCTTCTTGAGCTGCTCGACCACGCTGCGGTCCTCAAGGGTAGAGATGTCGCCCGAGATTTCCTCCTGCCCCGCGGCGATCTGGCGCAGGAGGCGGCGCATGATCTTGCCGGAGCGGGTCTTGGGCAGGGCCGCGGCGAAGCGAATCTCCGCCGGGCGGGCGATGGCGCCGATCGCCCTGACCACGTGCGCCTTCAGCTCCTCGGCCAGCGCCTCGCTGGGCTCGACGTCGCCCACGGGCGTCACGAAGGCCACGATCGCCTCGCCCTTGATGGGGTCGGGGCGGGCCACCACCGCCGCCTCGGCCACGGCCGGATGGCTCACCAGGGCGCTTTCGACCTCCATCGTGCCCAGGCGGTGGCCGCTGATGTTGATCACGTCGTCCACCCGGCCCAGGATCAGGTAGTAACCCTCGGCGTCGCGGCGCGCGCCGTCGCCGGTGAAGTACTTGCCCGGGTACTGGCTCCAGTACTGGTTCACGAAGCGCTCGGGATCGCCCCAGACGGTGCGCAGCATGCTGGGCCAGGGTTGGGTGATCACCAGGTAGCCGCCCTGGTCGGGCTCGGTGATGGGGTTCCCCTCGCCGTCCACGATCTCGGGGGCGATGCCGAAGAAAGGCTTCCCTGCGAAGCCGGGTTTCATCCGGTGGGCGCCGGGCAGCGTGGTGATCATGATGCCGCCGGTCTCGGTCTGCCACCAGGTGTCCACGATGGGGCAGCGCTCCTTGCCGATCACCCGGTAGTACCACAGCCAGGCCTCGGGGTTGATGGGCTCGCCCACCGTGCCCAGCAGCCTGAGCGAGTCGAGGCGGTGCTTCATCGGCCACTGCTCGCCCCATCGCATGAAGGCGCGGATGGCGGTGGGCGCGGTGTAGAGGACGGTTACCCCGTACTTGTCGACGATCGCCCAGAAGCGGTCGGGTTCGGGGTGGTTGGGCGCCCCCTCGTACATCACCACCGTGGCGCCGTTGAGCAGGGGGCCGTAGACGATGTAGGAGTGGCCGGTGATCCAGCCCACGTCGGCGGTGCACCAGTAGGTGTCGTCGTCCTGCAGGTCGAAGACGGTGCGGGCGGTGTGGAAGGTGTAGGTCATGTAGCCGCCGGTGGTGTGGAGCACCCCCTTGGGTTTTCCGGTCGAGCCCGAGGTGTAGAGGATGAAGAGCGGGTCCTCGCTGCCCATCGGCTCGGGCGGGGCTTCGCTTTCCACGCCTTCGACGAGCTCGTGGTACCAGTGATCGCGGCCCGGCTCCATGGGCACCTCCTGGCCGGTGCGCCGCACCACGACCACGTGCTTGACGATCCCGGTTTCGTGCACCGCCTCGTCGGCGGCC
>JALSIA010000037.1 GCA_026981865.1 Thermaceae bacterium
CATGTCGGCCCGGCGCAGCAGGGTTTCGGCATCGGAGCCGAAGGTGCGGAAGCGCACCATGCCGGCGCGCGCCGAGAGCCGGATCCGGTGTTCGCCCAGCGGCGTGGAGGCGCTCAGGTGCTCGAGTGCCTGCTCCAGCAGGGCCCGCGGGTCGTCGCCGACCAAGACGACCACGAACTCGTCGCCGCCCCAGCGCGCGGCCCAGACCCCGACGGGCGCGAGCGCCTGGAGCCGCGAACCCACGTAGCGCAACAGGCGGTCGCCGGTCTCGTGACCCCAGGTGTCGTTGACCTCGCCGAAATCCACCAGGTCGAGGAAGGCCACGGCCCCCGAAGCCCCGGCGTTCGAGAGCAGGTGCGACAGGTACCGGTAGAGGGCGCGGCGGTTGGGCAGTCCGGTAAGGTCGTCGTGGTAGGCCTTGAACTCCAGGTCGTCCATCGCCTTGCGGTAGCGCAGCACCTGACCCATCAGCTGGGCGACCTGCTGCACGAAGCGAACGGTGTTCTCGTCCATGCGCCGGGGGTCCTTGAAGCCGATGCCGAGCACCCCGTACGGCGCCCGGCTGCCCGGGATCGGCACGCTCAGGGTGCTGCGGATGCCCCATTCGAGCAGGCGATCGGGCACCGGGAAGCGGCGCTCGTTGCGCAGGTCGTGCGCGACCACCACCTCGTTGAGCTTCTGCGTGAAGCCGGCCTGGGAACGGTCGAGTTCGAAGGTGGTTCCCGCAGGAACCCGCTTCCCGGCGCGCACCACCATACTGCGGTTCTCGGCATCGTGCTCCATGATGGAGACGTAGTCGGGCTCGAGGATGCGGTCGAGCACCTCGGCCACCTTCTCGAAGAAGCGCTCGGGCTGGGTCGTTTCCCAGGCCTGGCTGCCCAGGTCGTAGAGCGCCCGCTGCCGCTCGGCGTTCATGCGCGACCACTGCTCGTGCCGGGCTTTTTCCTCCACGTCCATCAGGTAGCCCAGGTAGACTTCGGGGTCGCCCGCGGCCCTGCGTCCATGCAGCGCGATCCAGTGGTACTCGCCCGACTCCAAACGGAACCGCACGCGCGTCTGGTCACCGCCCGCCTGACGCAGCAGCGCGAAATGGCGGCGGAAGAGGCCGCGATCCTCCGGGTGCACCCGCTCGACGAGCTGCTCGGGGGTGTGCCCCAAGATTTCTTCCGCGTCCAGACCCAGGACGTTGCGGGCGTTGGGCGAAAGGTAACCGATGCGCTGTGTGGGCCCCTCGAGGCGGTAAAGCACCCAGGGACCCGAACGCAGCAGCTCGTCGAGGAAGATGGACGACTCCATCGTCGCCTGCTCGAGCTCCTTTTCGTGGGTGACGTCGGTCATCACTCCTAGGTAGTACCGCCGCCCGGGGGCCGCTTCGAACAGGGTCACGGTGTCGCGGATCCAGCGCCAGTCTCCGGCCTTGTGCCGCATGCGGTAGCTGATCTCGACCGAAGCCCCGGGGGCCAACCGCGCCAGCGCCTGCATGACCTTGGCGCGGTCGTCGGGATGAAGGCTCGCGTACCAAGCGTCGGGACGCCCCATCCATTCGGCCGCGGTGTACCCCAGCATGGACTCGATGGCTCCAGCGGCGAAGAGGGTCGTGCCCTGCTCGTCGGCCAGAGCCTGATAGACGACGACCGGAAGCCTCCGGGACAGGATCGCCCACTCGCCCGGCGTCAGGTGAAAGGGAGGCAGCAACCGCCTACGGAAGCGCCACCAGAGGTTACGAACGAACTCGAAGCTCCTGCCCACCACACCTCCCATCCGAGCATGGCCGAACGGTGGATTTACGCCTATTGTAGCCCATAATTACGTCCAGATCATGCAGTTTCCAAACAAAGTAACCCAAGGAACACGGCAGCGAACCCTTACACTGAGCTGAATCTACCCTTGCTTCACGTCAGCGAAGGGTCAAATCCGACGCCGGACGCCGCGCCGGGGTGTGATATGCTACCTGCCGGCATGAACCGTCCCCTGAAAGTCTTTACCGGGAAGTCGAATCCTGCGCTCGCGCGGGAGATCGCCCACCACCTGGAACTGCCACTGGGCCGCAGCAGCACCGAAAAGTTCGCCAACGACAACCTCTTCGTCCGCTTCGAGGAGTCGCTGCGCGAAGCCGACGTCTTCATCGTGCAGTCGCTCACGCCCCCCGTGCAGGACCACCTCTTCGAACTGCTGATGATGATCGACGCCGCCAAGGGGGCGAGCGCGCACCGGGTGACCGCAGTGATCCCCTACTTCTCCTACGCCCGCAGCGACAAGAAGGACGAGCCCCGCATCTCGGTGGCCGCACGGCTGGTGGCCGACCTGTTGCAGACCGCCGGCGCCGACCGGGTGCTCACGATGACGCTGCACTCGCCGCAGGTGCACGGCTTCTTCAAGGTGCCAATGGACCACCTCTCGGCCGAGATGGTGATCGCCAACCACTTCGTGACCCAGATCGAGGACCTGGAACACGCCGTGGTGGTGGCACCCGACGCCGGCGACATCAAGCGCGCCAGCGCGCTGGCGCGGCGGCTGGGCACGCCGCTCGCTTTCATCGACAAGCAGCGCCTCTCGGACACCGAGGTGGAGGCGCGCGGCCTGGTGGGCGACGTAAAAGGCAAGATCGCCCTGGTGATCGACGACGAGGTCTCGACCGCGGGCTCGCTCGTCAAGGCCGCCGAGACCGTGCTGGACGCCGGGGCGCGCGAGGTCTACGCCGCGGTGACCCACGGGGTCTACGTGGGCCCGGCGCTCGAGCGCATCGCCGCGAGCCCCATCCGCACCGTCGCCGCCACCGACACCTGCGCCCCTCCCCGGCCGCTGCGCGAAAAGCTGCGGGTGATGAAGGTGGCCCCCCTCTTCGCCGAGGCCATCGACCGCATCCACCGGGGCGAGTCGATTTCGGCGCTGTTCAACTGACCATGGTCCCGAAGGAACGGCTCTACCTGGACGGCGTGCCGCTTCTGCTGGCCCGGCCCGAGCGGCCCCGGGGCTGGGTGCTGTTTTTGCACGGCGCGGGCGGCTCCAAGGAGCGCACCGCCCGTCTGGCCGCGCCCTTCCACGCCCGCGGCCTCGCCACCGTCCACCCCGACGCGCCGCTGCACGGCGAGCGGGCCGAGGAGCGCTGGCGCTTCGATCCCAAGGACCGCGCGAACTACCTCGAGGGCGTGGTGCGCGCGATCGCAGCCCAGGTTACGGAGCTGCCCCGCCTGGCCGCGGCGCTGGCCGCCCGCCCGGAGCTCGCCGACCTGCCGCTGCTGGCTGCGGGCGCGAGCATGGGCGGCTACGTCTGGCACGAGCTCATTTCGCGCGGGCTGCTGCGCCCGCGGGCGGCGGCGATCCTGATCTCCAGCGGCTTTCCGCTCGACGCTCCGCCCGACTTCATAGAGGCCCACCCCGAGTGGTCCGAGGCCTACGCCAGCCCGCCCGTCACCCGCGCCGCCGCCTATCCGCCCACGCCCCTCCTGCACCTGCACGGTGCGCGCGACCCGGTGGTGCCGCTGGCGCGGATGGAAGAAACGGTGGCCGCCCTGCGCCCCGCCTACAGGGAGCGCGACGGCCGCCTCGCCCAGATCGTCTTTGAAGGCGTGGGGCACGAGCTGCCCGAGGTCATGCTGGAACAGGCCGCCGGCTGGCTCGCGTTCTGGAGCCGCTGATGCTCTACCTGGGCACCTCGGGCTGGCCGAGCGGGGGCGACTGGACGGGGCTTTCGCCGCGCGAGCGCCGGCGGCGCTACTTCGCCCTCTTCAACTCGATCGAGCTGACCCAGACCTACCGCCGCGTGCCCGACTGGGACGTGGTCGGCCGCTGGCGCGCCTACGCACCGCAGGGTTTTGTCTACTCCTGGGTCGCCCCCCGCTACCTGAGCTACCGTCCCGGCGGCGAGGAACGCCGCGGCCTGCGCCGCTTTTTACGCCGCCACAAACGGCTGGGCCGCGCCCGCGGCGGGGTGCGTTTCGTGGTGCCGGCCGTCGCCGACCCGGCCGCCTTCGCCGAATGGCTGGACCTGCTCGCCGAGCTCGAGCTCCCCGGTGACTACGCCTTCGAGGTGCGCGAAGAGCTTGGCGCGCTGCTGGAGCCCTACGGCTGGGCGGCCGTCAACCGGCCCGGCGCCTGGCAGTACACCCTCGACCGCCCGCCACTGGCGGACCTTCCCGGCTACGCCTACTACGCTTCACTCACCGCCGCCCTTCGCCACCAGCGCGAAGTAGCGCCCAAGCGCGGCTAGCGTCGCCTGGGCGCTGGCCTCCTGGCGGGTGAGCGCCCCGCCGGTGAAGACGCCCATCGCGCCCAGCGTCCGCGCCTCGGGGCCGTAGCGGGCCTCGATGAGCTCGCCCAGGGTTTCACCGGCCCGCAACGCGGCCAACCAGTCGGCCGGCAACCGCACCCCGGGGCTGCGCCCCAGGGCGCTCAGCGTACCGTCGTGCACCGCGGCCACGTTGACGACCCAGCCCCCTTCCAGGTCCACCCCGCCCTCGATGCCCACGCCCAGCGCGGCCCCCAGCGCCTGGCGCGCCGCCCGGGCCCGCGCCAGCGCTCCGGCCGCGGTCGCGGCCTCGCTCAGGGGCTGCGCGGCCACGCCGCTCCGCACCTTCACCGGGCGCGGCTCGACGTCGAGCCCCAGACGCTCGAGCGCCCACCGAAGCGCCAGCACCTTGACCGCGTTCGTGCTCCCCAGGGCGATTTCCACGCCCTCCAGTCTACCGGCCCCGCGCAGCGGCCGGGCCCCGGCGCGCCCGTGCGGCACGGGGTCGGTTGGCTGGGACGGTATGGGTGTGGGATGTCGGGAGAAGGGGGTGGGAAGATCGAGGTTCACAAGGGATATGCCCCCGTCGGGTCGGTTCGTAGATCTTTGGAGCAAACGCCACCTCCCACCTCCCACCTCCCACCTCCCACTTTCTTCCCCCTGCTTTCCCTGTATCCCCGAACGAGG